>JAJRZN010000207.1 GCA_024275235.1 Deltaproteobacteria bacterium
AATTCTAACAAAAAACGAAATTAAATATGTCATTTTTCCGTTATATTGCGCTTAGCCTGTCAACATTGTAGGGCGTTTTATGCCAATTTCGTTGCACGAGTGCCTGCGTTGAATAATTTCAACCTATAACGGGAGTAGCTGCAAATTGGCATACGCATCTTAAAACTTCCCCAAGATGAAATAGAGCCACAAAGTAACTTCGCCTTATTATGGTTAAAGGATATCTATCTTGCGGGCTCAAATTCATTAATAAAAGGTAAACAAAAAGATCGTAATTGTTTTAATCATTTTATGGTGAAGTTGTCCGAAAATAATTATCTGAAAGAATATGATGAAATACAGACCATCATTAATAAACAACAGGGGAACCCCACCCTGCTCCGCAAATTTTAACGCATTACCGTCAACAAGCAGGGCAGTTTCCCAACCGTCTGGCAGAATATTAAAAAAATACCGTGACTGACCTAAAACCATGAAAATATTATTAGTGGCCCCATCATATTACCCCCAGGTCAACACATCATATTTCCCGTTAGGGCTTGCCTATGTGGGGGCTTACGCAAAAGGGAAAGGCCACCAGGTAGATGGGCTCAACCTGAATCACTACCCAAATCATGAACGATATGATCTCTTGGTTCGGGAAATAAAAAAAAATAATTATGATGCCGTAGGCATTACCGGGCTTACCGTCTGTTTCAATGAAATTGAAAAGCTGATTAAACTAATCAGAGAAACAGTTCCATGGATGCCAATCATATTAGGTGGTGGAATCACCTCATGCGAAGCGGAATTGGTAATGCTGACTCTTAAGCCTGATTACATGGTAATCGGTGAAGGAGAGATAATTTTTGCTAATTTGCTGCAAGCCATCGCGGGGACCAATCCAATAGATAAGCTGGCCGGCATTTGGCATTGGGCCGGGGGCAACCCTATATATAACGGCAAAGGACCGGTAGTAGCAGACCTTAATACCTTGCCGGAGCCTGATCTTGATTTAATGGAAATCAAAAAATATCTTGCCCTCCAGGGAGAGGCACAAATCAGTTACCACCTTGTGCGTTACGATATGGGCAAGTCAATACCAATGCTTGCCAGTCGTTCTTGCCCATTTCAATGTACGTTCTGTCACCATGCCGGGATGGGAAAATATAAAACTCATGATATTAATATGGTGGTCTCGCGGATAGAGCGCTACATCAAAGAATATGGCATCAGTAATGTGTCCATCTACGATGAACTATTTTCGGCAGACAAAAGGCGGCTGCGATATTTTTGCGAAATTCTGTTAGAAAAGAAACTCAATATCCGCTGGTTTTGCCAGCTTAGAGTAGACCAGCTGGATCAAGAATCGCTTTTTTTGATGAAACGGGCGGGCTGCAATTTTATTTCTTTAGGTTTCGAGAGCGGCTCAGATACGATACTTCGCAGCATGCAGAAAAAAATAAAGGTGATTGATATTGCCAACGCGGTAAAAATGCTGCGCAAGGCGAAAATAGGTTTCCAGGCCAATTTTTTGTTTGGTGATCCGGCAGAAACCAATGAGACCTTGCAGGAATCACTACGTTTTCAGCAAGAGAATGAGCTTTATTTCGTTGACTGGTCGGCAGTAATTCCCTACGCCGGCACCCAAATATTTGATTATGCCTGGCGCAAGGGGCTTATTAAAGACAAACTGCAGTTTATACGAAATCAATGCGATATCTCAGATTATCTGTATAGGCATCAAATTAACATGACCTCGATGAGTGATGTTGAATTTAAAGACTGGTATATTAAACTACGAGAAATAAACGACCTTAACCACCGCAAGCGCTCAGCATTGGTGCAAGGAGTAGTGTCAAGCGGTAAATGGCAGTCCCGTCTGGCCATAGAATGCCCCTCTTGCGGATATTTATTAAAAACAGACTTCCGCTATCCTCTGGAAGCACGGGAGGACGGCAACATATATCTTGACGCACCAATCGGCATGCTTGGAGTCAATTTTCTATGTCCCAATTGTTGTCGCAAGATGCATTTGCAACCTAAACATATTCCCCATTTTAGAACTTTTTTTAAGCGTTTTCAGGAAAAAGCTGAGCAGATCAAACTCGCAAAACGAGATGTTGTGATAATCCCGGCCATGGACAGATATTTTTCCGTATTCAAAGAAGACATATTATTAAACAACTTGCGGATAAAAGCGGTGCTTGATAGCAGAAAATCCAGAGTTGGAGAAAAATTTTTGAATCGAACCGTTAAGCTTCTCGATAATAATAATATCAAAAAAAATAAAGACGCAGTTTTCATAGTCTTGCCGTGGGTCGAATACGGGAAGGCTGTAGACGCCCTCATTGACGCAGGGATAGATAGCCAAATGATATTGTCATGGAATCAATCTTTTGAACCCGCAGGGCAAAGAGACAATTTGGCGAAGTAGGATAAATATTATATTTTTTGATTTCAGCAGGAATAAGGTAAACGATGAATATTAAGCAATTTCGAGAAAAGGTTAATAAATTGTTATGACACCCAGCAAATTTTGCGGAGATTAACGATTAAACGAATAATTATATCCATTCCGGATAACTCTACATATTACAAGAATCTGTATCCCCCTATTAAAGCTGGATTTGAGGAAGCAGGCTGTGTGGTGATAGGTAAAGGCGGATTGATTGAGCCAAGCGATCTGCTACGTCTCATCAACAATGAATCTCCGGATATTGTATTTGAGATGAATAGGTCAAAGGGGGAAATACCGGGCTTCCCACCTAATTTACCCCATGTCTGTTGGTTGGTTGATTTCTGGGGAAGAAAACCTGGGGAAATACAAGGAAGCGACATCCTTTATACCTTCGTGGGATATTGGGTTAAGCGTTTCCGTAAATTAGGAGCCGCAAGATACATCGACTATCTACCGCCCGGTGTCGATGAGCGGGATCTGCCCCCCCATTCAGTCCCTCATAAATACGATTTTACCTTTTTAGGCCACATGCCCAGCCCCTGGTCCGAAGAAGCGCTAAATCGTTTTGTTGTCAGGCCAGAGACCCGCCCCCCCATTAAGTTCAGGGAGCTAAACAAACACATCGAAAAATATGTCCTTAATAATTATGCCCAGGATAGTGCTTTCGATATTATAGGATATTTAAATAAGAAATTTCATATTGATCTAAGCTAATCCATTAACAAGACAATGAGATATGACATAACGTCGAGAGCCATCCGGCAGATAAGAAGAGATTCTGTATTAAAACTATGTTTGTCAGCGTCCTCATCTATTGCAATTTACGGCACTCCGAATTGGCTTGAATATCCCAATTACAAAAAATTTTACAAAGGCTTTCTTGAGTCCTTTGCCGATATAAGAATAGCAATGCAGCAAGGTAAAATTTTGATTAACGATTCTTTTTCTTCACATTTCAGAACCTTTGAGGCGATGGCCAGCGGTGTCACCGTCGCCACAGTATTACCCCCTGATTGCTATGGAAATGATTGGCAAAAAATAGGCTTTGTTGCAGGAGAAGATTATCTGCCGATAGATCTTTTTAAAAATAATGTTGATGCTGTCATAAACTGCCTCGGCGATGACAAAAAATTACAAAAAATAGCGGATAACGCCCTTGGGAAGATACACCACCATACATGGGCTCACCGCGCCCAAAAAGTTTTACGTGATGTCGCAAGATACACATAACGATATACTGAATCATGCCAACTATTGCTTTCTTATTTCCCTCACAGGCCCCTTTTTATCAATATCCGTTAGCGCATTTAGCTAATTGTTTCAAAATAATAGGTTATGAGATTTTAGAGCCTGTTTCACTTACCAGCCCAGAGGAACTAGATAACTTTATTCTCCAGTATGAACCAGACATTATTTTTGATATCAATCGATTCAAAACAGATTGGCCGGCTGTAAAACTTGAGCGAATTATCTATATAACTTGGATAGTTGATACTTGGGGGCGCGACATCCGCGATTTAGGGGCCAGCGATATCGTCTATTTTTTTCTTAAAGACTGGCTCAACACTTATCAGCACCACGCCTGCTGGTTAAAAAGTTATTTGATCCCCGGAGCCTCACAGCCCAGAGCGTTACCAGCCGCTTCGCAAAAAAATATGCCTGGTTTTTTGCGGGCCATATGCCCAAGCCGTGGAATAAAGAAGAGCTCAGAAGAGGGGTAAAACTTGATAACCAAAAAGTTATATCCTTTCAAGACGTAGTAGAAATAGTCGAACATAACAAAATAACTTACCGATATTTCTGGACGGACGAAAAATTTATCCTGCATGTTAACATGATGCTGAAAAATAACTATGGTGCCAATCTTGTTCAAAACATTACAGGGCCTCTACGCTACGACCTTGGCCATCGGATCAATAGATTATCGCGAAGATATATGTTTATTAAGGAGGCCGCGCGGATAAGTGATAGCTATTTACTCGCTGGTTCCGACGGATGGCGGTATTGGCTGGAATTCAGCAAAAACTATATTGGTTATATCAACCCCGGCAAGATAGATTTCTACACCAGAACCAGTAAACTCGTTCTTCACGAAGGCCCAGGCATTCATTTCCGTCTGCTTGATGCAATGTCTGCCGGAACCCCTGTTCTTGTTAACGACCTCCAGGGTGATGATGGCTCGCCCACCCTCTTGGATTTTTTTGATAACGGCAAGGATATTATCCTGTCAAACTTGGAAGAATTGGCTGAAAAAGGTAGATATTATTTGAGGCATACAGGCATCTTGAACAGAATTGCCCGCAATGCTTCTCGAAAAATCGAGAAGTCTCATCTTTGGTTGCATCGCGCCCAACAAATCATCAATGATATCAATAAACTTCAGATGCTATGAACAAATCTTCTTATGACCACGATTCCCATGTTTTTTTTATTACAGCTCAAGGCTACGCTGGAGATCATTGGTTTAGCTGGTTGGCTAAAGCCCTAAACTCTCATCCTGAATTATTAGTTTATTTGGCGAATGAAGGCTCAAGGCCTAAATATTTTGCTGAACGCAGCAGGTCTGAGCGGCCGGATATAATCCAGTTCACAAAGTTTATGTCTGACGTTGGCAGGACTTATGAGGGAATTGGCGATTGCTATTCATATCGCGCCTATCAGATGGTATCTGTAGAGGCCGAGTATGGAGATCGAGTCCACTGGGTTAATATCATCCGCCACCCTTATGCCTGGCTCTACTTTTATGTCCGCTGGCGTGCAACTAATATGAGGATGGGTACAGGAGAAACAAAACCGCTCGATCATGAATGGGATATTATCCAGCATGATATTTATAAAGGCCTGCGTCCATACAAAAAAGAAGATGTGCACATATGGGCCTTTTACCGGGGGCTTACCTTTTTAAATAACCACATGATGAGAGATTTTCGTGCTGCGAACAACCATATCAAATTAGAGGAACTGGTATATTATCCGCAAAGGTTGCAAAAAATAGTGTCATATCTGACTCACAATAGGGTTCATTTTGATTCTAAACTTTTATCAAAGGTCTATACATCAGCGTTTACTCCCTTCCGAGGCGAAGAGCAGGTTAAAGCAATGCCAACAACAATCAAACAGGCTTGGAATCCGTGGCAACATGAGGCTTTTGAGGCATTAGTTAGTTCCGAGACTGTTGATAAATATAAAAAGATGGGCTATGAACTATAAAATAGATCGTCCTATCGTTCTTATTTCCGGGTTCAAGGCCGGAACTTGGCTGACTCGTAAAATATTAACGGGGATCACCGGCCTCCCTTTTTACGAACCTCCGGTCATCCCCGGAAAAGACAAATATTTTGATCCCGGCCAACTCAATTTTATGCCCGGCCATTATTACAGCTGGCATCTTGTTCCTGTGGAGCAGGTACGCCGTGCCCTGAACCACAACCAAGCCCGAACAATTTTTATAGTGAGGAACATTTATGATGTTGTGGTATCAATCTACTTCCACTTCATTAAAAATGTTGATGCGGACATAAATAGAGGGGCAAACAAACATACATTTCTGGAAAATTTTACTTTTAAAGAAGGAATTTCGCTTATCATCACCGGATTTGATGAACCCGGTGCGCGATGGAATGGAATGGCGGAAATTCTGACCCATTATTGTGAGATATTCAAGGCTGGAATAGAATGTCAATCAATTATTATTGATTACGACAAAATGGTACAAGAAAAAGCTTCCACGATTAAGCAAATATCTAACTTTATTGATTTTAATTTGAGCGAATCGGCCCTTACGGATTTAGTTCACCAAACTGACTTTGATATCATGAAAAAATCCGCCCGGCAAAATAATTCAGGAGTATCCCATTTCCGCGCGGGAAAACCCATGGTAAACAGAAATGAACTTTCCCCGTATCATGTTATTCAATTACGGCAAATGATTAACTTAATCACGCCCAAACTTTGCCATTATGCCGCAGAGGCCAACATGCAATCTATAGTCAAGCTATAATCCATGAAAAAAATCCTTCTTGATAACCATAAATTAATTTGGCATCCGGAACGTGTCGAAAGCTGGAAATCCGGTGAGCTTATTGCCCCTATCACCATTGATTGCGCCCTCACCCAGGCCTGTACCTATAAATGCGTATATTGTTACGGTCAGCTTCAATACAACGAAGGCCGCGCGTTATCCCGTGAAGTCATATTTCGTTTTTTAGATGATTGCGCTGATATTGGAGTTAAAGCGGTGAGTTTTGTAAGTGACGGCGAATCCACCTGCTCGCCCCATCTTTACGACGCCATTCTGCGGGGCAGCCAGAACGGACTCGATATGGCCCTTGGTACCAACGGCTTTTTGTTAAAGGATGAACGATTGTCGGATATATTACCCATCCTCACCTATCTCCGTTTTAACATAACCGCCGCTGACGCGGCAAGATATGCCGAAATTCATGGTTGCCGGGAAGAATGTTTTAATAAAGTTATTAAGACAATTCGCAACTGTGTTGTTCTAAAAAACCAGCACCAATTAAATGTAACCATAGGCCTGCAAATGGTCTTGATGCCAGCCTTCCATGACCAGATTATCCCTTTGGCAAGATTGGGGCAAGCTCTTGGCGTTGACTACCTCGTCATAAAGCATTGCAGTGATGATGAGAATGGCAGCTTGGGAGTTGATTATGAGAGCTATGGCCAATGCGTTGATTTGCTGAAAGAGGCTGAAGGGCTGTCAACAGATACTTATCAGGTACAGGCAAAGTGGTCAAAAATCATGAGCGGTGGTAAACGGTGCTATTCCCGTTGTTATGGCCCGCCATTTATACTGCAGATGTCTGGAACCGGCCTTGTCGCCCCTTGTGGTATGCTTTTTAATGACAAGTACAAAAAATATCATATTGGAAATATAAGTGAAATGTCTTTTAAGGAAATATGGCAAAGTGACCGATACCGAGAAGTAATGGATTTAATCGCCTCAGAAAACTTTGACGCCAAAACCATGTGCGGTACCCTGTGCCTGCAGCACAAGGTTAATGAATATCTCTATGAGATCAAAGAAAACGATAAGGCCTTACAAAAAGCTGAAGGGCCGCCGCCACAACATATCAATTTTATATGACTCTTCCTTCCCCTGATTCCAAGACTCAATTAGCCCTTTATCGACAGATGCTCCTGATCCGCCATTTTGAGCAAAAGATTGTGGAACTTTATCCCGAGCAGGAGATCCGCACCCCAGTTCATCTATGCGTGGGACAAGAGGCCGTAGCCGCAGGGGTCTGCGCCCATCTCAGGGATAGTGACACCATTTTCACCACTCATCGCAATCATGGCCATTGTCTCGCCAAGGGCATGAGCCTTAAAAAGATGCTGGCAGAATTTTACGGCAAAGAAACCGGCTGCTGTAGGGGAAAAGGCGGTTCCATGCATCCCTGCGCTCCGGAGGTCGGAATTCTTGGCACCTCCGCTATTGTCGGGGGCGGAATTCCCATAGCCGTGGGTGCGGCCTGGGCGAATCAGATGCGGGGAATCCCCGCTGTAACGGTTACCTTCTTTGGTGATGGAGCAACAGAGGAAGGTGCCTTCCACGAGTCGCTAAACTTCGCGGCCTTGAAAAAAATTCCAGTCATCTTCGTCTGTGAAAATAACCTATACGCCACCGCCTCAGCCATTGGCAAGCGCCAGCCCGCGGCCGGTTCCATCGCCGCCAGGGCCGCGACTTACGGCTTACCCGGTAAATTAATTAACGGCAATGATGTCATAGAAGTCTATCTGGCAGCCGGTGAGGCCGTCATTAGGGCTAAGCAGGGTTTGGGGCCGACCTTGATAGAGGCCGAAACCTTTCGCTGGTTTGCCCATGTGGGGCCCGTTGACGACACTAAAACCGGCCACCGTCCCGCTAATGAACTAACAAGGTGGAAAAAAAAATGCCCAATTCAACATCTGCGCAAAGCCCTGCTGTCCAAAAAAATATTAACCCCCGATGATGAAAAAATCTGGCAGAAGAAATTTGACCGCAGTTTTGAAGAGGCCCTGTATTTTGCTAAAACAAGTTTGCCTTCCGGAATAGAGCAATTAACCACTCACGTTTTTGCCTGACCTATGCCTTGGACAACCCCCTCCATAAAAATTTCAACCCCCTCCGCAATTACGCAAGGTATCAGGAGGTTATCATATCGGCAGGCCATTTATGAGGCCCAGCATCAATTATTGTCAACCGATAAAAGGGTTTTTCTGCTTGGTGAAGGTATTGATGATGCCAGCGGCGTCTTTGGCACTACCCTTGGCCTAACCGATGAGTTTACCTCCCAACGAGTTGTTGATACCCCCATTGCTGAAAATGGCATAACGGGTATTGCCATGGGCGCCGCCATTAATGGCATGCGGCCGATTTTAATCCACATGCGGCCTGATTTTGTCATCATATCGCTCGATCAATTGCTCAATCACGCGGCCAAATGGTTTTATATGTCAGGCGGCCAAGTTTCGGTACCTTTAACCATCCGTTGCGTGATTGGCCGGGGTTGGGGCTCGGCGGCCCAGCATTCACAGAATATACAAGGCCTTTTGACCCATTTACCAGGCCTCAAAATCCTAATGCCAGCCACCGCCCATGATGCCAAAGGCTTATTAATAGCAGCGGTACGAGATCCAAATCCCGTGGTAATTCTGGAACATCGCTGGCTTTTTGACAAGATCGGCCACGTTCCAGAGGATTTATACGCAACTCCTATTGGTAGAGCCAATATCTGTCGATACGGTAGTGATGTTACCATTGTTGCCACCTCCATAATGGTACATGAAGCAATGCTGGCCGCAGAGACGCTTGCCAATGAAGATTGCAATGTTGAAGTCATAGATTTACGTTCAGTTAAACCATGGGATGAAAACTGCGTCGCGGCATCCGTGCGAAAAACCGGGTACCTCATAGTAGCGGATACCGGGCATCAATACGGCGGAGTAGCGGCGGAAATAACGGCCAGGATAACAGAGCTTTGTTTTTCATCACTACGCGCCGCGCCACAAAGGATAACTTTACCAGAGGCCCCAGTACCGGCCGCATCATCCTTAGAAGAGATATATTTCCCTGGTCAAAGTGACATAATAAAAGCCGCGAAGGACATACTAAGTGGATAAATACAAAATCGACGGCCATAAATTACATTACCACGTATCGAGAGTGAATCGTTGGTTAGATGGTGAAACCGTTTATCCCATTTATATGGAGATCAGTCCCTCCGGCATGTGCAATCACCGCTGTACCTTTTGTGCCCTTGACTTTATGAGGTATAAAAAAAGGTTTCTCGATCCAGAATGCCTGGCTGAACGTCTAACAGAAATGGGACAACTCGGTTTAAAAAGTATTATGTATGGCGGTGAAGGTGAGCCTTTGTTGCACAAAGATATTGCGTTATTAACCCAAAAAACCAAAGAATCTGGTATTGACGCGGCCTTTACAACCAACGGGGTTTTACTGGATCAAAAAAAGTGCGATAATATTATCCCTTATTGCGAATGGATAAAAATCAGCATCAACGCCGGTACAGCGCCAACTTACGCCAAAATTCATCGCACAACAGCGACTGATTTTAACAAGGTTGTTGCCAATCTGAAGTTGGCGGTAAATTATAGAGACAGTATAAAAAGTTCATGCGTCATAGGAATGCAGGTTTTATTATTGCCAGAAAATCAAGCTGAGATTACGACCTTGGCTCAAATCGCTGCCGATATAGGCATGGATTATCTGGTGATTAAGCCTTTTTCCCAGCACCCAGCCAGCAATTCCCAAAAATATAAAAACATCTTATACAATGGTATAGATTCCCTCTGCCAAGACCTTAAAAGCTATAATACCGCCACTTTTAAAGTTGTTCTCAGGGCAAATACAATCCAAAAGTGGAATAACAAGGAACGGGGGTATAAAAGATGTTACGCTTTACCATTCTGGAGTTATATAGACTCGGGGGGGAATGTGTGGGGATGTAGTATGTACCTGAACGATGAGCGTTTTTTGTACGGCAATATTACCCGTAGCTCCTTTCAGGAAATTTGGGATGGGAAGCGGCGACAAGACTCAATAAACTGGTTTGAAAACCAGTTTGATATTGATTTGTGTCGTATAAACTGCAGGATGGATAAGGTTAATCAATATCTTTGGGACTTAAAAAATCCGCCGCAGCATGTGAATTTTATTTAATCGAAACAATAATCTCCGGAGATATTTATGTGGGAACAGAGTAAAGCCGCCAAGCGGCGCTTTGGCATTGGGGCTTTTCACAATCGCTATTTTGTCGGACACGGCATTGATGTGGGCGGCAAGCCCGATCCCCTGGGCCAATACAGCGGCATTTTTCCGCAAATGCTCTCTGCCCGTACTTGGGATCTGGAGGATGGTGACGCGCAATATATGAACGGCGTTGCAGACAATCAATATGATTTTCTGCATGCCAGTCATTGTCTCGAGCATATGGTTGATGTTACCGAGACTCTAAGCAGCTGGCTGCGTATAATCAAACCTGGCGGTTTTTTAATCATTACCGTACCCGATGAAGACCTCTACGAGATGGGCAACTGGCCCAGCCGTTTTAATCCCGACCATAAATGGACATTTACCATTATGAAACAGCAGAGCTGGTCACCCAAGTCCATTAATGTCCTGGATCTGCTGCGGGATTTCGCCGGGCAGTTAGAGGTAGAAAAAATAGAACTGCTGCGGGATTTCTATCGAGACGCCTGGCGGGAGGAAAATATCGACCAGACCAGAACACCGGTGGCGGAATGCTCCATCGAGATCATCCTCCGCAAGGCTGTGCGGCGATAATTTTATATGAAAGTCGCCTGTCAAGGGTATTGGCCTTGGCGAGATTTTCATGTTTTGTTATGCCCGGTCAAGCGGGTATGGCTGGTTACTGAAAATATAACAAACAGCAGGGAGGGCAGATATGCCGAATATAAGCGGCCCGGCCGCCAAAAAGATTATCAAGGGTGCCCTATTACGGGAGAAAGTTGCTGAGCGGGCAGCTGAATGTGTCGCCCAAGGGCTTACCACCACCTCACTTAGAGGGGTTGATTCCCACGGTATCAGGCTCATTCATCATTATCTGGCCGGGGTAAAATCCGGGCGCATAAATCCCTGCCCCGCCTACAAAATCACCAAAAAACTGCCCACCACGGCGGTTCTGGACGCGGACAATACCTTTGGCCACGCCGCCGGCATGGAGGCCGTCAAGCTGGCAATGGAGATGGCAGAGGAGTATGGCAGCGGCCAGGTGGCCATTAAAAACTCCACCCACTTTGGAGCGGCGGCCTATTTCGCCCTGGAGATCGCCGGCCACGATATGATCGGCATGAGTTTTACCCACTCCGACTCCCTGATTATTCCCACCCACGGCAAACGAAGCTTTCTTGGCAACAATCCGGTGTGTTTCGCCGCCCCGGTAGCAGGAGAAGGTCCTTTCTGCCTCGATATGGCCACCAGCATTATCACCTTCAACGCCGTGCGCCGTCTGCGCGAGCTTGGCGAAAAGGCCCCGGAAAATGTAGGCACCGATGCCAACGGTATCCCCACCACCAATCCTAACGAGATGACCATGCTCCTGCCCGTTGGTAGCTATAAGGGTTATGGCCTGAGCCTCATGGTGGAGATTCTCTGCTCCATGCTTACCGGCATGAATTACGGCTCCCATATCTCCAAGATGTTTGAGAATATCGAGCAAAAACGCCATCTCGGTCACTTTATAACGGCCACCAATATCAGCGGTTTTCAGGAAGTCGGTGTCTTCAAAGAACGGCTGGCTGCACTCCTGTGCGAATTACGCAGCGAGCCGGCTTTAAATGAAGAACAACCGATTATGGTGGCCGGTGATCCGGAAAAAAAGAAATACTTAAGCCGTGACCAGGATGGCATTCCCCTGAGCGATGATGAATTCAAGCAGTTCAGGAATTTAAACAAGACATATCAATTAAACGTGGAGCTTGATTAATGAAAACGGCTAAATCAATCGCCATGATTCCGGCCCGCATCGGCTCTACCCGTCTGCCCATGAAGAACCTGGCCCTCATAGACGGTAAACCTCTTATCTCCTATGCCATCCAGGCGGCGAAAAATTCCGGCGTTTTTGAGCGCGTAATTATCAATGCCGACGCTCCGCTCTTCGCCAAAATCGCCGAACGTTACGGGGTGGAATTTTATCTGCGGCCCGCCGAACTTGGCAGCTCCAGCACCAAATCCGACGACGTAGTACATGACTTCATGGCCAGGTACCCCGCTGAGACCGTAGCCTGGGTCAACCCCACCTCGCCGCTGCAAACCGGTGATGAGATACGGGAGGCGGTTAATTATTTCCATGCTCAGGCCCTTGATACCCTGATTACGGTGAATAACGCCCAGGTACATGCCAATTTTAAGGACAGGCCCTTAAATTACGTCACCAATGAGCTCTTTGCCCAGACCCAGGATTTAACCCCGGTGGAGCTCTTCGTCTATTCTATTATGATGTGGCACACCACGCCTTTTATGGCAGATTACAAGCGCCAGGGACACGCCTTCTTTGTCGGTAAGAGTGGTTTTTATCCGGTTAGCCGGGAGAGTGCCATTATCATCAAGCGCCAGGAGGATCTGCGGCTGGCCGAGTACATTATGAAGGCCCGGCAGGCGGCGGGTGAATTGCGATATGACCCCTTGGTCAGTGAGGCCAAAAAATAAGTAAATTTGAGCCTAATAGTGATGGCTAAGTCAACTAAGCGAAGACTACGAAAGGTTCGATATACAGGTAAGCGAACGTAGTGAGACTCCGAACCATCACGCCGTAGATCGGACTTTTTACGACGCCATCAACAAGCAGTTCAAAATAGATTAAGGCATGGGAAATAGGTTTTTATTCTCTTATGCTCCATCTATGTATATAATAAAAAAATGATCGCATTAGAGATAATCATCATCGGAGCGGGGATGTACGTCTGCGGTAAAGGCACGGAGGGTTACGGTACCATTTTGCCAGCTGTCTTTGAGGCCTGGCGGGCTGGAATGGTTAAAAAAGTTCATCTCGCCGCCGCCACCTGCAACGGTGCCGCAGAGGCCCGCCGCAAGGCCTCTGAATTAGAGACCATCATGGGGGTCAGCCCCGATATCATCTACTATCCAACCGACAGGGACAATACCTCAGCTTTTCAAACGGCCGTGGCCGCCTTGGAAGGCCCGGCCGCTGCCTTTATCAGCGTACCGGATCACCTCCATTTCGAGATTACAGCCTATTGCCTGGAGCATAACATCCATGTCCAGGTGGTTAAGCCCCTGGTTCCTACTTTGCGCGAGAACAGAAAGCTTATCGCTTTAGAGAAAAGCCACAATGTTTATGGAGCAGTGGAGTTCCATCAACGTTTTGATGAAGCCAATCTCAAACTTCGTGAACTGATTCAGGATAAGGCTCTCGGTGAGCTCCTTAATTTTCGGATCAACTTCAGCCAGCGTAAGATTATCCCCACCACAACCTTCAGAGGCTGGATATCCCACACCGACATCTTCCAGTATCTTGGCGTTCATTATGTCGACCTGATCCATTTTCTCACCGGGGCCATTCCTACGCGGTTGATGGCCGTTGGCCAAAAAAAATATCTTGTGGCCCAGGGCATTGATACCTATGATTCCATCCAGACCGTGATTGAATGGCGGCACGAAGACTCAGGTTTTATTTCGTCTCACCTCAGCGCCTGGATTGATCCCGACCACTCATCTGCCATGAGCGACCAGCGCCTGGAGGTGATCGGTACTAAGGGACGCTACCAGAGCGATCAAAAGAGCCGGGGGGTAACATTAACTACCGATACAGGCGGCGTCGAAGAGATCAACCCCTATTTCTCACAATTTTACCCCGATATTGATGGTAAATGTAGACAGATAAAGGGGTATGGCCCGGCAAGTATTATCCAGTTCTTAAGGGACGTGAGAGATATAAGCGCGGGCCGCAAGACCCTGGCTGATCTTAGTGGACTGCGGGCGACCTTTGCAACTTCTTTAATTATTGCCGCCGTACTTGAGGCTTCAAAGCAAAGCCTCTCCGAACATAACAGATGGGTATCACTTGATTTTTTAAGAGATAACAGCCAATGAAAATTTCTATTGTCATCCGTACTCATAACGAAGAGCGCTGGATCACCTCTTGCCTGCGGGCTGTCTTTTCGCAGAAATTTCAAAATTTCGAGGTCATTATTGTCGATAATGAATCCACTGACGCTACCCTGGCCAGGGTTGAACAATTTCCGGTCAAAAAAGTTCTTGCATGCACCGATTATCTGCCGGGCAAATCACTTAACATCGGCATCAATGAAGCCGAAGGTGAATTCATCACCTGTCTTTCCGGGCATTGTATCCCGGTAAATAATTACTGGCTCGAAAATTTACTGAAGAATTTCGATGACTCGAAGATAGCTGGAGTCTATGGCCGCCAGGAGCCTCTTTCCTTCACCCCGCCAAGCGACAAACGTGATTTAATGATTGTCTTTGGACCGGAGCGAAAGATACAAAGAAAGGACAGCTTCTTCCATAACGCTAATTCCATGATCAGGAGAGACGTTCTAACTCGATACCCGTTCGATTCCCAAGTCACCAACATTGAAGATCGGCTCTGGGCTCGGGAAATTCTGCGCCACGGTTATAAAATAGTCTACGAGCCTGAAGCCAGTGTCTATCATCATCATGGTATTCATCAGGACGGCAACGAGGAGCGCTGTCGCAATGTAGTACGAATCATGGAGGGCCTGGATAACAAAATTTACGACATGGATCATCTTCTCCATGTCCAGAATTTATCGGTGGCGGCGCTGATTCCGGTCAAAGGCCGCCCTGCCAGCCTTGACGATCACTCTCTCCTGGAGTATGCCGTGGCGGCGGCCAAAAACGCGTGCCGGGTAAATTCAGTAGTGGTAGCCGCTGATCGTGATGACGTTCTGGCGGGAGCGAAAATCATGGGCGCTGACTTGGCGGTGCGGCGTGATGAAGATCTTTCCCGGGAATATGTAGGTCTTGAAGAGGTCTATCGTTATACCCTGGAACATCTTGAAGCGGCAGGTGTCTTCCCGGACATTCTGGTTCTTTTAGAGATTACCTATCCATTCAGGCCGGATAATTTAATTGACGATATGATTGGGCAAATGGTTTTCAAGGGCTTTGACTCTATGCTGCCGGCCCGCCGGGAAAGTAATGTTATCTGGATGGAGGAGGAAAACGGCATTCACCAGGTTACAGAGGGCTTTGTACCCCGCAAATTTCAGAAGCCGGTATATATGGGATGTAAAGGCCTCTGCTGCGTCACCAGGCCTGAATTTGTGCGCAATGGCAGCATCATCGGCGATAATCTTGGAATATACCGTTTGGATAACCCTTACGCCCATCTGGAGATTCGGGGTGAAGGAGCCTTTAGCTTACCGGCCTTTGCTCTGCCCCGGATCGGAAAAGGGCTTAGACCAAGATCAGATATGAGCACACAGCGGCCCCAAAGCCCACGAGAACAAAAAAATCGCAGTCAATAAAGACAATACATTATGACAACCTTGCCCATGGAATGGGGAAAAGCCATATGCCATATTTGCGGGGCGCGGGACGGCGAGCCGGTACATTACCAGGGGCGGCCATTGATCAAGGGCCAATTTGGTTATGAGGTTCATCCCATAGTCTGCAATTGCGGTCTGGTTTATTTGAATCCGCGTTGGAGTACCGCTGACTACGATATATTTTATCAACAATTATATGACGACCTTTATCGCCTGGAGATAAAACCCGACTACGGAATAGATGGTGTTCTAAAAAACATGGCCCAGGTATGGGAACGCGCTGCCCCTTATTTCAAACAACCGCCTGTCAACATCCTTGATGCCGGCTGTGGTTCAGGACACGGACTCCGCTACCTTGGTGAAAAAATACCCGGTGCTAAACTTGCCGGCATCGAGGCTTCACCTGAATGCTGCCGTACCCTGCGCGAGGAGATCGGGGTTGAGGTGGTTGATTCCGATCTGAACGGCGGTTGGACAAAACGCTGTAAAGGGCAATTTGACTTTATTGTCATGCGGCATGTCGTCGAGCATCTGCTCGATCCATTAATCACCCTGACGCGAATTAAGAATTCATTATCTTCCCAGGGTCTTATCTACATCGCTGTCCCTGATATGATGCACCCGCGCACGGTGCTGCGTGATTACGACAAATGGTGGGAATATTGGTTCCGGGCCGTGCATCCTTATTATTATTGCCGGGAAACTTTGTTCACCACTTTGAAGATGACTGGACTCCATCCTCTTGGCTGGGGCGAAGAGAATGAAGAAATCTGGCTTATTGCGGCAACCGGCCCACAGCAGGGGTATACGGTTGATTCGCAATTACGGCTTAAACAGCTTCAACTTTTACAAAAATTAATACCCCAGGAGTTACCATGAAAGGACAACCGGTTGTAATACTGATAGTGGCCACCTCTTTCGGGGAAATTGACTGGATTCTTCCGGCACTGACCCGCTTTAAGGAAACTAACCCCGACTGGCGGCTTGTTACCCTCTTCGGGCATAAACAGGTTTTTGACATCCTGCGAACCAACACCGCTCTCTATCAGGAATTCGCCGCCGTTTCCGATTTAAATATTGTCCCCCAGGAGATTGATTCTCTATTGCGCGACGAAGCTAATCCAGAGGATGTTCGGCTGATTTTAAAAGACTTCAACCGTGATGAATTCTCTCCCTACAAGGTAGAGCTGGCTAATCGCTGCCCCGCGGCCGTAATAATTAGTTATCCGCATTCCAACCACATATATTCCAGTTGCGATGAGCCTGTGACGGACTGTAATCATCCTGATGACCATAGCCGGCACGATTTTTTAATTCTGTCCTCTCCAAATGATGTCCCCCATTGGTCCCGTCTGACAGACCGCAAAAGGATTAAGATTTTCGGCTATCCTCGTTATGACTCATGGTGGTCAAGACGTCTTATTGAAATGGACGAATTTCAACAATCCAGTGAGTATCAATTGGCTCATAGCCATAAACCAGTATTTTTTTACATATCCCGCGGCCCCCACCCCCATTACCTGAGCATTGACGATTACCAGTATCTGCTCTCTGCTTTTATGGATAAGGCTATGTCCTACTCTAACTCACTTGTCCTGATTAAACCACATCCCAGGCAGAATATTGAAGAGCTCAAACGTTTACTGGCTTCCTATGATCAGGACAGGTTGATTATATCCGGGCTTCATTTAATGCAGCTCTCCTCTTTGGCCGATGTAGTAATTTCCGGCTGGTCATCCGGAATTCTTGATGCCTTGGCACAGAACACGCCAGTCATTGAATTCTGGCGCTTCGGAGGCCGCGATCCCAACTGTCGCCTGGATAAAAACGGCACATACACCAGTATTTACCGGGAATTAGGCCTTGCCGTGCCGGCGGATACCGCAGCCGAGTTAGACGGCCTGCTGCGGGAGGCCTTGGCCGATCCCACTAATCAACGCTGGCAGGCACAGCGGCTGTCCTTTGCCAGGCACTGTCATCAAACCGATGATGCCTCCGGGGCTTTGGCTGATTTTTTCCTTCAGGAAACAGAAGACCGACAACATCCAGACAAAGTAAAAAATACTGCTGCCCCCAAAAATAGTATTGTCCGAATAATGCTGAACCACATAGAGAAAATGGCGGAAAAGGGAGATATAACCGGAAGCAAACGCTGGTTGGAATTTATGTTAAAGGAGTTCCCCGTTGATCCGAGAGTACATAACAGTCTGGGAGTCATTTTGTTTAACAGCGGGGATGTCATTCCGGCGATTGATCATTTGGTAGAGAGCTTAAATATGGAGGAAAATTATCTTGAAGCAGGTGTCAATTTAACTCAGATATTAATGTCCCTGGAACGTGACACCGACGCCGTCGAATTGGCAGTCAGCTTCTCTCGGCGCCAAAACGAAAAGAACAGACAAAAATTTCTGCGCGAGCTGGAAGATTACCTGACCAATGAACAATTTAATAGGATCAGACAAAAAATTTTCAGCCTTACCGAAGGCTGAGGTTAATCTATGACCTGGCTGTTATCGGTTATCAGTAAGTATATGAGGACAGACTTCTTTCTTCGATTCAGCCATGCTGATCAGCTTCTCCGTCACCCTTTCTAACACCTCCAGCCAATCATCTCTTTTCTGCTGACGAAACAGCCGCATAGACTTGTACCACGGAGTATCGTTTCGTTTTAGAAGCCAGCGCCAATCCGGTACAAATGGAAGTAATACCCAGGTGTTTACGCATAGAGCCCCGGCAAGATGCGCCACTGAAGTATCCACGCTTATAACCAGATCAAGATTACTGATTGCGGCGGCGGTGTGAGCGAATGATTCAAGATGGGGAGCCAAATCTCTTAATCCGTCACACTCATCTGGTGGTGTATCTTTACTAAGACTATAAAAGATTACGCCGGGCACATTAAAAAGCCGCTTGAATACAGGATAAGGAATGGATCGTTTGCCATCCTTTAAATGCTTAGGATTACCCTGCCAGGCAACCCCGACCTTTAAGGAGTCAGACGGTGTTATTATACGCTGAAGCTCAGTGTCTAAATCGGCGGGGGCCAGGAGGTATTGCCCTGGCCGGGGAATTGATTTCAGATCACTTTGCAGTATATACGGTAAATCGAGAAGCGGGCAGTAATATTGCGCCACCTTGGCCACGTCACGCAACTCCCCCTTATCAACTATGGCATCCGCCAGCCCGGAGGTCTGAAACAGAGCGACCAGATTTTTCTCACAGATCAGAATGATTTTCCCTACCCGTTCAGCCACCATGGACAGATAACGGATAAACTGGATATTGTCACCGGCTCCCTGTTCCGTGTGAATAAGGATTGTCGCCTCAGGTACTCTCTCCCCCTGCCAATAGGGAAGAGGTACTTCAATTTTCAGGGCACTTGGACGCTGCCAACGCCAGCGATACTCATTGAATCCCTCTTGATAGTTTCCGCTAACCAGTAAGGCGTGACTATAATTCCAATGGGCCTCCACAAAATCCGGGGCATATTCAATGGCCTTTCTGAAGGCTCTCAGGGCCTCTGTGATTAAATTTTGTTCCTGCAGGCAAGTGGCCAAATTATACCAGGCCTTGCTGAAGTCAGAATCCAGTTCAACAGCCCGCTCGAAGTTAGATTGAGCGTCCTTAAAAGATTCACATTGAACCATCAAGATATGACCGAGGTTGTTATAAGCCTCCGCCAGATCAGGCTGCAGGGCGACAGCCTTTAAAAAACAGGCTTCCGCCTCCCGGTGGCAACCGGTTTCATCCATGGTAAGGCCTAAATTATTATAGGCTTTGGCATTGTCGGGCTGTAAGACTACGACCTTCTTGAAATAGTCTATAGCCTCGGCAAATCTTTTCTGCTCCTGTAAAAGCACCCCCATGTTATACAAAAAAAGGGGACGCGCCTCTATCCCCAGGGCCACACCATAGGTCGATTCCGCCTCTTTTAGCCGTCCGGCAACATGTAGAGTCACCCCTAACTGAAAAATATACTCAACCCCGCCGCCACACTCAACACCCTGCCGAAGGGCCTTAACAGCCTCATCCAGCAGGCCGTTTCTACGATAGCAGATTCCCAGAGAATACCAAGCCTCAACGTAGCCCGGCCTTAAACTGACTGCCAGTTCAAAACGGCCTATAGCCAATGGAATATCTCCATCGGCCATAAATACACTGCCATGGTTATAATGTCCTTCGGGAAGAGTGGGTGCAATAGTCTCAAGACGGTTGAAAATTTCATGAGCCTTGGTGTTATTACCAATTTGTTTTAAGACTAAACCATAATTATTCAAAGAAACAATATCTGATGAATCAATAGACAAAGCCCGTTCATAAAGCCTGACCGCTGCTTGTCTGTCACCTTGACTTGCCCTTTCTGAGGCTTGCTGGCAGATTTGTTGAAGAGATTCAACCGGGGAATCTGGATGAGAAAGCATCTTTGTCGTCTATATTTTTTTAATTTAAAAATGTTCCAGGAGATTAAAGAAGCTTGATTAGAAAGACAATTTTACAAACTCCCGGTAGTATTTCTTTGCATCGGCTAAAACACAATAAAACTTTAGATTATAGTTAAACTTCCAGTTGACCGATACTGTTTAATACAGGCAGCAAGCTGTCAAAGATAATTCAGCAAAAATATAATTATGACCTATACCAATATTGACGACTCTATCTTTCAGGCCAACCTGCAGTGTCTGGAAAATCACCGCCCAGCACTTTTTAAACTGATTCAGTCAGTCTCTCCGCCGGGGGAGATGTTTGTTACCAGCAGGGGGTTGAGCAATCTGCGTTACACCGCTGCGGGCTACGAACACTCGGGGGCGTGCGCCCAAAATGAAGACCCCTGGCAAGATGTAAGCGAACACCTGAACACAATACCTGCCGCTAACAATGACCTGGCCGTGTTTATCGGTATAGGTCTGGGATACGCGCCTCTTCTGATCATGAGGGAACGGCCGGAAATAGCCATGCTGGTAATCATGGAGCCAGACACTTCAATGTTTGCCGCCGCCCTGCGGGCTCTTGACCTGCGCCCCCTCATTATCTCGGCCCAGGTGGAGTTCTTTGTCGGTACCATCAACTACACCCTCTTCGAGAATAAAGTTCAACGTCTCGCTGCCCTCGAGGACACACATGTTCTGCGCCATCCAGCAAGTTTCATCCAGCGTCCTCAATTGTATAAACAGTGTAACGACGAGACCTATGGATTACTTAATAAAATTAATGTTGCTGGCAGTACCATAAAAAAATGCGGCTCTGTTTTTCTAAAAAATCGCCTGAGCAATTTAGCCCTTCTCCCCCATAGTTACAGCCTTGACTGTCTGCGGGATTTATTCAAAGGCATACCGGCAGTACTGGTGGCCGCCGGCCCCTCTTTGAGCCATAGCTTAAACGATCTGGCAGAGATGAAAGACCATTGCCTCATTATTGCCGTGGACTCAGCCCTGGCCCCCTTGTTAGCGGCTGGAATAACTCCAGACTTTGTAACCAGTATTGACTATCAAGATTTAAACTTCGAGAAGCTGGCCCCTTTTATGACCAGGAATTGGCCATTTTCGTTGGTCTCCCTGGCCAACGTTACTCCCTTGATTACCAAGAGATTTTCCTGCCGTAATCTGTTTATCGGTCTCCAGGAATCGCAGTCAGATCTTTGGATGTTAAAGGCCCTGGGCATAAAGACTCTGGCGCCGGACGCCTTTTCCGTAGCCCATTTTTCGCACGGTCTGGCCAAAATCATGGGTGCGGAGCCAATTATTTTTATCGGCCAGGATCTGGCCTTTACCAGCAGCAAATCTGATCACGCCCAGGGAGTTATTCTCCATAACACCGGCCTGCCGTCCGACCGGGAACTTTTTCAGATAGAGGGTCTGGATAATACCATGGTACAGACAGACCGCCAACTATTAAGCCTTCTTCGTCTATTGGAGGAAAATATTGCCGTCGACAGTCAATCCACCTATTTTAACGCCTCGGCCTTTGGGGCGGTCATCAAAGGCACCAGGAGGGCGCATCTTGATGAATTGGCAAAAGAATATTGTCGTCAGAAGATAAACGCGGCAGAAAAAATTGATAAGGCTATCAATAATGGTAAACTTAAACTTGATCTTTTTACCAGGCAGGCCAAAAAGATAGAGGGGCAATGCCAGCAAATAGCTGGTAAAATTACCCGCCTTATCCAAAGTGGCCGCAGACTCATCAAGGACTGTGGCGCCATAAACACAAGGTCTTATAAATCTCTGGCTGATTTACCACCAGCATTGGTTAACCGCCTGTCAAAATTCGATGCTCTTAATAATCAGGTGGACAATCAGGACAGCTTTTGGCAACAGATTACAGAATTAACCCTTGATTTATTGGCAGTAAACGACCGTCAGCGGCTGAAAAATGACCGTATAAAACATGAACAGGGCTACTTGCCCTGGTTGAGCGCGGAACTAAAGAGAATAAATACCGTTAACACCAGACGTCTTGAGGCTGTCAAGGATTATCAAAGCCATTTACACAGACTTTATACCGATCTCAGGCAGGGCGAAATGCTGCGCGCAAAGGCCGCCCGGCGGCCAGGCCCGGCAACAATCTTGCCTCTTCTGCGCCATTATCTTGACAATGGTAAAGTAAGTGCGGCAGCCAACTTGATAAACCACTTTCCGGAGGCGAATAATAAACAGATTTTTTCGGCAAAATGGCTGATTAAAGTTTTACGCTTAGATTACAACGGGGCCTTAAACATGACTAAATCCGGCCAAAATACCGGCAAGCCAGATAAATGGGCTCTGCGTTTACACCGGTTGGAACGTGCCAGATGGGTAAACCATATCCTCAAATTATGCGTCCCGGACGCTGATACTTTTTATATGTCCATGCTGCCCGTATGGCTGAATCGGATAGTCTCTCTCGGTGACCGATCAATCCCCGAGGATATTCTACGACTTTGGCGTGCGCGGCTTCCCACCTTGAGACATTTATTAAATCAGCCTGACAATCAAAGCGCTTTGGCAGAGTTACGGGCCTGGGAGCCCCTGGCAGCCTATATTCCAGAACTCACAATTATGAAAGCTGAGAGCCGCGCACGCCGAAATATACCAGGTATGCCCCCTGCCGAGGTTGAAGAACTTTTACGTAAAAATCAGGACAATACCGCGGTTCAGGCTGCCGCGGTTCTCTATTTTGTACACAGCGGTTTTCCAGAACGGGGTGTCAGTCTGTTGTCAGAGCTTGTTTCCCAGAATCCAGCCTACGGTTATCTCTGGACGGAGCTGGGAGAGGAATTGCTTAATGATAATGACCCGCAAAGCGCCCTGGCCGCCTTTGAAAAGTCCTTTTTCGCGCAGCCAGAAAATTACAATATATTAATTAAAATTGGAGATTGCTATCGGCATTTAGGCATGAAAGAAGCCGCCCAGGCAGCTTACGAGGCTGTTTTGCAAAAAGACTCCCAGAACCATGATGCCAGAGCCGCCCTGCTCCTTCTTTGAATTATAAAAAAAATTAAAGACTATCAACAACTGTCCGATACGAAGAATGGATGGATAGTGGTATCGTTATCAACCAAGGTAATTTCTGACGAGTGCTTTAAAAAGTCAGATTTTTTCATTGGGAACAAGATGCCCTGGAATCAAACTTCTGCTTTAACAAAGGAGGTGATTAGGAGCAGAAACGCTTATTGTTTTTTTATTCTATTTGGGAAGGATCCCGAAAACATTAATCACATGGATGGAGGCACAGCATGACTTTACGAATTAATACCAATATCGCGGCATTAAATGCCCACAAAAACATGGTCAAAAATGACAATGCTCTTTCAGCCTCATTAGAGAGATTGTCATCAGGACTTCGGATTAACAAGGCGGCGGATGACTCTTCAGGGATGGCCATTGCCGATTCATTACGTTCACAGGGACTGGGGCTTGGTCAGGCCATTAAAAACGCCAATGATGGAATTTCAATGGTACAGACCGCTGACGGCGCTCTGGACGAAGCAATTAAGATTGTAAACTCAATCAAGACCAAATCAATTCAGGCCGCTCAGGACGGTCAGACCACCGACTCCCGAAACGCCATTCAGTCTGATATCAGTAAATTGATGCAAGAGTTAAATGATATCGCTAAAACCACCTCATTCAACGGCCAGAAGCTGCTTTCCGGCAACTTCACAAATAAAAGTTTTCAGGTTGGCGCTTATACCGGTGAGACCGTGGGCGTATCCATTGGTTCTTCAGAGGCCAACAAGATTGGCCATGTAACTACCGCCGATCTGCAAGCCTCTGGTGTTGGTGTGACCAGAATAAGTATTTTCAGTAACACCCTGAATCAAAACGTTAGTATCCAATCAATCACCCTTGCCTATGATAACAGCTCACAAAACAGCATGGGAGCTCTGGCGGATGCTATTAACAAGGTGGCGGATATTACCGGTGTTACCGCTCAGTCCAAGGTCGAGGTATCAAGCACCTCGGCTGTCGCGGCAGGTTCAACTGGTTCTGATTTTTCAATTAACGGCGTTGCCATTGGGCAGGTAACGGTATTAGCCAATGACTCCGATGGTTCTCTTGTTAACGCCATTAATCAGAAAACCAGCCAGCATGGTATTGTCGCCAGTACCAGCGCTGACGGTATCCTGACCCTGAGTTCTTCAGACGGCCGGGCCATTCAGGTCAGCGGTGATACCGGTACCACTCTTACCGGCAGTAATCTTTCAACTTTAGGCTCAATCAAGCTCTTTCAGACCGGTGCTAATCAAATACTTACCAGTGACAGCGCCGATAATGTAAGTTTGAATCTGACCTCTGCCCTTGATGTTAAGGGCGCAACCACCACCATTGTTGATTCCACCTTAACTAAAGGTTCAACAATAGGTTCTGGCTCAGTGTTTCAAGCTGGATCAACTCTTGGCGTAACTACGGCTGGTCTCAAGGTAAATATAACAACCACACAGGATAGTACCCTCCTTGGCGGTACAGTGTTAGCATCTGACTCTATTATTGCCAAGAACACTGTCCTTGGCGGAGATTTGAATATTCAAACAGGTGTCACAACGACAGGAGACAGCCTCCTGAAAACAGGATCAAGCGTGGCATCTGCAACTGTTCTTAAAAGTGGTACTGTAGTAACCACTGCTTTCGACGGCACAGATGGTTCACACGCCGTAGGTTCTACCTTGCAGAGTGACGTAACTGTCAGCGTAACTTTTAACCTTACCGCCGATTTAACGGCTAAATCAGGCTCAATTATTTCAGATCAGTCTATGGTTAAGACTGGCTCTTACCTGGGGGCTAATGCCACCGTATCGAGCTCCCTGACCATTACCAACACCATGACCTTAAAGTCAGGATCCACAATTGTCGCCTCCGGCACAAATGGTGTAATAGCAGCCGGATCGACCATTGGCGGTACTTTCACCACAAGCGATGCCGGTGTTCTGACTCTAAGCCAGGATATGACAGTGAAGGCAGGTTCCACCCTAAGTGCCGGCAGTACCGAATTGGCCAAGGGATCTACCATTGGCGGCAACATAACGGTAAGTTCTGCCGATGTTACCATAGCTTCAGCCATGACCCTGGCAGCTGGATCACAATTGGCAGATGGCACAGTGCTGAAACAGGGGACTGTGTTAACTAATGATATCGTAGTGGCCGGCGGTAACATCTTAAAGGCTGGTACTACCCTGTCTGGAGATGCCACCACCCAGGGAACAAATTATCTTGGCAACTCCATGACCCTTGTTACTGACTCGGTTATTAACAGTGGCAGTGTCCTGGCAGCCACCGCCACCAGTAGTTCCGGCGCTACGGCCACCACCTCTCTGTCAGATGTCAAACGCTATAAATTGTCCGACATTAATGTAACTTCACAGGATGGAGCGCAGATCGCCATTTCTGTCGCCGATTCTGCCTTGAAAAACCTGGATAAAATCCGTTCGGATCTTGGTTCCGTTCAGAATCAGTTGACTTCGACAATCTCTAATATTTCAACCACCCAGGTCAATATATTCTCGGCTGAATCCTCAATCCGTGATGTTGACTTCGCGAACGAGTCCTCAAACTTCTCCAAGATGAAAATCCTGGTGCAGGCCTCTTCCTTTGCCATGGCTCAGGCCAATGCCTCCGGTAAGTCGGTTTTGAGTCTGTTACAGGGATAATCTTGAGCAGATAAAGGTTTTATAGTTAAGGGTGTCAGGCACTAATTGGAAATAAAAACACTCTGGTACGGTTTTACCGGGCTTCAATACTATAAACCTTCAGCAGAACAGGGGGGGGCGGTGACCATGAGGTCGCCGCCCCCCCCTGTTTTTTTTCACCCGCATTTATTGGCTTACCTGGAGGGAGGTATTCGAGGGGGGTATTCGGGGACAGACCACGATAAAAAGTCCAAAAGGCATTCTGAGAATGTTCATTAGTTCATGCAATAACGCAAGCCTCGAGCCTAACTCCATAATTATTGACAAAAGTATAATTTGTTGCCATATATGTAACTATAATAATTTTCATAAGGAGGGTTCATCATGGCAACTAACGTAAAAACAGCCATATCAATGCAAGAAGAATTGTTCAAAGAAGTAAATAAGTTGGCAGGTGAACTGCGTGTTTCGAGAAGTAAGTTGTTTGTTATGGCTGTTCAAGATTTTATTAAAAAAAAGGAGAGTCACAATCTTCTTTCTCAAATAAACAACGCATTCAGTGATACTCCGGATTCTGAAGAAATTAATATCCAAGGTAAGATGCGTAAAAAGCAGTCCCGAAAACTTGAGAGAGAACCATGGTAATCGAACAAGGAGAAATTTACTGGGTCGATCTTGGGGAACCAAGTGGTTCTGCACCAGGCTACAGACACCCTCATATTGTTATCCAGAACAATCTATTCAACTCCAGTAACATTAATACGGTTGTAATGTGCGCACTCACATCGAACCTAAAAAGGGGGCTTTCTCCTGG
>JAJRZN010000208.1 GCA_024275235.1 Deltaproteobacteria bacterium
GCCGGTGGTGCTGGTGGTGGACACCAGATCATGCGCTGAGAGTATAGCGGCGGTGGTCAAGGGCTTCGAAACCCTGGATCAACGGATTAATCTGGCGGGCGTTATCCTCAATCGGGTGGGCAGCCCCCGTCATCGGCAATTATTAGTTGACGCCATTAAGCGCTATTGCCGGACAAAGGTGCTGGGTTCCATCCCCAGGGCGGCGGCGTTCAGTATCCCGGAACGTCATCTCGGTCTGACCATGGGCGCAGAAAAGCCCTTAGATGAGGCGGGGATTACGCAGTTAGCCGTGGCTATCAATGATATGGGTTTAGACGACCTCATTGCCGCCTGCCCGCTGCCCCGGCCGCCAGCCGCCTGGAGTAATCAGCCTGCCGCCCCGGCCCCGGCCGCCCAAAAATCATGCCGCATCGCCATTGCCATGGATCAGGCATTTTGTTTCTATTATCAGGATAATCTCGATATTCTCTCCGCGGCGGGAGCCGAATTGATCCCCTTCAGCCCCTTAAAGGACAAGCGGCTGCCGCCGGATATTGATGCCGTCTACCTCGGCGGCGGCTATCCGGAATTATACGCCGCGGAGCTTACGGCCAACCAGGAATTATTAATGGAAATCAGGGAATGGTCACGGGCCGGCGGCCCTCTGTACGCGGAATGCGGCGGTTTTATGTATCTTACCGAGGGAATCTGGGATCTGCAGGACAATTTTTTTACCATGGCCGGGGTCTTCCCCACCGTGACCAGAATGAAAAAACGGCTGGCCGCCCTGGGCTACCGGGAGGCCGCCGTACATGACAGCCGATTCTGGGGCCGGATTCCCTGTCTGCGCGGCCATGAATTTCATTACTCCGACATAGCGGCCATGCCGGAGAATGTGCAACGGATATATACCTTACAAGACGGCCGCCGGGAGGGCTATATGATTAATAATACCCTGGCAGGTTATCTCCATCTCCATTGGGGTGCTGCCCCGGCGGCGGCTGAAAATTTCATTAAGTTTTGCCGGAAGCACAAACCGGTAATCTGTAATTAGCCATTCATTTTACCGGCAGTGAACATCCAATACCGAATGAAAGGATAAAAAATGACCACACCCATCAAGATAAAGCCCGAGGCCATTGAGGCCCGGAGTTTTGCCATCATCAAGGAAGAGTTCGCTGAACGTACCGGACTGCGGCCGGAAGATCTGCCGGCCAGCCATTTTGCCATCATCCAGCGGGTGATTCATGCCACGGGTGATTTTGATTTCGCCCGTAGCATGACCTTTCACCCCCAGGCCGTCACCGCCGCCATTACGGCCCTGCGGGCGGGGATGGATATTGTAACCGATGTCAATATGGTGGCCGCCGGCATTAACCAGAGGCTGCTTGCCCCATGGGGCGGCAAGGTGATATGCCGCATCGCTGAGCCAGATATTGCCGAACTTGCCGCCAGCCGTCAGGCCACCAGGGCCGAGACCGCCATTAAAGAGGCCTTAAAAACACGGCCGGGAATCGTGGCCATCGGCAATGCCCCCACCGCCCTGCTGCGGCTTCTGGATCTTATCGCCGATTTACCGGCTGACGACCGTCCCCGCCTCATCGTCGGGGTGCCGGTGGGTTTTGTCAACGCCGAGGAATCCAAGCAGATTCTAACTCATAAAGATTATCCGTTTATAACCTCCCTGGGCCGCAAGGGCGGCAGCTCCATTGCCGCCGCTATCATCAACGCCCTGCTGAAATTGGCCCGGGCCGCCGAATAACCCGAATAACCCGAATAACTCGAATAGCCATGACGCCCCGCAAAAAAAGACTACGTTCCGGCTTTACCACCGGAGCCTGCGCTGCCGCCGCCGCCCGGGCCGCGGCCTTGCTCCTGATTAACGGTCAGGCCCCCGACCGGGTGCGTATTCCCTTCCCCGACCGCAAAGAACGGGAATTTATCGTCACGGACTGCCGCCTTACAGGCAGCAATCCTCAGACCACCCGCGCCTCGATTATCAAGGATGCCGGAGACGACCCTGATGTTACCAATGGAGCCGAAATCAGGGCCGCCGTCAGCCTGGTGAACGGCAGCAATTCCACCCAGGCCCAACTCCCCAATGGGCCCGGCCTTATCTTCAAAAACGGTGAAGGCGTAGGGGTGGTTACCAAGCCCGGCCTGGCCGTCACCGTGGGCCAGCCGGCCATTAACCCCGTCCCCCGCCAGATGATTGCCGCCGCCCTGCGGGATCTGCCCTGGCCCATCCACGAAACGGCAAAAAAAATAATGGTCGAGATATCCGTCCCCAACGGCCGGGCTCTGGCCGAAAAAACCCTGAATTATCGGCTGGGTATTGTCGGCGGCCTCTCCATCCTGGGCAGCACCGGGATTGTCCGGCCCCTTTCCGCCGCGGCCTGGACGGCCACCATCAAGGCCTCCATGTCCGTGGCCCGTGAGACCGGCTGCCGGGAGATTGTTCTATCCACCGGCCGCACCTCGGAAAAGGCGGCCCAACAGCTGCTGGCTCTGCCGGTGGAATCCTACGCCATGATGGGTGATTATCTTGAATTCTCCCTGCTGGCCGCCAGAGATTTCGGCTTCAAAAAGATTCATTTAAGCGGCATGTGGGCCAAAATATTAAAGGCGGCCATGGCTATCCCCCAGACCCATGTCAGAAACGGTGCCCTGGAGATCAAACCAGCGGCAGATTTCATCGCCGCTCTGGCCGCCGACGAACAGCTGGGCCGGGGCCTGATTGACGCCAATACCGCCCGCGAAATATATCAACGGCTACGGGCCGTCGGTCACGACGCCGTTATCCGCCAGGTCTGCCGGAAAGCCAGGGATTACGCCGCCCGCACCTCCGGACTGCCGACATCAGTCTACCTCGTTGAGAGTCCGGGAAAGGTGGTGGAGCATGTCTAAATTATTTCTCCTCGGCTGCGACCCGGGACTGCCCCCCGGCAAAGCGGCCTTACTGAGCCGCTGCCAGGCGGCCTTTACCCCGCGGCGCCTGCGCCCGGCCCTGGGAGATTTCAGCGGTTCCATCTATCCCGTTACCCCCCTGCCGGAGTCCCTGAGCAGAATGGCGGATGAATTAAAACGCGGCAATATAGCGGTTCTCACCGGCGGCGACCCGCTGTTTTTCGGCATCGGCCGCCGCCTGATAGAATTGTTCGGCCCCGACCTGATTATTCACCCCGCCCTCTCCGCCCCGCAGACAGCCTGCGCCCGCTTCCGGGAGCCCTGGGACGACGCCTGCTTCATCAGCCTGCACGGCCGGGATGACGATAATTTCGCGGCCCGTATTCTGCGCCGCCCCAAAACCATTGTCTTCACCGATTACCAGCGGACTCCGGCTCTCATCGCCCAAGGCCTGTTAGAGACCGGGGCCCGAATCGGCATAGCTCAAGAGAATATACTGATGATGATCGCCGAGGATCTCGGCAGCCCGGACGAACGTCTCACCAGGGGCTGCCCGCGGGAGATTGCCGCCATGCAGTTCTCCACCCTTAACATCGTTATTATCAAGCAAAAGCAGCCCCGGCCGGCAGCGGACTTTGCCCTGGGTTTAAATGAGCATGAGATCAGGCACAGCCGGGGCCTTATCACCAAGGACGAGGTACGGGCCGCCACTCTCCATCACCTGCGCCTGCCGAAACAGGGTGTCTTATGGGATATCGGGGCCGGAAGCGGTTCCATCTCCCTGGAGGCCGCCCGCCTCTGCCCCGAATTACAGATATTTGCCGTGGAACAACAGCCGGAAGAGCAGGATAATATCACGGCCAATATCAGGCATTACCAAGCAGGCAGTATCACCCTTGTCAAAGGCCGGGCTCCAGAGGCCCTGAATTCCCTGCCGCGGCCGAAACGAATCTTTATCGGCGGCAGCGGCGGCCGCCTGGCAGAGATTATAAATTATAGTGCCGCCGCCCTGGCCCCCCGGGGCATCATAGTGGTAAACGCGGTTATAAACTCCACGAGAGATAAGGCTCCGGCCCTGCTCCACCAGGCCGGGCTGCGGATTCAGACCAGCACCATCCAGGTCAGCCGGGCACCCTTCCCGCCGGAGACGGATAAAATCATAAATTTCAAACCAATTACAATAATTACAGGAAAAAAATGACAGGAACATTCTATGTAGTCGGTGTCGGCCCCGGTGACCCCGAACTTTTGACCTTAAAGGCCAGCCGGATTCTTAAAAACTGCTCATGCTTCGTTGTCCCCAAGGGCCGCGCCAACGGCAGCTCCACCGCCCTCTGGATCGTGGAGCAGTCACTCTCCATTGCGGATAAGGACATCGTTGAAATTCACTTCCCCATGCAAAAGGTGCGTATGGGTGAAACACCGGCCCCCGAGGTCAGCGCCGCCTGGCAAAAGGCGGTGGATGCCATAATCACCCGCCTTGAGAACGGCCAGGATGTGGCCTTCCCCACCCTGGGCGACCCCGCCATCTACAGCACCGGTTTCTACACCTGTCAGACCCTGCAGGAACGGGCCCCGCAGAGCAAAACCGTTATCGTCCCCGGTGTTTCATCCATCAGCGCCTGCGCCGCCGCCGCCAATGTCCCCCTCTGCCAGGGGGATGATATGCTGGCCGTGGTTCCCGCTACCTTCAATAATGATAAATTACGCCAGGTTTTCAGCACCTTTCAAACCGTGGTTCTGATGAAGCTGCACCGGGTGATGCCCAGAATAACCGCCCTGCTGCAAGAACTTGACTTAGGGAATAAGGCGGTATTAATTGAAAAAACGGCCCAAAACGAAGAGCGGATAATCCACGACTGCCTGAGCAGGCAGGACAAACTGCATTATTTTTCCACCATGATAGTGAGGACAAAATGAATCCAGTCTACATAATCGGAGCCGGGCCGGGAGACCCGGAGTTAATCACCGTTAAGGGCCAGAGATTATTAAAAAACGCCGATATAATCATCTATGCCGGTTCCCTGGTCAATCCGGCCCTGCTCAACGGCCTGCCAGCTGAAATTTACAATTCCGCCGGTCTGAACTTAGATGAAATAATTACCATTATCAGCCAAAATCACGCCCAGGGCCGCAGAATAGTACGCCTTCATACCGGTGATCCCGCCATTTACGGCGCCATAAAGGAGCAAATGTGCCGTTTGGATGAACTTGGCATCCCCTACGAGATTATCCCCGGCGTCAGTTCGGCCGCGGCCACCGCCGCCGCCCTCAAGGCCGAGATGACCCTGCCCGAGGTCTCGCAGACGGTAATAATCACCCGGCGGGCCGGACGTACTCCGGTGCCGGAAAAAGAAGATCTGCGGGCCCTCGCCACCCACGAGGCCACCATGCTAATCTTTCTGAGCGTCGGCATGATTGACGAAGTGACGGCGGAACTCATAACCGGCGGCTACCCGCCGACGACCCCGGCAGCAGTGGTGGAAAAGGCCAGCTGGCCTGAAGAACGGATAATCCGGGGTTCCTTGAACAATATCGCCGCCCTGGTGCAAGAGGCGGGGATTCAAAAAACCGCCATGATCGCCGTGGGCCAGGCCTTCAGCGACCTGGAGCCCCAAGCGGCCTCAAAGCTCTACGACCGCCATTTTTCCCACGCCGAACGACAGGGGCAGGACAGTTAATAGCCCTCATAACGCGAATAACGCCAATGACGACGATAATGCCGATGATGACGATGACGACAGCGCCGGCGCTCTTTAATAATAATTGTCCGGGAGATATTGACCTGCCCCGGAGCCATTACCCATTCACCATTCCGCCGACAGGCAGTTCCCCAAACCTCCTGAGCCTCACCGTCAATGGTGGCCAGCATCCTGGTTTCCCGGCAGACTGGTTCTCGATAGCGGGGCACAGGGGGCCGCCTCTGGTACATCCAGCGCCTGGTTCTAACTGTCCGCCGTATGGTGACGACACCATGATTTTTCTCCATTTCGTTACCAATCATATAACCAAACATGGTACCCACCACCGTCCCAATCAAGGTGCCGCCGGTATTACGGCCAATGGCCTGACCGATTAACGCCCCGCTTCCCGCCCCGAACAAGGCCCCGTTCACGGCCCGCTCACCGGCTCGAGCCGGGAGGTTCGACAATAATAAAACAAGGGTAAGAACAAAAATAATCCAGGGCATGCCTTTTATCATCTTCATGGATAATCCTCCTTAAAGTTGGCTGTTAATCTTGATGGACTTTTCGTTTCATGACAAGCATGTTAACTACAACGCCATCACCTTTGCCTTGTTTATTAAATACAACCCAAGGCAAAAAAATAACAGGTGACATCACCCGGTAC
>JAJRZN010000209.1 GCA_024275235.1 Deltaproteobacteria bacterium
GCCTTTCTGCAGGAGAAGGAGGTGGATATCTTCGTCGGCGGGGTAAAGGAGAGGCCCATCGCCTATAAATTAGGCGTTGGTTTCTGCGATCATAACCATGAACGTAAGGAGGCCCTGGCCGGTTTCAGCGGCATGCTTAATTTTGCCAAAGAGGTTTACAGTTCGGTGATGAGTCCAGTCTGGAGATTCATGCCGCGAATGGAGGCTCAAAATGACTAAGAACCATGCCCCGGTGCGGGGAGTAAACAAGTTTGAAAATACCGTTAAGGGAGTCAGGCGGGCGGGCGGCAGGCGGCCCCAAAGACCCAACTATATATCCACCACCAATGCCTGCAAGCTCTGTAAGCCCATGGGCGCGGCGCTGGCCTTCCGGGGTATTGAGGGAGCCATGCCTTTTCTGCACGGCTCCCAGGGCTGCGCTACTTATATGCGGCGCTATATTATCAGTCATTTTAATGAGCCCATGGATATCGCCTCATCGTCCCTTGGTGAAAAGCACGCTGTGTTTGGCGGCGGCCCTAACCTGAAACTGGGGCTTACTAATATTATCGAAAAATTTCATCCCCGGTTTATCGGTATTGCCTCGACCTGTCTCACCGAGACCATCGGTGATGATGTGCCCATGCTGATTAACGAGTTTATCAGGGATAACGAATCGGCCCCTGAACTGCCGGCTCTGGTTTCGGTTTCCACCCCGTCTTACAGCGGTACTCATATGGAGGGCTTTCATGCCGCCGTCAAAGCGGTGCTGAAAACCCTGGTTGAGCCCGGCGAAGGCGAGGATACGATTAATTTGCTGCCGGGCTTTTTGTCCCCGGCGGAGATTCGTCATTTAAAAGAGATTGTGGAGGATTTTGGGCTCAGGGGTGTTGTGCTGCCCGATATCTCCGAGACCCTGGACGGCCCGGCCCTGGCGGAGCATGAATTAATTCCCCGCGGCGGAACTGAAATTGCCGCGATTCGGGCCATGGGCCGGGCCAGAGCCAGCCTGGAGTTCGGCCGCACCCTGGCGGATATTAATTCCGGCGGCTCCTGGCTCGCCCGCCATAAGGGGGTGGAAAATTATCGTTTGGGAACCCCCATTGGTCTGCGTGAAACTGACCGGTTCTTTGCCGTTCTTGAGCAATTAAGCGGCCGGGCGGCGCCGGAGAAGTATCTTGCCGAGCGCGGGCGGCTGCTGGATTCTTTCACTGACGGCCATAAGTATGTTTTTGGCAAACGGGCTATTGTCTACGGAGAGGAAGACCTGGTGGCGGGAATGACGTCCTTTTTAGCTGAGATTGGTGTGCAGCCGGTACTCTGCGCCTCGGGCGGTAAATCCGGTAAATTACAGGAGGCGGTGAGTGAGGTCAGCCGCGGTCTGAGTCTGGAAGCTCCAGCAGTACAGGAAGGAACGGACTTCTATGACATCGCAGAACAGGCCGAGGCCTTGAAGCCCGATTTTATAATTGGCCACAGCAAGGGTTATCATCTGGCCCGCAAGTTAGCTATCCCCATGATCAGGGTCGGCTTTCCCATCCATGACCGCATTGGCGGCCAGCGCCTGATGCATATCGGTTACCGGGGGGCTCAGAATCTCTTCGACCTGATTGCCAATACCTTATTAGATAAAAAGCAGAGCAGCTCGGAGATTGGCTATAGCTACATGTAGACAGAAGACAGAAGACAGAAGACAGAAGGCAGACGACAGAAGGCAGAAGACAGGAGGTAGAAGGCAGGAGACAGAAGACAGAAGGCAGGAGACAGAAGGCAGGAGGCAGGAGGCAGAAGGCAGGAGGCAGGAGGCAGGAGTCAGACGACAGAAGGCAGGAGGCAGGAGACAGAAGGCAGGAGGCAGAAGGCAGGAGACAGACGACAGAAGGCAGAAGGCAGGCGGCAGGAGGCAGGAATCAGGCGGCAGGAGTATCTCGTTCCCACGCTCCTGCGTGGGAACGTATAACTTTGGGAACGCATATTTAACTTTTATAGAGGAATATTATGAAAAATATGAAAAATATGAAAAAAGCAGATCAGCGGGATTACAGTAAACACCCATGTTTTAATGCCAGGGTAAAGGGCCAGTTTGGCAGGGTTCATCTGCCGGTTGCCCCTGATTGCAATATAAAATGCAATTATTGTAACCGTAAATATGACTGTGTTAATGAATCACGCCCCGGGGTGACCAGTAATCTGCTGTCACCCGGTCAGGCCCTGGTTTATGTGGAGAAGGTTCTGGAGAAGGAGCCGCGGATTACGGTGGTGGGTATTGCCGGGCCGGGCGATCCCTTTGCCAATGCCGAAGAGACTCTGGAGACCATGCGTCTTATCCGGGCCCGCTTTCCTGAGATGATCCTCTGTCTCTCCAGTAATGGTCTGGCTCTGGCTCAGTATGTTGACGATATCGCTGAGATTGGTGTTTCCCATGTGACGGTCACGGTGAACGCCGTTGATCCTGAGGTTGGTAAAAATGTTTATAGCTGGGTGAGGGACGGTAAGGTCATATATCGTGGTCTGCAGGCGGCGGAATTGCTGCTGGCCCGTCAGATAGAGGCCATTAAGGCTCTTAAAAGGCATGATGTAACCGTGAAGATTAATACCGTAGTTGTTCCAGGGGTAAATGATCATCATGTGACTGCTATTGCCAGAAAGATGAAGAGCCTGGGGGTTGACCTCTTAAACTGCATGGCCATGTTCCCCAATGCCGGTACTCCCTTTGCCGATATCATTGAGCCGGATAAAAAGATGATTGCTGAAATCAGGCAGAAGGCGGAGCAATATCTGCCGCAAATGCGCCATTGTACCCGCTGCCGGGCCGATGCCGTGGGCCTGCTGGGCCAAGACCAGAGTGCTGAGATGTCCGGCTGCCTGTCGGACTGCTCCCGGATGCCTATGAAACCGAAGGATGAGAGACCGTATGTCGCGGTAGCCACTATGGAGGGGGTACTGATTAATCAACATCTTGGTGAGGCTGAAAGACTGCAGATCTGGGCTCAGGAAGGTGATGAGTTCAAGATGATAGAGGAGCGGGCTACCCCTAAGGCGGGTTGCGGCCCCAAGAGATGGCTCTATCTTGCCAGAACCTTAAATGACTGTAAGGCCGTGGTGGTGAGCGGTATTGGCAGTAATCCCAAAAATATTTTAGAAAAATACGGCATTCGGGCCTATACAATGAATGGTTTTATTGAATTAGGGCTCGAAGCCATGTTTTCCGGCCGTCAGGATAAGATTGATGCCATGAAGGGCCGGGTTGCGGCCTGCGCCGATAAGGCTCAATGTGCCGGTGGTGGGGGCGGTTGTCTATAAAAAGGGGTAACTGCTCAGCGGAACAGTTTGTGTAAATTTATAATTGATGGACTCGTAAAAAGTCCATTACTAACTAAAGATGGCTAAGTCAAAAAGTTCGATATACAAGGCGTGGTGGTTCGGCAGGGCTTCGGCCATACATATGGTATGCCGAAGGTCTGCCGAAACGCCACAACGCCGTAGATCGGACTTTTTACGACGCCATCATAATTGGAGAAAAATAATGGAAAGCATGAAAATAGCAGTCGCCTCTACAGACGGCGTAAATGTTAATCAGCATTTTGGCCGGGCCGAAAAGTTTTTAATTTATGAATCTACTCCGGCCGCCTTTCACCTGTTAGAGGAAGTGGAGGTTGCTCCCTACTCTTCAGGAAAAGAGGACAAGAAACATCAATTCGATCAGGCTCGTTTTGCCGGGGTGGCGGAAAAGATAAGCGGCTGCCGGAAGATGTTCACCGTTAAAATTGGTGATATCCCGGCGGCGGAGTTAAGGAAAATGGGGATTGAGCCGGTTGTTTATGAGGGGCAGATTGCTGACATCAATCTTTAACAAAGGAACTTAGACATGAAGAAACCAAAATATCATATACTAATCTGTTCCAGCTCCCGTTTGCAGGGCGAACCCAAAGGGGCCTGCAAAAGCCGGGGCAGCAGCGACTTTTTACCTTATATCGAGGAGGAAATCGGCGACCGGGGCATCGAAGACGTGCTGCTGAGTAATACCGGCTGCCTTAAACTCTGTGACGAGGGGCCGGCCATGGTGATTTATCCTCAGGGCTGGTGGTACACCGGTCTGACGGAGGACAAAATTGACCAGATCCTTGACGCTCTGGAAGATGGTGATGCGGCCGCGGATTTGCTGGCCTGACTGAAACTCTAAGAGATGAAAGGGATTTCTAAAAATATACTGGCGGTCTGCCTTGTCGCGGGGCTGGTCTGCAGTGCCGTCCCTGTCAGGGCCGAGAAGCTGATCGTGGCGGTGGCGGCTAATTTTACCGCACCCATGAAGGTTATAGCCCCTCTCTTCACAGCTAAAAGCGGGATTGAGGTTCTGCCCAGCTATGGCGGTACGGGAATGCTCTATGCCCTCATTCATAACGGCGCCCCTTTTGATCTTTTTCTGGCTGCTGACCAAAGACGGCCCGAACTGTTATATAAGGGTGGGCTGGCTGAAAAACCAAGGATATATGCCAGGGGGCAGGCGGTATTGTGGACGGCGAGAAAGGATATCGCCAGCGTCTCCCGCTGGCAGGAGGCCTTAAATCTGCCGGGTATGCACCGTGTCGCCATTGCCACCCCTGAACTTGCCCCCTACGGCGTGGTGGTCATGGGAATACTGAGCCCGCCCCTTAAAGCGCGGCTTCTCCCGCGCCTGATTTACGCTCAAAATGTGGCACAGGCCTTCCAGTATGCTCAAAAAGCCGCCGACTGTGGATTTACGGCCTTGTCATTTGCCCTGTCCAGGCCGGGTCTCAAGGGCCGTTTCTGGCCGATTAGCGAGGCGCCTCTTGTCAAACAGAGTGTCTGTATTATAAAAAGTTCCCGCCATCGGCAGGCGGCGGCAAGGTTTTTTGCCTTTCTGTTTTCGAAAGAGAGCCGGGTGGTCTTGAAAAAATTCGGTTATAAATAGCTTAAAATGGATTTCACGCCCCTCATACTCTCTGCCAAACTGGCCCTGGTAAGCACCGTTCTCCTGCTGCTTATTGCCTTGCCGACGGCCTATCTTCTGGTTTTTAAAAACTTCAGGGGTAAATTTTTTCTGGAGTCCCTGATTGGCCTGCCATTGGTGGTACCGCCCACAGTACTGGGCTTTTATCTCCTGATAATTATGGGCCCCAGGGGCTTTCTGGGTCAGGGCTGGACAGCCTTGACCGGCTGGCCCCTGGCCTTTACCTTCGCGGGTCTGGTGGGGGCCTCATTGGTCCAGGGGTTTCCCTTTGCGGTGCAGCCCATAAAGGCCGCTTTTGAAAAATTTGATCACCGGCTTCTCGAGATGGCCTATGTCCTTGGGCTTACGCCTCTCCAGGCCTTTTTTAAGATTGTTATTCCCAATACGATTAATGGTCTTGTGGCTGCCGCTGTTCTGGCCTTTGCTCATACCATGGGCGAATTTGGCATAATTTTGATGGTGGGCGGCAGTATCCCCGGTAAAACCAAGGTCGCTTCCATCGCGGTTTATGAATACGTCGAGAATCTGCAATATCACGAGGCGGCGGTTATGTCGCTGATTATGATTGGTGTGAGCTACGCTATTTTGCTGGTGGTCAATTATTTAAATGGCAGTCAGGCAAAGGCTCTGTCGCCTGTCTGATTTTGTCAGTGAGATTATTATGCTTGAGGTAAAGATTAAAAAACGAATGCCGGGTTTTGATCTCCAGGTATCCTTTAGCTGTCTGGGCGGCGATATAACTGTTCTCACCGGGCCTTCCGGTGCCGGAAAGACGACGCTTATCAGGATAATGACTGGTCTGACCAAGGCTGATGAAGGTTGTATAGTTTATAATGGTACGGTGTGGTTTGACAGCGCCAGCCGGATAAATTTGCTGCCCCGGCAAAGAAAAGTTGGCTATGTGTTTCAGGAGCATACCCTCTTCCCGCATCTTACCATTGCCGGTAATATTAATTTGATTAGTAATGACAGAGCCGAGACTGATCGCCTGCTGGAATTGTTCAAAATCAGACATATTGCCGCCCGCCGCCCCGGTCAGGTATCCGGCGGTGAGAGGCAGCGGGCCGCCTTTGCCCAGGCCCTGGCCCGGAAGCCGGAGGCCCTGTTTCTTGACGAGCCCTTTTCCGCTCTCGATATAACCACCAGGGGCTGTCTGCAGGAGGAACTTCTCAAGTTGAAGAAAAACCTGTCCATCCCCATCGTCCATGTCACTCATGATCCGGATGAGGCCAGGCTGCTTGCCGATTGCACGGTTGAGATCAACCGGGAGTTCGCGGTCTCCGCTCCCGAGCCTTCGGCGGGTACATTTTCCCTCATCGGCCGTTGTCGGCCCCGAATAGACCGACTCCTGAATAAAGCCGGCTCTATGCCTCTGCCTGTTCCGTAACTGGATATAATATTATGAAAGGACTAATTGACACTACATTACGGGAAGGGGCTCAAACCACAGGTGTATCTTTTTCCCTGAGACAAAAACGAGAGATTGTCCAGATCCTGGTCAGAACCGGGATTGAGGAGATAGAGCTTGGCATTGCTACTCCCCTTGACCTGGAGCTGCCAAGGCTCATGGCTGGCTGCCGGGCTGAATATTGCCATACCTCATTCTCACTCTGGAGTATGTGCCGCCGTAGTGATATTGAATATGCCGCTGCCCTGGAGCCGGATATTTTATCGCTTTCTATTCCGGTATCCGACCTTCATATCTTTAAAAAGTTGCGTAAATCACGGGGCTGGGTCTTGCGTACCCTGCGGGAAGCCCTTACCTGGACTAAGGATTGTGGAATCAAGCGTCTCTCGCTGGGGCTTGAGGATGCCACCAGGGCTGAGGCCGGTTTTTTGACTGAGGTGATGGATGCCGCTGTCGAGGGTGGAGTTTCCCGGCTTCGGTTTGCCGATACTGTTGGTATTGCCTCACCGCTCACCATTATCAATCTGTTTAAACACGCCAGAGCTGATTATGATCTTGAATTTGGTATTCACACTCATAATGATTTTGGTATGGCTACCGCCAACTGTCTGGCGGCCCTGGAGGCCGGCGCTGACTGGGCCGATGTCACTATCATGGGGCTTGGGGAACGGGCGGGTAATGCCAGATTGGAGGAGGCGGCCGCCTATCTGGCTCTTCAGAAGGGGCGCTTTTACCGGACAGAGTATCTGCCCGAGCTGAGCTCCTTGCTCAGTGAAATCATTAATGAGCCTGTTCCTGCCCGCCAGCCGGTAGTTGGCCGGGATATCTTTACCTGTGAGACCGGTCTTCATATTCAGGGCCTGGAACGGGATCCCGAGACCTATGAACCTTATCCGCCGCACAAGGTTGGGGCTGTGCGTCGTCTGCTCTATGGCCGTAAAATAGGGCGGCATAATCTTCGTCAGCGCCTTCTAAGCCTGGCCTGCCCCTCCGGGTTTGATAATATAAATGAACTTCTGGGCCAGGTGCGGGACAGGACCGCCAAGTTGGGCAGGCCCTTGGAAGATGCTGAATTAATGGCTTTGTGTCGGCAGGAGGTTGTATAAACGGGGTGTACCCGCTGTGTTTCAACCAGCCTCGTAAAATAGTTGCAAATTTTCTTTCCCATCTATCTTAAAAGGTGTATTATGGCTCTTTTTTTCAGCAATCCCCATTTTTGAATATTGTTGAAGTTAATGGTCATACTCGTAAAGCGGGTATAATGAGATAAACATAGACTTTGCTGATGAAGTCCATGGAAGATTTTAAATATCTCAAGAAAGTTTCATAAAAATCTCCGCAAGGAACATCCCCATGTTGAGAGAATCAAGTCGTCCCCGTGAAGCATGCGGGATCTGCGGTATCTTTGGTCATCAAGATGCCGCCAAGCTCACCTATTTTGGTCTTTATGCCTTACAGCATCGCGGCCAGGAGAGCGCCGGAATTGTCTCCTCTGACAATAAACAAATTAATGAATATAAAGCTATGGGACTGGTGCCGGAGGTCTTCACCGAAGATATTCTCCAGAAACTGCCGGGTGACCTGGCCATGGGGCATGTTCGTTACTCCACCACCGGCAGTTCCGATATTATAAATGCCCAGCCCTTTACCGCCTCTCATCAGGGTCATTCCTGGTCTATGGCTCATAACGGTAATCTGGTTAACACCCGTGAGTTGCGTGATGAGCTGGAGAACAAGGGGGCCATCTTTCAATCTTCAACGGATAGTGAAGTAGTGGTTCATCTGCTGGCTCATAATGCCAAGATGGGTTTTGAAAAGTCGCTGGTGGCCACCTTCAAACAGATCAAGGGGGCTTACTCCCTGCTGTTGATGACCAAAAGCCAGCTGATCGCCATTCGTGACCCCCACGGGTTCAGGCCTCTTTGCCTGGGCAAGCTGAATAATGGCGGTTATATAGTTGCCTCCGAAACCTGCGCCCTGGATCTCATCGAGGCCCAGTATATCCGTGATATAGAGCCTGGCGAAATTATGATTATCGACCGAAAGGGCCCGCGTACCATTTCGAAGACACCGGCCCATTCGCCAAGACTGTGTATATTTGAACATGTATATTTTGCCCGCCCGGACAGCGATATTTTCGGGATCAATGTCTATAGCTGCCGTAAACGGATGGGGGCCATACTGGCCAGGGAATGTAATATAGAGGCTGATTTTGTTATGCCCTTTCCCGATTCCGGTAATTATGCCGCCATTGGTTACTCGCAGAGTTCAGGGCTGCCCCTTGAAATGGGGATGATCCGGAACCATTATGTGGGCCGTACCTTTATTCAGCCTACCCAGTCCATGCGTGACTTCAGTGTCCGGGTTAAGCTGAATCCCGTGCGCTCCCTGCTGAAGGGTAAGCGGGTCATAATCATGGAGGACTCCATTATTCGCGGTACTACCGGACGCAGCCGGGTAAGAGCCCTGCGGGAGGTGGGGGCCAGTGAGGTGCATATGGTTATAAGCTGCCCGCCCACCCGCTATCCCTGTTTTTACGGCATTGATTTTCCCTCTCAGGGCCAGCTTATAGCTGCCAATAACGAGGTAGAGGATATTCGAAAATCTCTTGACCTTGATTCTTTGCAGTACCTGAGTCTTGAAGGGCTGGTAGAGGCCACCGGTATGCCAAAAGAGAATTTTTGCATGGCCTGTTTTAATAACGATTACCCCATCCCCCCTGATTTGCTGTTCAATAAAACGGCCTTTGGTAAATGACAATTTCATTAGCGCGGGAAGTTCTCCAGATTGAGGCCGACGGGATAATGGCCATGCGGGAACGGATAGACAAAAATTTTGAAGGGGCGGTAGATCTTATTATGAGCTGCCCCAGCCGGGTCATTATTACCGGAATCGGCAAGTCCGGTCTCATCGGCCAAAAGATCGCGGCCACTTTAAACAGCACCGGTACCTCCTCTTTTTTTCTGCATCCGGTGGAGGCCATGCACGGCGATCTTGGCATTGTCGACGTTAACGATGTGATTTTAGCCATTTCCAACAGCGGGGAAACCACCGAAGTTAATATGTTACTGCCTACTTTTCATAAGCGGGGCAATCAACTTATCGCCATGACCGGCAGCTCAGAATCAACCCTGGCCCGGGCCGCGGATGCCGTCCTTGATACTGGAGTAGAGCGTGAGGCCTGCCCCCTGGGTCTGGCTCCCACGGCCTCTACAACCGCCGCCCTGGCCATGGGTGATGCCCTGGCTGTTGCTCTCCTGAATCGTAAAGGCTTCAAGGCCAGCGATTTTCGCCGTAATCATCCCGCCGGCAGCCTGGGAGAACGTCTGAAAATAATGGTCTCTCAGGTAATGCTTACTGGTGATTCTATTCCGTTCATCCCCGAAACCGCCTCTTTTAATACGGCCCTTACGGTACTCAATGATAAAAATCTGGGGGCGGTGTTTATTGTTTCCCCCAAAAAATCTCCCATAGGTATTCTTACCGATGGCGATATTCGCCGGATTATGGTTAAATCAAAGGGCTGTGATGTTGAAGTTAGGGAGGTAATGACGCCGACGCCCAAGACTATCAAGGGCGATTCCCTGGCGGCTGATGCCTTGAGTATTATGCAGCGTCACGAGGTAACGGTTCTCGCTGTAGTGGATAATAAACAATGTTTAATCGGTATTCTCCATCTCCACGATCTGCTTGGCAAGGGTGAATTCCGACTGCTTATTTAAAGTAAATCCCGCTGATACTTTAAGCGAAGACACTCAGGTTACTTCGTACTGAGCCCTCAGCCTGCTAACTTCCCGATGAGTATTTTATAGATTGATCATTTTTGTAACTATTCACCCTGAGGTCTAAAAGTAATAATAGTAATAATAACCACCGGAATAGTTACGCATTTTTTATCTTTTTAAGTGAAAGAGGAATTCCATGGGAATTACCAACAAAGAAATCAATTCAGCATTTAGTAGTCAAGTCAGCTCCATGCCGGGCGGCGAATGGGTCAACCGTTGCTTTTCATGCGGGGCCTGCAGCGGTGTCTGCCCGGTAAGCCAGGCTATTCCTGATTTTGATCCCCGTAAAATTATTCATATGATCCGTATGGACCTTAAAGACCGCGTGCTATCATCTCATCTGCTCTGGTTCTGCTCCCGCTGCCGGTCATGTGTTTTTGTCTGTCCTCAGGATGTCGCTTTTGCCGATATTATCTCAGCCCTCCGCAATATTGCTGTCAAGGAAGAGTATGTGACGGAGCAGGATTTAAGGGATTTGGGGAAGATTGCCTGGGTGGAGAAGGACAAATGTGTTTCATGTCTCACCTGCGTCAGGGTATGCCCCTGGAGTATACCTAAAATTGATGACCAGGGTGTGGCCTATATTGATCCCAAAAAATGCCGGGCCTGTGGTATATGTGTCAGTGAGTGTCCGGCTCAGGCCATAGAATTGAACGAATCAGAGGACGAGAGACTTCTCCAGGCCTCTGGGAATTGATTAAGGAGATATAAATGAGTTTCA
>JAJRZN010000210.1 GCA_024275235.1 Deltaproteobacteria bacterium
CATGTATGGCCGGAGCCCTGCCGAACCACCACGCCTCGGAGTCTCACTATGTTCGCTTACCTGTATATCGAACTTTTCGCAGTCTTCGCTTAGCTGACTTAGCCATCTTTAGTTAGTGATGGACTTTTTACGAGTCCATCAAAATTACGATAATGAAAAATAATGAAAAATAAAAAAAAGCGTCTAACCAGTACCGTGATTAATAAAAGAGAGACCCGTTATTTGCGCGCCCTGGGGCACCATCTCCCGCCTCTTGCCATGCTGGGCCGGGAAGGGGCGGCTGCTTCCGTGCTGGCTGCCATTAATGAGGTCTTGCGTAAACGGGAATTAATCAAGATCAAGCTTCAGAACAACTGCCCTTTGGATCGTCAGGAGGCGGCGACAATAGTTAGTTCTGCCAGTGGAGCGGCAGTGGTGCAGGTAATAGGCCGCATGATTTTACTCTATCGCCCCAATCCTGATTTACCACCTGAGCAAAGAATAAGATTTTAATGGCCGTTGATACGCTTTTTAAGGACGGGGCTGCCCCGGTGGATGACTTTAAGTTTAATGTCAGGGTTGCCGAGGTCTTTGATGATATGCTGGGCCGCAGTATTCCCTTTTATAATGAGGTAATCGGGATGACGGCTCAACTTCTGGCTCGTTTTCTCAGGTCTGAGGGCCGGGTTTATGACTTAGGCTGTTCCACCGGCAGCAGTCTGGTTGAACTGGCCCGCCGGCTTGCTCATCTCGATCTGCAGTTTATCGGCATTGATAACTCCGCTGCCATGATTACAAAGGCCCGCTTGAAGGCGGAAATGTATGGCAAGGGGGACCGGCTGCGTTTTGAATGCGCTGATATAATGAATTTAAATCTACGCTCACCGGCGGCGGTTATCATGAATTATACCCTGCAGTTTATCCGCCCCATGATGAGACCTGATTTTATCCGGGCTCTTTACGCCCTTATGCCCTCTGGTGCGGTATTGATTATCAGTGAGAAAACCATTAATCATGACCCCCTCTTAAATCGCGCTTTTCTGCAGTTTTATCTCGATTTCAAACGGCGGCATGGCTATTCAGAAATAGAGATTGCCAAGAAACGTGAGGCCCTGGAGAACATCCTTATCCCATTTTCCAACATGGAGAATATTGACCTCCTGCGCCAGGCCGGTTTCCGTCACATTGAGACCTTTTTCCAATGGTTTAATTTCTCATCGTTTATCGCCCTGAAGGAGTAGCCGGGATGCCTGAATATCTTGCCTTTATGCCCCAGGCCCGTCAAGAGGAGGTGCGGGCTCTGCATACCGTTATGCAGCGTCGTCTGAGGCAGAACAAAAAGGGGTTCAGGCTTTTCCGGGAACCATATGAGTCGCTGACCGGTATCCAGGCTCGGCACTTGTCTCTGGCTGATGATGTGGTAAAGATCGGCGACCGTGATGAACTAAGCCCTGATGAGCGGCAGCTTGTTTATAAGGCTATGCGCCGGTTCATGCCCTGGCGTAAGGGGCCGTTCTCGGTTTTTGGGATTGATATCGACGCCGAGTGGCGCAGTGAACGAAAATGGCGGCGTCTGGAGCCTGTTTTACCCTCCCTTACCGGAAAGGTAATCGCCGATATTGGCTGTAATAATGGCTATTATATGTTTCGGATGGCGGCTGCGTCTCCCGCGCTGGTGTTAGGGTTTGAGCCTTATCTGCAGCATTATTATGCCTTTAAAAGCCTTAATGCCATGGCTGGTCTATCTAATTTGGCGATTGAGCCCTTTGGGGTGGAGGATATAGGCCTTTTCCCTGAGACCTTTGAGATTATATTTCTCATGGGGATTATATATCATCGGATATCGCCGCTTGGTATGTTAAAGGAGATAAGAGCGGCTTTACGTCCCGGCGGCTGTCTTATCGTGGAGTCGCAGGCTATCCCCGGTGAGGAGTCTGTGGCTCTGTTTCCGGCTGAACGTTATGCCAAGGTACCAGGCACCTATTTTGTTCCTACCGCTGTCTGTCTGCAAAACTGGCTGCGGCGGGCCGGGTTCACCAAAGTGGAGCTTTTCTGCTCTCACCCCATGTCCAGTCAGGAACAGCGCCGTACCGCCTGGATGACCTTTGAGTCCTACGAAGATTTTATTGACGCGGATAATCCGCAACTGACGGTGGAGGGCTATCCAGCCCCCAGGCGGGTCTATTTTAAGGCCTTTAAAGCCTGATGTCTTATGCGGCTGTCTCAGCACCTCTGCAGAGTTATCAGTCCGCGCCGGTTATTATCACTGAATTTTATTTCACCACCCTTGAGCAGACCAAGACGCTGTAAACGCTGGAGGCTGCATTTTTTCTGGCCGTAGAATATGGAGCGGTCGCGTTGTGAGATGGTCAGCTGCCAGGGCTCTTGGGGGGTGGTGGAACGAAGCTTTTCCCTTATCCTGTTGAAAAATATGCGGGCGGCCACCATTTCACCAAGGGCTGGATGGTAGGGGCCGGCCAGCAGATTTTCTTCCAGTTCCCTGGAGGCGGGCAGACCTATACGGATTACCGGTATGTGATACCGGCTTAGAATAGAAGATATCCTGGCGGTGAGGGCAATGGTCTGGTTCATGGTTAAGGGGCGGTATTTATGCTGACGATAGAGTTCTGCCAGGCCGCTGCCTTTAATGACCAGGGCTGGATAGAGGCGGACAAAATCTATTTTCATGGTGGTTAAGCGGCGAACGCCCTGCAGGGTTGAGAGCATCGTTTCCATCGGCAGACCCAGTAAGAGTTGCGCCCCGATCCGCAGTTTGGAGGCGTTTAAAAAATTAATTGCCTTTATGCTTTGCTCAACACTATGCCCCCTTTTACTGGCGGCCAGCACCGCGTTGGACATGGACTGAATACCCAGTTCGACGGTTTGTACTCCGTAAGTGCTGAGAAAATCAGCGCTTTGGGAGTCAATATAGTCAGGACGGGTGGAGAGGCGAATGGCCTGTACCTCGCCGGAGTCTAAAAATGGTTGTACCGCCTGGAGCAGTTCCCGTTGTCTGCTTACAGGCAGGGCGGTGAAGCTGCCGCCATAAAAGGCGGTTTCAACCCTGCGGCCCAGGGCGGGAGAGCGTTGCAGCCATTTATGTATTTCATCTCTCACCTCTCGCGGCCCCACCTGATGGTTTTGCCCGGTTATGGGCTCCTGATTACAGAACAGGCAGCGATGGGGACAGCCCTCATGGGTGATAAATATGGGGATAATTAAAGGTGATGATTGGGCGGTTTTCATTTTTTCGTCTTTATTGGGGGGACAACTGCTGCAGCGCCAGGGCGGCAGCCTTTTGCTCTGCTGCTTTTTTATTACTGGCTGTTGCCGAGGCCAGCTCCTTGCCATTCAGCAGCACGGAGACCGTAAATGATTTGTTATGATCCGGGCCGGAGGAGTCTACCAGACTGTAAGTGGGGGCCTGGCCGCCATGGTGTTGGGTCAACTCCTGCAAGCGGCTCTTGGCATCGGTAATCTCTATTTTGTTGTTGAGCTGCAGGCGGTCAATGAAATGCCTCTCAACCACCCGGCGGGCGGCCTCATAACCGGCATCAACAAAAACAGCCCCGATTATCGCTTCATAGGCGCAGGAAAGTATCGAGGGCTTAGAGCGGCCGCCATTGTTATCTTCGCCCCGGCCTAATAAGATGTAGCGGCCCAGGTCTAACTGCTTAGCCACTACGGCCAGGCCAGCCTCCTGTACCAGGGCCGAGCGCATTTTGGTAAGTATGCCTTCCGGTTCTTTGGGATAGTGTTGAAACAACAAAAAACCGACTATCAAGTCCAGCACCGCGTCGCCCAGAAACTCGAGGGTCTCATTGTCATAGCCTGGCAGCTCACTATGCTCAAAGCTGTATGAACGATGAGTCAGGGATCTGATCAGGAGCGCAGGTTTTTTAAAGTGATGGCCCAATTCTTTTTCTAATTCGGCGCATTGCGGGGCCTGTTGCTGGATTAATTTCTTTAATGATTCATTCATTGCATTTTTAACTTGTCAAAAAGCTCAACTACGGCTAATATCAGCCTCTCAATTTAGATGTATGGCGGCGTAGCCAAGTGGCTAAGGCAGAGGTCTGCAAAACCTTTATTCATCG
>JAJRZN010000012.1 GCA_024275235.1 Deltaproteobacteria bacterium
ACGAAAACCCCGGAGCGTAACTGTTCAGCAGTGCTCCAGGGTTGTTTATTTAGGACTTCGAAGCATACTTTGGTATTCGAGAAAAGTTATATTGAAAGAAAGGTAAAACTATTCAGCGAAGTTTTTTAAAGAACGGCCGCCCTGGCCTTTAATTCAGCAATCACCCGGCCGTAGTCATCCCGGCCAAAGACGGCGGAACCGGCGACAAAGATATTGGCTCCGGCCGCGGCGATGGCACCGATGGTATCCGGACTGACCCCGCCATCTATCTCAATACCGGCCGCGAGCCCCCGTGCCTCAATCATATTTTTTAATTCCCTGGTCTTGGCAATGGCGGACGGAATAAATTTCTGACCCCCGAAACCGGGATTGACGCTCATCAGCATCACCAGATCAAGATCATCTAAGATATAATCCAGGGTGCTGAGCGAAGTGGCGGGATTTAATACCGCCCCCGCCTTGCAGCCCAGCTCCTTTATGCGGTGAATTGTACGATGAAGATGATTACAGGTCTCCACATGCACCGTAATCCAGTCGGCGCCGGCGGCGGCAAAATCGTCTATATAGGCATCCGGGTTTTCGATCATCAAATGAACATCAAGGGGGGCAGCGGTAATCTTCCGCACCGCCCGTACCACCAGAGGCCCAATGGTTATATTGGGCACAAAATGACCGTCCATGACATCAACATGAATTATATCCGCCCCCTGCTCCAGCACGGAAGTAACCTCTTCACCAAGACGGGCGAAATCCGCCGATAAGATTGATGGGGCTATCATTAATTTCTGCATTTTTTTTTTACCTGTGTTTTTTTACCTGTCAGATTACGAATTCAAAAGATACGCCACGCCTCTGTAAACGGTTCTGAGCCTAACAGTATGATACCACTCCGTCTCCATCACTCGCTCACTGTTTCCCGCGGGCCCACCGTCACCAGCACATAATGATCGGGCTGAATATATTTACGGGCCGCGGCCATGACCTGCTCCGGGGTTATCAGAGACAGGGCGTGAATATATTTGTTGCCGTAATCCTGCCCCAGGTCGTAGGTCTCATCAAGAGCCATATCCATGGCCTGAGAGGCGTGGGTCTGCAGGCCGAGTTCATAACGGCCGATAAGGATATTCCTGGCTTTTTCCAGTTCCTCGGAACTGATGGGCTGATCCCGAATCCTGGTCAGTTCCTGCCATACCGCCTTCACCGCCTCATCTTTTTTATCCGGACTGGTACCGATATAAACCCCGAAGGAGCCGGTATCAAGCCCCAGAAGCTCAAATGACGACAGACTGTAGGCCAGACTCTGCTTATCACGCAGCTGCATAAAGAGACGGCCGCTCTGGCCACTCAACACGGTATCCAGGATATCCAGAGCATAACGGTCGGCACTCTTCAGAGAGGCCCCGAGAAAACCGATAATGATATGTACCTGTTCCTTGTCACGAGTAATATTGACTATTTTTGCCCCCTCAGGCGGCCGCGGCAGGACATCCTCATCTAAATCATCGCCAGTACCGTTATGCCAGCCGCCAAAGAGACGTTTGACCTCCTCATAGACATCCTTGGCCTTGACCTTACCGGCCACGGCCAACACCAAATGACGGGGCAGAGCGTGTTCCTCATATATCTCACGAAGTTCAGGGGCGGTGAATTTCTCGATGGCCTGTTTAGAGCCCTCCATATTCAGACTATAGGGATGCGACTGGAAAAGAGCCTTATTAAATTCGTTAAAGGTGAGTGAGGTCAGGGAATCCTCCTGCTGCTGCAGCACGGCGAGGCGTTCAGGCTTTATTTTAGCGGCCTCCTCAGGATCAAAAGCCGGGGTAATCAGGACATCCCGCATCAGGATCAGCCCCTTATCAAAAAAACGGGCCAGAAAATCGCCCTTGAGACCAAAAGTGTTTTTACCGTTAAACCCCTTAATCTCACCGGCCATATCAGCCAGTTTCAAGGCCATCTGGCGGCTGGACAATTTCGCCGTCCCCCTGGGCAGAAGATCGCTGATAAAGGCGAAGGCCCCGTTGGTTGACGCGGTCTCGGCCCTGGAACCGCCGGGAAAAACGGCCCTGATGGAGACCGTGGGATTCTGATCGTCTTCCCGGACGAGCAGGGTAATGCCGTTACTCAGTTTAAAACGATGGATATTGCCGAGATAAGAGGGAATCAGAGAGGTGGGAATACTGGCCCTGGCCTCCTTTTCCGCCGCCTTGATAATGCCCTCGAGATCCGCCCGTTTCAACTCAAATTTAGAGCCCTTGGGGATAAGATAACCGGCCGTCAGGCTGTGACCGTTAAAATATTTACGAGCCACCCGGATAATATCCTCCCGAGTCACCGCCCGTACCTGGGCCAGATAATCATCCTCATCAGGTTCGCCGCTCTGGGCCTCAAAGGCCCCTAAAACCTGGGCCTCGCCCTCAACCTGTTCCATATTGAAGACAAAATCACTCTCTTCATTATACTTCACCCGCTCCAGTTCATCGTTATCCACCGGCACATATTTTAATTTAAAGAGCTCCACGAGAGCCGCCTGCAGGGCCGCCTTGATATTATTTTCATCGAGAGTGGCCATTATCTCCAGAAGCCCCGGATACTTGGGGGTAAAGGCCGAAGCGCTTATCTGATAGACCAGCCCCTTTTTATTCCGCAGTTCATTGTAAAGTCTGGATGAATCATCCTGCCCCAGAATACCGGCAATGACATCCATAACCGGGGCATCGGCATCCTTAAAGGCGGGGGCCGGCATGGCCATGGCCAGTTGCGGCAGATTGACATCCTCCCGCAGGCTAAAAAGCCGGAAGGTCTTCTGAGGTGGTTCCACCGGTAATTTCCCTGCCGGGGTATTATCCGCGGTCATGCCGTTAAAAAGTTCAGCAGTCCGCCGCACCACATCCTGATAATGCACATTACCCACTACCACCAGGGTAAAATTATTGGGATGATAATGTTTGGCCATATATTTCAGAATATCATCACGATCAAAGGACGAAACACTCTTCACCGTGCCGATTACCGGCAGTCTGTAGGGATGAACCTTAAAGGCATGCTCCATGAGATCCTGAAAAAGTTTGATCTGAGGCCGGTCGTTACGCATACTGACCTCCTCCAGTACCACCTTTTTCTCCCTCTCTAATTCCTTGGGATCAAAAACCGAATTCTGTACCGCGTCACTCAAGACATCCAGGCCGGTCTGCCAGTAACGGGCCGGCAGGGTGGCGTGATAAACCGTATATTCATACGAGGTATAGGCGTTAATCTGGCCGCCCTTCTCCTCAATGGCCGCCGCTACCTCGCCGGGACCGCGGGTCCTGGTGCCCTTGAAAATCATATGCTCAATTAAATGGGTTATGCCGCGTTCATTGTCGTCCTCATAGATACTGCCGGCCTTGACCCAGAGCTGGACGGTGGCGGCCTTACCCTCCGGTACCTCGCGGACAATGATGGTCATACCGTTTTTCAGCTGGGTTTTATAGAGGTGGGGCTTCAACATTTTGGCCTTCGCGTTGGTAGTCATAAGTATCATCAAGAGAATTAAAGGAATAAAGATGTTAAGTTTGCTCGTTTTTGTCATCAGTCCCGTCCCGAAGTAAGGGGTTCTTTGCCCCGGCGGCAAAGCATAATGATCAGGCCGCCAAGTATCATTATAATACTCAGCAGCTGCCCCATGGTGAGGAAGCCGAACAAAAAGCCTATTTGAGGATCCGGCTGCCGGAAAAATTCGACAAAGATACGGAATATACCATAGAAAATCAAAAAAAATGCCAATATAAATCCAGAGGGCATCTTTCTATCCTGCAGGCGCCAGAGGATAACGAAAAGAACTACCCCCTCCAGCAGCATTTCATAAAGCTCCGAAGGATGACGGGGCAGCGGGCCGCCATTGGGAAAGACCATGGCCCAGGGTACCGTGCTCACCCGGCCGTAAAGTTCACCGTTAATAAAATTACCGAGGCGCCCCAGCCCCAGACCAATGGGGGCCACCACCACATACAGATCCGAGGTCTGCCAGAAATTAAGCTCATTTTTTTTGCAAAAGATAATGCCAGCGATTATAACAGCGATCAAGGCCCCATGAAAAGACATGCCGCCATGCCAGGTGGCCAGAATTTCCAGGGGATGCTTCAAATAATAAGGCAGATTATATATCAGGACATAACCCAAGCGGCCGCCGATAATAACCGCCAGGATGAGTACAAAATTGAGATTCTCAAAGTTGGCGGCAAGGTGTTTAAGCCCCAGGCGCTTAATCCGACGCTGAACAAGATAGTAGGCGGCGGTGAAGCCCAGGACATACATCAGGCCGTACCAGCGGATTTTAAGGGGGCCGATGGAAAAGATCACCGGGCGGATATTCGGGTAAGGAAGCATAATTTTACCGTTACTGATTTTTCTTTATGTCTTTTATTTTATTCCAGAATTGATGGTATCGTAAAAAGTCCAATCCACGGTATTGTGGCGTTTCGACAGACCTTCGGCATACCATATTATTTTATTCCAGAATTACTTGATATATGACAGAATCCATGATTATCCAGCTCATTGCCGTTAATTGCCGCTATTCTCATTCCTGCCTGGCCCTTTTTTATGTCCGCCAGCAATTAGAACGTCATCTCCCCAAGGCCCGGAGCAGAGTCAGGCAGTTTACGATCAACGACCCATATTATTCCACTCTGCTGCGGATAAGTACCCCGGAAACAACAGCATTCTTCTTCTCGGTATATATCTGGAATCACGCCTATCTGCACCGCCTGCTCACCGATCTCCACCAGTTACGGCCCCAGACCCCCATCGTCCTTGGCGGCCCTCAGGCCCTGGTGCTGCGGGAAGCCCTCAACTTTCAGCCCACGGTGGTGGATGGCGAAATTGAAGGGGTAAAGGCCGGTTTTTATACTGACCTGCAGGAAGGCCGGCTGCAAACTGATTATCAATGCACCCCCGGAAGCCCTTTCCGCTCTCCTTATAAACGAGATGACTTCTGCCGCCAACTGAAAAATCGTAATATTTATTATGAATCCTCACGCGGCTGTCCCTTCTCCTGCTCGTATTGCCTGTCGTCAGTGGGCCGGGGGGTGGTAAACCGTGATCTTCAGGAGACCAGAAAAGAGCTGACGGCTATTCTGCGTCATCAGCCCCAAATTATCCGTTTTGTGGATCGTACCTTTAACGCCGACAGCGGCCGGGCTCTGGCCATCTGGCAATTTCTGAGCGCCTCACACGCCGAAAGCCCTGCCACCTCTTTTCATTTTGAAATTGCTCCCGGCCTCTTTAATGAGGAGATGTTCAAGTTTTTAGAGGGACTGCCGGCGGGGCTCTTTCAGTTTGAAATCGGCATCCAGTCCACCAATCATGAAACCCTGAAGGCCGTAAACCGGGTAATGGATCTCGAGAGAACCAGCGCTAATATCCGGCGCCTTACGGCCATGGCCAATATTCACCTCCATATTGATCTCATCCTGGGGCTGCCCCATGATACCCGCCAGACCTTCGGCCGGTCGCTTAATGATGTTTTTGCCCTGAGCCCTCATCATATTCAGATGGGCTTATTGAAGGTACTGCCCGGTACCGCCATCCACCGCCGCCGCCATGAATTCGGCTTTACAGCCGCCGCCCTGCCCCCCTACGAAATACTGGCCACCAAGTGGCTGGAAGATAAGGAGCTGGGCCGCCTTTTCTGGCTCGGAGAATGCCTCGAGGCCTTCCACAATAACCGCTTTTTCACCACCTTTTTTAATTATCTGCGCCAAAGCGGCGAGGATATTTTCCGCTTTGTCAGTGAATTAAGTGAGTTTTGCCAGAGACAGGGATTTTTCCAACTGGCCAGAACCCAGAAACTGCTCACCGAAACGCTGGTGGATTTCACCGCCCGGCACCCCAGAGCCGCTCTTATCAAAGAGGTACTGCTCTATGACTGGCTGCGCGCCGGGGGCCGCACCCCGCCGCCCTGTCTGCCAGCGGACATGAAAGGGGCCAGGGATTACCTCTGGCACCACCTGCCGGACGAAGTGGAGGGACTATTTAATCGGCGGCAGCGCCACGCCTTCTTCAAAAAAACCATCTTCCAGCGTTTCAGTACCAAAACCCTGAAACTTGCCGGTCATAATGTAGATTCTGTAGATTCCACCCGGTTTGAAGCTCACGCCGCCTTCCTGCCCCGGACTACCGGACTACTCAGGCATCAGGAAATCAGGGTAATCCTGTAACTTCAGGAGGTCAGCCGCTACTCCGCCATTTTTTATAGTTGCTATTTAGAACAACTTAGTCCAGGAGTGTTCCCAGTCCTGAGACCCGGCGGGTACGACGACGCACCGCCGCCGGCAACAGCTCCGGATGGCAGCCGATGAGGGTAAACTTTTCCCTGGCCCTGGTGATCCCCGTATAGATAAGTTCCCTGGTCAGAAGCGGACTGTCATGCTCCGGCAGGGCCATTACCGTATGCTCAAATTCCGACCCCTGGGACTTATGAACGGTCATGGCGTATACGGTTTCCACCTCCGGCAGGCGAGCCGGGCTGATCTTTTTCAATTCTCCGGACACCGACTGAAATACCACCCTCAAACCGCCATAATCACCACCCTCACCCTCAACGGGCAGGGTGAGCCCAATATCTCCGTTCATCAGCCCCAGGGTGTAATCATTTGTGGTCATTAAAACCGGACGTCCAGCATACCAGCCATCCGAAACCGGGATAAGGCCGGCCCGGTACAGGATGTCCGCCGTCAAACGATTAAGCCCTTCCACCCCCCATATCCCGCGGCGGGCCGGAGTAAGAAGCTGGAAACGATTAAAGGCCTCTAAAAGCCGACGGCACCAACTGTCAAATTCCCCCTCCACTTTCCGGCGGCAAAGCTCCAGACTGGGGCGATAACCCGCCAATATAAGGGCCGTCAGCCTCTCGTCCGCGGGCCCCGCCAGCCTTAAGCGCCTGATATCGGGATATTTCTGCCATACCGCCTCCAGCCGTTCCCCGTCACCGGTCTTGACAGCCGCCGCCAGAGCCCCTATCCCGCTTTGGGGGCCAAAACGATGACTGTGGCGGAGAATAACAATATGCTGGTCAATCTCACCGCCCTCACCAGCCGCCTCCCGCAGCGAATAGCCCGTATTGTCTTCCAGCCAGGCCACTGTCTCAGCCTTATAGCCCGGCCGCTCCGCCCACCGGCAAAGATCACCCAGCACCGAACCCGCCTCTACCGAGGCCAGTTGATCCTTATCACCAAGGAGAATAAGAGCCGTCTCTTCGGGGAGAGCCGCCATAACCGCCGCCATCATCTCCAGATCCACCATGGAGGCCTAATCCACCACGAGGAGATCAATATGCAGTTTACAGCGAGCGTTATATTTGAACCGGCCGCTGCCGGGCCGGCGACCCAGCAAACGATGCAGGGTCGTAACCTCCTCCGGCACCATATCCCTTAACTCAGCCGGCAGCCGGGCCACAGCCTGACGGATTGATTCAGTAAGGCGGGCCGCTGCCTTGCCGGTGGGGGCGGCAAGGGCAACACGCAGAACCCGCCCCCGCTCGGAAGCAAGCCCGGCAAGGAGAGCGATAATCTGGACAACGGTGGTGGTCTTACCGGTTCCGGGGCCGCCGGAGACCACGGTAAAGGCGCTGCGCGCGGCAAGAGCCGCGGCCACACTCTGCCAATGGACATGCTTTTTTGCCCGCTCCCCGCTGTCACGAAGAGGGGTAAAAAGAATATCTAACCGTGAAATAAAATTATCCCCATAGTCAAACACACATGCCATCTTCCGGTTCAGGGCCTGGGCCACATCCATCTCATACTGCCAGTAACGGCGCAGATAAAGGCGGTAATCCCGCATAACCAGGGGAGTACAGCCCCTGCCGTCACTTACCAGAGGCGAGGCTGAAAGCATCTGCCGCCATTGTTCTTTTTTGATCCCCCGCACCATGGCGGCTGGAGTAACAAGGCCGGTTTTTTCGTCACCGGCTCCCGGCCCCGGCAGCAACAACGGCTGACGCAGGGCCGTCTCCATGTCAAGGCAGATATGGCCCTTGACCAGCTGCCAGCTCGTAAACAGCGCCGCAAGCAGCACCAAAGGATGCGCCCTGGACTGGGTATCTAAAAAAAGGACAAAGGCCCGGTCCAGGGGCCTGATCCAGCCTTGATCCACCCAGGCCGTGAGCAGCCGGTTAAACTCCGGGCCTCTGAAATCCGGGTAATTTTCTCCACCAGCACCATCGTCAGATGCCGGCAGCTCTTCAATATTCATCGTGTTAAACCTGATAACTGTTTGCCCCGCAGAAGATTATCCAGCCGCTCCACCAGCTCCGCCCCCGGTTTATCAGCATATATGCCATGTCCGGGGGCCTCCACCCCGCGCAGAAAAAGATATAAGACCCCGCCCACATCCCGTTCATAGCTGTAATCCGGCAGCCGGGATTTAAGCAGACGATGCATGGCCACGGTATAAAGCGTGTACTGCAAATCGTAACGATGCTCCAGCATGGCTCCAACCATATTTTCATTATTATAGGCAGCGGCAGCGGCACCGAGATAATTTGATTTGTAATCCAGAACAAAATAACGGCCCTGATAGCAGAACAAAAGATCAATAAAACCTTTAAGCATGCCGTTTATCAGACCTTTGGTCAGGAGCGGCCGGGAACGGCCGGGAATAACCCCGGCCCTGATTTCAGCGTCAAAGGCCGTAAGATCAAGATCATTAACGGGAAACATAAACTCAAGCTCGGCCTGCAGGGCATCCGGCCGCAGGTCAGCCAGGGCGCCGTTCCCGCCCCCGCACCCCGGAATAACAGGAGCACTAAGCAGAACACCAAGCCAGTCGGCCAAAATCCCGCCCCATTGCTGCCAGTTCCGCCGCCGACAGCGCTTATCAATCTCCTCTTCAAGACGTTCCCGGCTGCCGGCAGTCCCGGCAAAATCCTGGGCCGCCCATTCCAGCAGGTCGTGCAGGAAGGTACCAGCCGCCGGGCCTTTGGGGAAAGCGGCGATAGAGGTGAGTTGATTACCCCCCTCAGCCCCGGCGCTCAGCCGTATTTCCCCGCTTTCTTCCTCTATGAGCGAGCGGGGAAAATCTGGGGCCGCCTCCATACTTCCACCCTGTCCCGCGCTTCCACGCAGAATGGCGCTGTAACTGGTAATCCGCCAGGTATGGAAAATTTTCCCTCTGAATTTACGAGCCCCGGCGAGCCCGGCCTTAATCTCCGGCGGCCGGTATGGGGCCTGATTGGCGACAGGCAGGGGCATAATATCCAAATCAGAGCAGTCACCCCACATCTCATCAAACAGCCCCGGCAGTTCAGGCAGGCTGATCTCCCGGCCGCCGGACAGCAGATAGCCCAGGGCGGAGTGGTGCAGACAGGAGACATCACCCTTCCTGTTGCTCCGCCCCATAACCCCCACTCCCAGCCAGCAGGCATGTTTAGCCCTGGTCAGGGCCACATACAGCAGCCTCAGGTCCTCGGCCAGACGTTCACGATCGGCAGCAGCCGCGTCTTTGTCATCAGGCACCAGGGCCAAATGCTCCCGGCCGTCGGCGTCACGATAGGAAAACGGGCCGTCTTTAACCTTCAGCAAGCGGGTGTTACAGATAAAAGGCAGAAAAACCAGTCCGTATTCCAGCCCTTTAGCCTTATGAATAGTAACCACTTTAACCAGATCTTCATCACTCTCCAGGCGAATAATTTCCTCATCGGCCGCGGTGAGAGAGGAATCGTTAATTTTAACCGTCAGCCAGCGGATAAGGGCCTGCTCTCCCTCAAGAGAAACAGCCGCCTCCTGCAAAAGCTCCGAGATATGAAAGATATTGGTTAATATCCGTTCAGCGCCCCGGGCCGTGAGATTACGGGCCACCCCAAAGTCACGGAACAGGGTACGCAGCATGGTAAGCACCCCCCGCCGCTGCCATATATCCCGGTAACGGCGAAAGCGCTCCGCCTCCAACTCCCATTGAGCGCTGTCTTCATTGAGCCTGTCAAGCCAGGCAAAGGGACGCTCAAGGAGAGACACCGCCAGGGCCGCCTTCAACAGCCGTTCCCGCTCCGGCATTGCACAGGCCCGCAGAAGATAAAGAATATCACAGGCCTCCCGCCCCTTGAATACCGAATCCTTATCCGAAAGATAGACGGAAAGCACCCGCCGCTGCCGCAGAGCCGCGCGAATTGCCCTGGCCTCTTCGATATCCCTGACCAGAATGGCAATATCCGCCGGCCGCAGCGGCCGCTGACTGCCATCCTTACTGATAAACCGGGCCCTGGAAGTAAGCGCCAGATTAAGAAGCCGGACAATCTCAGACGCCGCCGCCGCGGCCATACGCCCCATATAGCCCTCCGGGCCGTTCTTTTTCACCGGAGCCTCCTGATCCAGCAGCCATATTTTGACGCCCTCCACCACTTCATCCTCCACCAGCAGAGACTCATCACGCCCCCGGGCCTCAAGCCGCGGGCCGGGAATTTCATTTCCAAAGAGAAAAGAACCGCCGCTATGCCGTCTTCCAGCCGCGAAGATACGGTTCACCGCCGCCACCGCCGCCGCCGTGGAACGATAATTAGTCCCCATGGTATAAAGACCGGCGGCATCATGCCGGGCCTGGAGATAGGTATGAATATCAGCCCCCCGGAAACTGTAGATGGCCTGTTTAGGATCACCAATCATCAACAGGGCTGATTCAGCGGGGCGGAATATCCGGCTGAATATCCCGTACTGCACGGGATCGGTATCCTGAAACTCATCAATCATCACCACCGGAAACTGCCGGCCAATGATCCGGGCCAGACGACCGCCGCCCTCCGCTCGCAGGGTCCGGTACAGGTTATGAAGGAGATCGTCAAATCCTATTCTGGAGCGCCGCTCCTTCTCCGCCTCAAGACGCCGGCGGATATAGCGGACTGCATGGGGGAAAAAGGCGGTTTTGAGGTCAAGACGGGCCAGTTCATGCCACAGCACATCGAGACCGGCATAGGCGGGATGTTCCGGAGTGCGGCCATTTTTGGCAGTACCGGCGCTCAAGGTACTCTGGGATAATTTTTCCAGGGCCTTAGGGCCGGGCAGAGTGCCGTCCGCGACCCAGACCTGGATCTCAGCAATATATTTTTCCAGGCTGCCTGCCCTGTATTTATTGCCGTTTAAATCTTTGGCTGCCCGTGCCTGCCGCAATTTATCAAGGGCTGCCATTAAATCTCCGGCCCAGAGGGAACGGGCAGCGGCAATGGCCTGCTGCCGCTTCTTAAGCACCAGGGCAATGTCCGATTCAGGGAGCGGAAGGGCAAGAGCAAACCAGGGCTTCAGCTTTTTCAATAATTCACCGGGAGTGGAACAGCCGCAGGCCGCAATCAAATCGGCAAGCTCCCCGGCCGGCAGGGCGTAGAGGTGTGAACGCCAGTAGTCGCGGGCCGCCTCCATCATCAATTCATCTTCATCACAATCCAGATCAAGATCAAAGAGGGAACCGCTGTCAAAGGCATGCTGACGAAGCATACGCTGGCACCAGGCATGAATGGTATGAATAGCCGCCTCATCCATCCACTGGGCGGCCCGCTCCAGAAACCGGGCCTGCCGGGGCCGCTCCTCCTCGGCGTATGCCGCCCGCAGACCGCGCAGAAAATCATCACCCTCACCCACACCCCGAAAAAACGCCGCCCCCTCAACGAGACGGCGGCGTATTCTCTCCCGCAGCTCTTCGGTGGCGGCATTAGTGAAGGTAACCACCAGAATTTCCGGCGGCATCAACCGCCGGACAGCGGCATTCGCCCCCCCATGCCCCAGAATCAACCGCAGATAGAGAGCGGCAATGGTATAGGTTTTACCAGTACCGGCTCCGGCCTCAATAAGACGAATACCGTTCAGGGGCAGAGTAAGGTTATCAAGTGTAAATAGAGGACAGACCACGATTAATTGCGATTTATTGATTGTATATTTAAATCCATCACCATTAATGGACATATTTGGTAACTATTCAACAGCCCCTCATTTAGGCCCGCTCCGGCCTCGCCCTGCCATGTTTTTTACACCAGGGCCATAATAAAAACAATTCAGCTCAAAGAACCAAGAGCCATATTCACCAGCGGCCCGTAAATCATGTCTGCCAGCACTGTAAATCCCGGCTCCGGGCCGCCCGTAAGCGCCTCAAAGTCGACATAACTCCGGCTGCTGTAAAGATCATAATCCCGTTCCCCCCGGTTGAAGGAATCTCCGTCATAGACTTTCCGGGCGGCGGCAAGTCTTTTTTCGGCCCCGCCCTGACTTGTTACCCAGGTCAAGGCCGTTTTAAGGCTTAAAGGCAGGGGCAGACGCAGGGCAAGCAGCCAGTATTCCATCAGCCCGGCAAGCTCCTGCCGCGCCTTTACTTCCGGCAGAGGGGGCAGTTCAATATTTTTATCAGGGCCGACAAGATAGCTGTACAGTTCAATTCCCGCGGCACAGGCCGCGAGATGCCTCACCCAGAGAGAAATCATTCGCCTGTAACATCCGGTTTTATCACTGCCGCCCTCTTTATAAGAAAATTCCCAGCGAGCCAGAGGCCCGGTGTTTTCATCCCGCCGCCGCAAACCGCTCAGCCAGTCTTCCAGCCGTTGTTCCCGCCCGCCGGGCAGCAGGGAAAGACAAATTTCCCGATCTCCGGCGGCCAACGGCCATTGAACCATTAATTTCTCTTCATTGGCAAGAATCAGACATATCGTCTCACGCAGCCGCGCTGCCGTCAGCTCTCCCAAACCCGCCGGCGGCAGCTTACCGGCCCGGCGCAGGGCCGCGGTTCTCTCTACCAGCACCCTGTCCCTGTCCCCAGGCTCTGCGGCCAAAGCCGAAGCTAACAGTTCATTACTGAAAGAATAGACAGCAAGGGCATCCAGACTGAAGGGTTCGCTGTAATCGGCCGAAGCCGCGGGTTCATCAAAATAAACCCCCAAACGATAATTATAAAAGACCCGTACGGGGCTTTTAAGCAGGGTAATAAGCTGGCGGCAGTCAATAGCGGCAGAAGAAGTGACGCCGGCCAGGGCTTTACCGCCCCCCTGAGCCTGTTTGTTAACCATATAAATATCAGACCACTCCCCGGCATAGGTAAAAAAATCGTTATCGCCGGAAAAATATAACCGGCTGAAGGGCTGAAGAGGATGCAGCATGGTCAGCCGGGATAAGAGATCCGCCTCCCGGTCAGATTCGGCCGTCCGCCAGCCCGCGGCAAGATAATCGCGCAACTGCCCCACCAGCACTGACGGCGCCCGGCTGCTGTTATCTCTGGCGTTACGCCCTGTATAACTGATATAAAGCCGCTCCCGGGCGGATAAAAGGGCCTCAAGAAAGAGATAACGGTCATCCTCACGCCGGGAGCGGTCACCGGGCCGATAATTGGAAGCCGCCGCCATAAGATCAAAATCAGGGGCCGGATAATGGCGTGGATAATCACCATCATTCATCCCCAGCAGGCAGACAACCTTGAAGGGAATGGCCCGCATGGGCATCAAGGTACAAAAATTCACCATCCCGGCCAGAAAACGCTGAGAAATGGACGATTGTTTAAGGGCCGCAAGCAGCATATCGGCCACCACCGTCAAAGGGAGCTCATGATTAAAACCGGCCGCCTGGCAGTCATCCAGCCATTGTGCCAGCAGATCTTCCAGGCTCTGCTCAAATACAATATCCTCACTGAGGCTGAACTGAAAAAAATCAGCCGTCAGGTTCCTGATCCGCTCCCCCCATTCAGCGGGAACCGCCGAACGGCGCAGAATACGCCAATGATGTTCCAGCATCTCAAGCATCCGGGCCAGTTTACCAGCCAGTTCGGCCTCCAGACCGCCGACCCCGGCATAGGGTTCAATATCGTGCCAGACCGGGCTGTCACCCACGGCATAACCAAGAAGCATCCGTCTGAGGCCGAAGCGCCAGGAGTTCTCCTCAAAGGCCGAAGGCAGATCCAGGGACTGACGCTGTTCGGCGTCCAACCCCCAGCGCACTCCGGCGCCGATGAGCCATTCCTCAAGGATGGGCAGATCGTTTTCACTTATGGCAAAACGCGCCCGACAGGCCGGCACCTCAAGAAGATCCATAACATCGCCGACGGTGAAACGTGATTGAGGTAAATGAAGAAGCGTGTCAAGGGCCGTCAGAACCTGAGCCCCGCCCCCTCCCGGACTGTCGGCGATGGAAAAGGGAATATGACGGGAATCATCAGCCGCAAGAGAAAATACCGCCTCAATATAGGGGGCGTAAGCCTCCACATCGGGCATCATGACAATAATATCCCGCGGCCGTAATTCCGGCTGCCTCTCGAAGAGGGAGAGCAGCCAGTCGTGCAAAATCTCCATCTCCCGCTGCCGGCTGCAGGCAAGCTGAAAGATAATTGAATCGTCAGCCGCAGCAAGTACCGTTTTCCGATCAGGGTCGGGCAGGGGCGTCAAGTCAAGAATCCCCTGCTGCACCTGCTGAAGCAGGTCGGCATTTTCCGAAACAGCAAAATCACTGAAGAGATCAATCTCGGAAAAATTATGGCGGTAGGAATCCGGACGATCATAGCCGTAAAGCAGGCCGATATAATCCCGGCCCTGCTTGCCCCAGGCCGCCAGCAGTGGATTTACATGCTGATGGAGAAGATCCGGAGCCGGATCAGGCGGCATATCCTTGCGATGATGACGGGGGGCTTTCATGGGCAGCAGATCCCGGTCTTCGATGATGTCAGCCCAGTAATGACGGCAGGGATTATGAACAAAGATGAGGATCTGGCAATATTTCGCCAGACCGTGCAGAGCCTCTAAAAACTGCCGGGGCATGGAGCTGATGCCAAAAACAATAACCCGCCTGGGCAGCAGTTCCGGCCGCGAGCCACCCGTCGAGACAGCCCGCAGAAAACGCTGATGCAGGGCGGCCCGGTGGCCCTGCCGTTCCGCCGCCGGAACATCATCCAGCAGCCGCCGCCATAATTCAGCCTGCCAGACCTGCTCCGCGGGCAGAGGCACCATCCCGCGCGGCCCGTCCAGACGGTTCATCCCTCTAGCCCAGTCGGCCAGCCAGTCCGCCCGATATACCTGATACTGATCGTAAAGATCGGCCAACCGACAGGCCAGTTGATAATGCTTACGGAAATCATTATCCGCCTTTAAAAACCTGGCGAAAGCACTAAAAGTTTCTTCCTGGCAGAGAACCGGCAGCAGACGCAGCAGACGCCAGAGCAATCTGGATTTATCATAGGGAGAGGCGGGCGGCACCACCTCGCCACCCAGCACGGCCCGGTAAGCCGCCCACAGGAATCGGGCCGGTAACAGTATCTCCACGGCGGCGCAGATGCCGCTCCCCTCGTCGGCGGCCAGGGCCAGCTTCAGCCACTGGGCCATACCGTTACTCTGAACGATGAAAACTTCAGACTCCAGCGGACGGAGCGGATGGCTGCCTGTCCAGCGAATCACAAGCTCCCGCAAATCTTCCAGGCGGTTAGAATGAATTATTGACAGACCGGGGCTTAATTCTTTATCCATCAGGGTATGAACCGGAGATATTCCTTTAAAAAATTATCAGGGAAGGGCAGGTGTTGTGTCAGGCAGACAATGGGCCGTAATAAATTCTTTTATCCTCTGCAGAACCAGATTTCGAATAGAATCCTTTTCCATCACCAGTTCATGCCGGCCGCCGGGAAAACGGGCCAGAATACAGTCCGGCGCCTGAGCGCAGAAATCGTTCTCAGCCTTACGCCCCACAACCGTGTCAGAGCCGCCCTCTAAAATAAGTATGGGAATTCTTAGCTGTCCGGCTGCCGCTTTCGCCTGCCGCATAGCCTTAAAAGACTGATTGAGCCATCGAAAGGTCGGGCTGCCAAGTTCATTTTCCGGGAATTTACGGAGTATCTTTTTATTGAGCGCGAAACGGGCCGCACTGTGAGTCAGATCATTACCGGCAAAGACCTTGGCCGGATTATAGGAGCCGCCGCCGAAAACATAAAAATCACCGCCACCAAGATCGGTTATCCCTGCCGTCAGTAACCGGGCCAGTTCAGCGGGGTAAGGCGCGGTGTTAATCCACAGCATCGGCGAGCAGAGAATCATACCACTTAGAATACCCGGATTTTCAACGCTGTAAATAATGGCGATCGCACCACCCATGGAATGAGCCAGAATAAAAAGACGCTTATGTTTTTTCCCCTTGACAACGGTCTGGATAATTTTTCCTAAGTCAGCTACATAATTAGAAAAATTTTTCACGTCTCCCTTTTGAGCATCACTGAGCAGACGACCGGACATCCCCTGCCCCCGATGATCATAGATATAGAAAGACCACGGCATATGCCGCAGATCATAAAACAATTCAGCATATTTAGTCGTGTATTCCGTGCGGCCGTCGACAATCACCAAAGCCGCCTGTTCTCCGGCAATTTCCCGTTTGGCATAATGGATGGCAACCCCGCCCGCCCCCCGCATAGTGCCGGTCTTAAACTGCGTCGTAAAAAAAGGCAGGATAACAGAATCAAAGACCACCGGCAGCCGCCCCTCCGGAACGGCAGCACTCAGAGCCGGACAAAGCAGGAATATAATAACCGATACCCACAGGACTTTCACCCGAAACAGCACAACACCGGAAACCGGACTTTTTACAACGCTGTCAATATTTGTAAGCTGTGTCATTATTTATTTTGCAGATCAGAGAGATGACAGAGATCGTTCCAGTTAATAATTACCCGGTTTTCATGTTCATACCCCAAAATACTTAAAGAGGCTGTACCAAGCATTAACAACCTGGCGGCATTGGGCGGCAAACCAAGCCAGCGGGCCGCAATCACCCGCAGCATATGGGCATGAGCAAAGATTAAAGAATCGCCGTCAACAGCCGCCACTCTCGCAATAACAATATCGGCCCGCTCTGCCACCTGCGCAAGTGTTTCTCCACCAGGGGGGTCGCCGCTCCAAATCGTCCAGCATGGCTGCTCGCTGCGGATATCCCGCGTAGTTCGCCCCTCATAGAGCCCATAATCCCATTCCTGTAAATCATCGGTAAATTCAGCCCGCTCTCCATAGCCCGCAAGCCGGCAGGTTTCGACAGCACGTTGGAGAGGGCTTGAAAGAACCATGCTGAACGAATGAGCGGCCAGCCTGACGGCCAAGGCTTCAGCCTGCATAATTCCCCTGTTTGTGAGAGGTATATCACTTCTCCCGGTATGCCGCCCCATTACGGCCCACTCTGTCTCACCGTGACGCACCAGCCATATTTTCTGTTTAGTGTTAATCATAATTGTATTTTGTTTCAATTCGCGCCCCCGCATGGGGGGCAAATCTCTCCGAAACTTGCCCCAATGTATGGAGAACATTTATACAGTTTTTGTATGTAACTTGCAAACAACGGTTCATCCCCGCGGGTGTAGGGAACATATCGACAAGGGTTGGGATCATGCGCCGGGGGCCTCAGTAACAAAGGAGGTCAATAAGATGGCGGCCAAGACCCAACAATGGGACTATACCATTGCCAAGGCATATATGCGGAGTGTACCGACTGGGCGGCGTGACGCCTTTGCCAAATCCTACCAGTCGCTACCTTCTGTTGCCGATGATATACGACGCTACGCCAGGCGGGCACTTGATAACAAAACCGCCGCCGGGATGCCGCCCTACAACAAGACCATGGGGCTGCTCACCGGCAAGGACGCGGCCAGGGTTAAGGAGCTGACCGGCCGGGATGTGGGGTTATATGACTACGCACTCGATCCCAGCAGTATTGGACATATCAGGAGGCAGCACGGCGAAGCCGCCGGGGAGCTTGCCAGGGGCCAGCGCTTAGTGACCGCATCTGACTACTCGGCATTGCCGGGGATATTGAACGCCCCGGACTTAGAGGAATACGGCGTCTTGTCGGATGTCGGCCATCCGGTGGTGAGATATAAAAAGAAGATTGACGGGGAGTTATATACCACCGTTTTTGAAATACGAAAAAAGAGAAGAATGCTGGTCTTGCAGAGTCTGTGGATAAAACGGCCCTGATTTGTCCCCAACCTCAACGTCCGAAACGGCTTCGCGGTATGAATGCGACGGCACAATGCCCAAATCAGGAACCAGATAAACATTATAGCAATGAAAACCATAAAAATCAACGATCAGGGAATACGGTTCGTCCCCACGGGTGTGTTACTGACACCCCCGCATAGGGGGCAACCATTGCAGACAGCGGAACAGGTAAAATGCAGTATGTTTCAATCCACGCCCCCCGCATGGGGGGCGACGTACGAGCAACGGTGCTGCCGGCATGATGGGTCGTTTCAATCCACGCCCCCCGCATGGGGGGCGACTAATCCTATCGTTTTTTGCCGTCCGCCCTGCCAGTTTCAATCCACGCCCCCCGCATGGGGGGCGACGGCTGCAGTCCGACATCGAGCATTTTAAAGACAGTTTCAATCCACGCCCCCCGCATGGGGGGCGACGACGGAGTTTCCCCGGAGACGGCTAAACTGTATGAGTTTCAATCCACGCCCCCCGCATGGGGGGCGACACTAAAGGTGATATAATATGTCCGCATATAAAGTAGTTTCAATCCACGCCCCCCGCATGGGGGGCGACGTATGACAACAATGTAGACATCTCCTGTATCCCGTTTCAATCCACGCCCCCCGCATGGGGGGCGACGAATAACCCCCAAGATGATGGACGACAAGATTAGTGTTTCAATCCACGCCCCCCGCATGGGGGGCGACATCCAAACTCAGTCGGCTTGGCACTATCATACCATGTTTCAATCCACGCCCCCCGCATGGGGGGCGACCAGGGTTAAGTTGGTTTTTGTCACCAATTAAAATGTTTCAATCCACGCCCCCCGCATGGGGGGCGACCTAATTGTGGCGGGGTGGTAGAGGAGACCGATGATGTTTCAATCCACGCCCCCCGCATGGGGGGCGACAACTGTAAATATTCTCGTTGTCGATCAAACAAAATGTTTCAATCCACGCCCCCCGCATGGGGGGCGACTGCGGTATGTTTTGTTTTGCGTCATGCCAATTTTGTTTCAATCCACGCCCCCCGCATGGGGGGCGACTTGGTTGACAAAATAGGTGATCCTGATAGCATCGTTTCAATCCACGCCCCCCGCATGGGGGGCGACGGTGATCTATTTTAATTTAGAGGTAACTGGTTATGTTTCAATCCACGCCCCCCGCATGGGGGGCGACAGGCGTGATAACCTTGGCCTCTCTGCTATGTTTGTTTCAATCCACGCCCCCCGCATGGGGGGCGACGGCACGGCGGGCTGGTTATCTCAAACGTTGTACGGTTTCAATCCACGCCCCCCGCATGGGGGGCGACTGAGTAAAAAAAATGGTTGGGTGCCGATAGATAAGTTTCAATCCACGCCCCCCGCATGGGGGGCGACTTCCCGCCGATATTTATCATACCAGCAGGGAGATTGTTTCAATCCACGCCCCCCGCATGGGGGGCGACCGTGGTTTTCTTGTTAATGCCATATTTTTCTCCTGTTTCAATCCACGCCCCCCGCATGGGGGGCGACTGTATGCGCTGGGAGCAGGTGCGGGGATGTGCTGTTTCAATCCACGCCCCCCGCATGGGGGGCGACTATATGTCACCAGGGGATCTGGTAGCAGCTATATGTTTCAATCCACGCCCCCCGCATGGGGGGCGACCAAAAGCCCCCAGGTCGGCTGCGGTTTTTGAGTGTTTCAATCCACGCCCCCCGCATGGGGGGCGACTGATCCGGCTAAATACGTGCCGGTTGAGACATTTGTTTCAATCCACGCCCCCCGCATGGGGGGCGACGCAACGAGCTGATCTATGGCGTTGACGACAGGAAGTTTCAATCCACGCCCCCCGCATGGGGGGCGACGAAATAGGCCGTCTGCTCGGCAAAGGGGAGCTTGTTTCAATCCACGCCCCCCGCATGGGGGGCGACTCTTTCCTTGTGGGCAGGCGGCCCACTGAATTCGTTTCAATCCACGCCCCCCGCATGGGGGGCGACAACGGAGCGAATGTCGGTTCGCGGTGTGCGAACCTGTTTCAATCCACGCCCCCCGCATGGGGGGCGACACTCAAAGAAATTAGCGTTGAGGGTAAAGTAAAAGGTTTCAATCCACGCCCCCCGCATGGGGGGCGACATGATGTGGAGCTGCTTTTTGCTGTTGTTGCTGTTTCAATCCACGCCCCCCGCATGGGGGGCGACCGCAGTAGCTTTGATTTGCACAGTGGCGGCAAATGTTTCAATCCACGCCCCCCGCATGGGGGGCGACCTCGGTAACATATGTTGGGATTGACACCGGCGGGTTTCAATCCACGCCCCCCGCATGGGGGGCGACGTTGCCGAGACAGTTACTGCCCCGGCGTTTGTTGTCGTTTCAATCCACGCCCCCCGCATGGGGGGCGACAGCCAGCCTTTTTGGGCAGAGCCAACAAAGGAGAACGCTCACTTTTGAGCGAAACTCCCAAACTGCCTTGCTATTTTTTTGTAAAATTCACCTCCTTTTCAACAAGTGTTTAATAATCAAGCAGTTAAACACACTGCGAACCCCACCGTAGAAACAGGTGAACTTGGGGTTCGCAAATAAACTTTTCCTGCCCCTTGATCGGATAACCGCTAATAGGTGAAAAGCAGTTATCATATCGACAAGGTCTGCTTGATTCTCCATAACCAGTAATATATTTTATATGCTCCAATTGCTTCATCAGATAGATTCGCTAAAATTTCCGCTTAGTTAAAAGCGCTCTTCTCAATATCGTCAAGCCAGAATTTAATGGGAATATCTTCGAAAATTATATTTTTCATAGTAGAGATTAAACTGCCGCCCCTATATCAACAATAACCCTTCCTGCTCCACCCCTCCTTTTGCCCCCACATGCTCCACCCGCCGCTGCCAGTTTGAGCCGAGAAAATAAAAACGCAGGCTATCGGTTTTTTGATTAATTTCGTCCACCAGTTTTTGCCGCATAACCGCCCACTGAGCTGGATCAACAATGCACTCAAAGACAGAGAATTGCACCCTTTGGCCATAATCCTTACAGGTCTTGGCAACTCTGCGTAACCGGCGTCTGCCGGCCTTATCCATTGTGGAAACATCATAGCTCACCAACACAAACATAACTCCCTCCTATTGCCAGCAGAAAACTGGATAACCGTCAATATCGCCCCGAATATACCTGGCCAGCAACAAGGCTTGAGTATGAAACAAGAGGCCGACGGGCATCTTCTCCCGTAAAAACGGATGGGTGATTATATCCTGCTTCCTTTTCTGGTAGGCCACAAGCAGCGTCTTGCGGGTATCGTCGCTCATAATAACCGCCCCGCCCGCCGCCTTCTTAAAACCCTTGCGGTTAACCTGCCCCAGGTTAATCAACGATAAGACCAGGCGGTCAGCAACATAGGGGCGGAACTCCTCCATCATGTCAAGTGCCAGACTTGGCCGCCCCGGCCGATCACGGTGCAGAAAGCCCACCGCCGGATCGAGGCCGACACATTCAAGGGCTGAACGTATATCGTGCATCAACAACATATAGGTGAAAGACAAGAGACTGTTCACCAGATCCAGCGGTGGACGCCGACTCCGTTCATGAAAGCTGAAATCATCCTTCTGGGCAACAATGAGATGATCAAACACCCTGAAATAAACCTGAGCCGCCTCACCCTCAAATCCCCGCATCTTATCAAGGGGGATGTCTATTTTAACGTGCATGAGAATGGACGAAATACGATCCGCCGCCGCCTTCACCGCATCGCCGTCCACCTTATCAAGATGATCCCGTAATACCCGCCGTAACACCTTGCGGCAGTTGGAAACTTTGCCGATAATAACCGGCCTTGCCATGTGTGCTGACTGCCGCAAATCGTCCGCCCAGCGATATTGTTCCCGACGCAGCAAAACATTACCGGAAACCGGCCCCTGAACCCTGGCCAGAAAACGACCGTGTTCGGTGAGAAAACTGACGGTGACATCCCGCTCGGCGCAAAATCCCATGAGGAATGGACTCATGGATACCTGTCCAAAACAAACAATACCATCCAGGGTGTGGACAGGTAGCTGCAGGCGGGTCTTTTTATCGACCCTAACCACCACAGTTTCACCTTCTTTGGCCAGATATGCGCCCTGAGTTGTCACAAAAAGGGTATTAAGATGTTTTTTCATAATGCCGCGGCCCTATTGAGATATTGTTCAACCCGCCGTTTTTTCTCCAGAGTTCTGGGCAGACAGATGTCCTTGAATGAGCAGGTATCACACTTCTTTGAATAGACCGGCGCAGGGGTCACGGCATTGTCAAAGAGCCGGTGCAGACGCAGAGCCGTATCCTCTGTCTGCCGCCGCAGTTCTCCGGTGAACTCCACCTTCTGCCGCCGCCGTTTTTTACCGTAGAACAACGCCCCTTGGGGAATGATAAGATCAAGCGTTTCTTCAAGACAGAGGGCCTGGGCGCAAAGCTGCACCTTGTCACAGTTATCCTTTTTAGGCCGCCCCCGTTTATGCTCCACCGGAAAAGGAAGCCAGCGGGGATTACCCTCAGGCCGGCGGTGAAATTCAACCGCATCCGCCTTACCGATAAGCCCAAGCCGCAGAGAGCGAAGGGGCAAGGCAAATTCAACCCGAATATCACCGTGCGACTCGCCACCGCTTCTATCTACCCGTTCGTGCATAATTCGCCCCTGGGCCGTAAAAAGATTTTCCACCCAAAGCTGTTCAATATGAATTAAGGCACATTGCCGTTCACAAAAGAGAAGATGCTGAAGCGCCGACAGGGGCAGAAGATCGTCTTCGTTATACATCATTCATCGGTGTTGGTGATTAAGTTGGCAATCAGCCGTATCAAAATATCCTTCTGGGCCGGATCGCTGGCCGCCGTGAGCAGAGTCAGGGCGACCAGGGCATTATCGGAAAATCGGCGTTCATCCAACCGGCCGTTTTTTTCAAGAAACAGGAGAAAGAGGAATGTAGCGATCCGCTTGTTCCCATCGCTGAAGGGGTGATCCTTGATGACAAAATAGAGAAGGTTCGCCGCCTTTTCCGCAACTCCGGGATAAAGATCATGGCCGCCGAAGGTCTGCTGAACAGCGCCAAGAATGCCCGCCAGACCTTCACCCCGCTCCTGGCCGAAAAGCTCGGTCGCTTAGCCCTTGCCAGACAGCTCTTTTTTCAATGAGGTGATGGCGGATCGTGCTTCGGAAAGCTCAATAAGTACCTTGCTCGCTGCAACAGCCTTAGGAAGGGCAAGCGCGTCCTCATCATACTGCAAAAGAAGGTTCCAGGTTTTGGCATACCGGCTCACGATACGCAGAACGGCCCGGCCCTCGTCATTCAACAATTCATTGCTATCCAGGGTATTGGCAAGAAGCGACAGCACCTGCCGCATTTCCTCAGTTCCTTTTTCGGCAAGGCGTTTCTGATTGACGGTGAAGCCGCGCACGAGATGATCTTTCAACACGGAGGTGGCCCAGATGCGGAACTGGGTGCCGCGTTTGGAATTTACCCTGTATCCGACAGAGATAATGGCATCCAAATTATAAAAATTTGTTCGATATGTTTTGCCGTCAGAGGCAGTATGTGCAAATTTTGCACATACTGCCTCTTTATCCAACTCGCCCGTTCGAAAAATATTATTAATATGCTTCGTCACAACACTTCGCTCCGTCCTGAAGACAGAGGCAATCTGTTTTTGTGTAAGCCATACAGTTTCATCTTTCAACTGCACGTCAATGGCCGAACTTCCGTCCTCAGACTGGTATAAAACAATTTCACCAAGATGAGCGTTCATATTGAGATTCCTGTTAATTTCACGACCTTTTAAGTCGCTTGACACTTTCAGGCTCGGTCAGATAGTTTTCAGAACTTACCACTTTCCTGTTAGTTTCAAGCTCCAGATTAGTTCTGGCATCACCGGCAATTTTGCCACCCTTTCGGGCTGCTGTTTTATTTTAATCAAAGTCATTGGCATCCTTTTATCTGGCGATCTCAGTGGTGGCAGCCTCTCCCAGCATGGAGAAAATCGACTCAAGATCGGTCATGTGATCGCGCAGATTATGTCGTTTCAGGCCCTTAACTTTCTTATATTCAGAGGGGGTGATGCCGAAGGTTGCTTTGGAAATCTCAGCGGTGAGAATAGCGTATTCAGGGTCTTCTTTTATGCCGCGTTTCTGCCATTCATCTGTCAACTCATCCCGAACGACAATACCACGCATCCATTTCTCTATCCAGGCATCGGAATAGCCCTTGGCACGGTAAATGGCTTTGGTGCGCTTGCTGGCCAGTTCCGGGTCTTCAATTTCCTGTACCCGCTCATAACCGACCTTGGCCAGCCAGCGTTTGAAGGGCTCTGCTTTGGGAGATGGAATGGATTGGATGATGCGGAAAAGGCCTTCGGTGTTGGCGCATAACATCCGCTGCACCCCGCCGGTAGTCTCAATGGGAAGGGTATGTACAATTTGTACCCACCCTTTAGCCAACTCCGGATCACGGCGTTTCATACGTTGGATATATTGCTTGGGGTCTTTCGAATCAATGAGTGCAAGCACCACATCCTGCACAACAAACCACCATTCCTCATTGTGCAGTATCCGACGGATTCCCTTGTTTTTAAAAACTACCAGTTTATTTTCCATGATCGTCCTCCCCACCCCGTTGCCGCTGTTTCTCCTGCGCCGCTTCCACTAACGACAATGATTCCTGCCAGGATTTTTGGCAAAAGGCAATGAAGGGCTTTAAACTCTCCAAATACGACAAAAGTTCATCACCGCCCCGGACTTGCCCCGCTTCAAAATGATATGCCGAAAGCAGATCAATATATTCCTTGCGCTGTTCCCTTGGAATGATTATTGGCGGAAGTCCTGCCTGTAAAACCGGAAGATTGGCCACCAAACGAGCCATACGGCCATTGCCGTCAAAAAAAGGATGAATACGGACGAAGGTGACATGCAGACAGGCATATGCGGTTACTGCTTGTTCTGTATCCTCAGAACGAACCTGCCGACTCACATCATGATATAGATCAAACCAACGCTCCATGAGGGCTGGAACGTCATCGGGGGGAGCATAATCAAAAATAATCTGTTTGCCAGCCACAACCCCGGTGGTGGAATTTGGTTCTCTCTTCCAGGCCCCGACAGGCTTATAGACATCAACAACCACCTCAGTCTGTACCGCCGCATGAAGGGCAAAGAGTTCCGACTCCCCCAACTCTTTACCCTCCTGGAGCAGCTGATAAAGAAGATCAATGGCCTTGGCATGCCCCACCACCTCCTGATGATCTTTGAGGGGTTTACCGGATATGGTCAGCCCCTCCTCAAGGACAAAGGCAGTCTCGCCAAGGGTGAGGGTATTGCCCTCTATGGCCGTGGAACTATGAGTCCACAGGTTGCGGAGCTGGATGAGCAGGGTTTGGCGGAGATCGGGGTCTATGTTGGCAAGAAACGATAGGTGCATATAAAAATCCTCAAAAACCATCAATGATTTCGGGTGGATCAATTTCTTTAACTGACTCAATAGAAATATTAACCCCGGAACTTTCCTCTATAATTTTTAAGCTTCGATGAACCTTAGCTGATGAAACTTTACCGTTGGGACATTTATGATCCCACCAGACAACCTTAAGAACCTCCATGCTTCCTTCTGGTCGTGCAGAGGATGCGTCATTTTCAAAAAGTTTCGGTAGAATGTCTTTTACGATTTTGGCATCGTCATCACTAAAACCTGTTTTAGAGGCAAGTTGCGGGTTCATGCTTCCAAAAAACGCATATGTCCCGTGATCCACACGATGCTTAATTCACATCGTATCAGAACTTTTTTTCTTTCCGTCACCCTCACCACTAACACTTTTGGTTATTTGTGTACTGGTTATATCCACCGGAGATATAGAAAACGCTGTATGAACTGAAACCGGCCCTCTAATTCCAATTGAGACTCCTGCGCCTTTTTTGTCGCCGGCATAGGCAAAGACTTGGCCAAAGGCTCTGACATCAAACCATTTTTCACAAACCGCATCAGCAATTTCTCTTGATGTTTTAGTATTATCAAATATTTTTTTCCCGCTAATATCTGTAGCCTTTTCAGCACGTTCACGCAGACTATTGCATTCATCCAATTTATTGTCATCAGATTGTACAAAAATATCTTTACCCTTTTCCATAAGACGGTTCCGAATTTTCCGTTTGATACATACATCAGAGACTTCTCCAATCCTGTCATAATTTGTCCGAGGGCGGTTTCCATTCAGGGGGTCACCATTTGGATTGGCATTTTTTACGGTGAAGATTACAGCAAAATCAATTTTTTTCGTTAAGCTCATCGTTTGTCTCCTTATTTGCATTATTTTCAGGATTAAAAGCTAACCGTTGGCAGTGAAAACCTAAAAGGAATTCCCCGGATAATGAACTGTCGGACGAATAACCTTCCACGTCGGTGAATAAACCATGAATCAAATCCATTTCCTTTTCATACTTATTGCTTCGACTCAATCTTGCCTTGTATGGGACAAGGGCTAATTCAATAGTTTTCCAGGTGCTACTTGGGCGTTCAGCAAACCTTTGCATCAATTTTGTTGCGCTTGTTTGTCTATTTTTACTGTTTTCACTTGCGACATAAAGCGCAGTTGATTCCAAACAATCCGCAACAGCCAACAAACGCCCGTACAAATAGTCCCTGGTCTTTCGTTCTCGTTCTAGTCCCATCGTATAATCCTCCCTTTCTTTGAAATAATATTTGTAAAGTCCACAAGCAATCCCCAATGCCTTCTGCCAGGCCCAATCTGGAAGACTGTATCTCTGAACCGCCTTTCTGATACAAGATTCAACTATATCCCAAGCGAGAGGCACTCCATCAATTACGCACGGTATCAAACGTTCAACCGTTGTTTTTTGGACATTGTCATCGACCTTGATGAGATCATCATCTTTGGTTCCATAAGCGGCTTGGGCAATATCTTTTGGGGATGGAGCACCATAAAATTCCTTGTCTTTTGAAAAATGCTGAAGCCAAGCACACCCCTTATGCCAGGTTTCTATTCTTTTTAAAAAATCAGAACCAGTCAGTTCCCGGTAGTAGGTCAACACCATCCGGCCCGGAGTCGCAGAATCGACTCCCATGACAATAATTTCATCTGCACTGCCCAGCTTTACGCTATACCCTGAAAGATACTGAGAAAGGCGAACACCAAAATCTTGCGCAGTAAATCCGTTCTGTATTCTTGCTCCCGAGGAGGCTTCATTTATCGTTGAATCATCGTTTAACAAATCATCGCTGTCCACAAGCGGGTCGGGTATATCCATGCCGGATACCGCCCATGCAACAATAGCCAATTTGGGCTCATTTTTAACAAAAAACACTTTACCTTGTCTTCCAAGCAGCCAACGTAATGCACTGTGCGCCTTTTGAGCAATAATGACATCAACACCACAAACTTGATATTCATCTGTGAACCGACCCCTAAATGTAAATCCAGAAGTGTCATTTGATGAAATTAGCTTTGCTCCATCATTGGCGGATCGAATCATCCGTGGATATTGTTCCGGCTGAAACTTCTGACATCCTGACTTCGATTCTCCCGAAACAAAACAAAATGTTTCATACTTTCTGGTGCTAAGATAGTAGTCAATCCAACTTTGCCAAACAGACTTATCAAATTGAAGATCAGAAGATCTCTCCCCTGGGATCTCAACACACCAACGAATAAATACGTCTATTTGGGTCTGACCTTGCCCTAATGCTCTAAATATATCCGGCTTTTCTTCTCTTCTCCCATGCCATTTTTTAAGGAGGGTTCCTGTCTCATCATCAATATAGAGGACTTTTTTTCTTACCAGGTCAGTAATTAATTTTCCTTTACGAATGTATTTATAAACTGCTTTTATTTTTTCGTTTGCAAAACCTGACTCAACCCACTCTTCTAACACTTCTAAGTATCCAGCATAGCCAGCTTCAATTGAAGGGTAAATAAATTCCAAAATAGCGGCTTTCAAATGAACGTTTTCTCTGTCATGAAAATTGTCAGCATTATCAACTCTTTTTAGCAAATATATATATTGTTTTTTCTCTTTTCTTTTCTTTTCAGTTAACAGATCATCCTCTTTTCGAATCAATGAATTTTTAGGGTTCAACAAATTATAGTAAATTTGATCAGTTTGGCGTCGTCTAATATCCTCCTCCATGATCGAAGCAAACAACTTCTTTTGTCTACTGAAATTATTTTCTGATTCAAGTATTCTTTGATTTTCTCTTGAAATTCTGGCTAAACATCCTTGTTTATCCTTACTGCCATCATGCAATAAATTATTAAATGATTTTTCATTCCCTTTGAATTTAACTAACAATGAATGAAAGTAGTGACCTTTAGTCCCACCATATTTCTCATAATCAGCAGCAATATACTGTAGCTGCTCGGCTAAAGGATGAGGAGCGCAACCACTTGTTCTCCCCGCAGAGCTTTCCGTTGCAGGCAAAATAGTTTTCGCATCATTTTCAGAGATAACAGAAGCTCTCTTGAATACACCTTGCCCATCAACCACGACTTCTACATGTGCACGTTTTTTTGTTGTGTGAAATATTGGCAATAAAGGAATTTTATCATTTGGATCGCCGATTTTGTCAGTATTACTTTCATACGTTTGGTACAGCTTCTCAATCCAGCTCATTTTGTAGCGCCTCCTCATTGATTCCTATAGATTTGGGAGGATTGGGTATCATATCACGCACAAATTTCCGCATGGTACATTCCTCTGGACGTATAAACCGAATGACCCCTTTTTTCATAACTGGTTTCCAGAAACGACTATGGAGACGATATTCCCCATTCTCATCTGGCTTACCATATTCAGTTGTTTTTCCCGTTTCATCGGGATAATCAAATCCATGAAACATGATGCCGTAATCCAGACGCTCAATATCATCATACGCTCCATCTCCCTGACCGAAATCACACGGCTCGACATATCCCTGGCATTCTCGCGCCCCCAAAAAGATATCCTGCCTCCCACCTCTTTCTATCATCCGTTGAGCAATCTGAAAATGTTTACCATCAATCCGGTCGCTAGCCATATCTTCCCTAAACTTATTCCATTTGAAATGGGCTTTAACCTGATATTCAACATCTGCAAGATAGGTGTACATTGCCAAGGTGTTGAAAGATTCTTGCTTTTTTGTTGGATTACGCCGTGAAGGATAAATACCTCCGTAATTAAGTGGTTTGACACTCTTGGCTTCGGTTCTGATAGGTTTCATGATTCTAACCGCATCAATAATCCAGATTAAGGTAGGCTTCCAGTACACCGATTTAAGAATTCCTTTTAATACCTCGTAAGTAGGAATGTGGTAGGAACATTTTTCACCACCTATTTTTGTTAATGGATCAGTAAAGAGAGCGTGTCGCCCACTTATTTTAAATTCAACGTTGTTTCTCACTCGGACCTCCTTATGCGTTTAAAAATTCCATAGGTGAAACTGGCTCTTCACTCACGCCAAACTCTCTACTATAGTGCTGTTGGTCTAAGTGCAATATTCCGTAGTCGCTTTGCGTCTGAAATAACACCCCTTTTCTTATTAAAACCTCCTTCAGATAAGGAAAAATATTCACAGAATACTGTTGGGCAGCTTCCAGAAGCTTTTTTTCTTCCTTCAAGGATAATTTTGATGATAGTTTCATAATGATTGATTTCGCTTCACCATTAAAGGGCACCATAATTCCTTCGGTCGGCGCATCAATAACTCGGAAATTTTTTCCTGCGGTCTTAAATGACTGCCATAAATAATAAGGTGGCTTTGCCTTATCGTTAGATCTGCTATATGCCGCAAACGATTCAAAGTTTGTAGACAATAAAGATAGCATGTCATCATCACGGCCAATTTCATTCCGAGATAGCCGATAACTCATTTCATGGGATCGCTGAAAAAAATAATACTTATAAAATCGTTTCATGGCGTTGGGGCCAATTAGGTCATAATCAAACTCTTCTGGCGTTTTTCTAAACTCATCAAGAATGCGTAGCGTAACCTTTTGGGCTATCTTCATCTCCCGCAGGTTGGCAAGATTCTCTGCTTTAAGGTTAACAATCTGAACCACACCCAACCCATTTTTCTGTAACCCACTTCGGTTACAACGTCCCGCCGCCTGAGCAATCGAATCCAGTCCGGCCAGGCATCGAATAACCGCCCCAAAGTCAGCGTCAACACCAGCCTCAATAAGCTGTGTGCTTATACAGATAACGGGTTGAGGGTTGACTGGATCGAGATCATCAAGCACCCTGCCCAATGTATCTTTGCGATGTTTCGGACACATGGATGTACTGAGGTGAAATACATTTTTGAACAGCCTCTTGCAAATTACATACAGATTTTTTGCTGTAGCCTTGGTGTTGGCAACAACCAAAACGCTTCCCTTGGCCTGAAGAAGATCCATGACACGCTCCGCCAGCTCATCTTCCATCCAACCTCCATCTTTTAAGCAATCCTGGACGTTAACCCGTTTTAACACCTTATAGAGTGGGGGATAATCAACTATCTCAAGTTCACTAGAATATGGGACCGCCCCCTTAGAAGCATCAACACTATGCAAAAGCGGCTGAGTTGCTGTACAGAAAACGACTGTGGAAGAACAAATTCCCGTCAACAAATTGATAGCATTGTTAAAAAGATGGACTGTCTTAATAGGCAATGTTTGAATTTCATCAAAAATAATGACTGATTTAGCCAACTGGTGCATACGACGTACGCTACGTGTTCCACCACTAAACAATGTGTCCAGAAATTGAACTGATGTGGTAAATACAATTGGCGCATCCCAATTTTCTGAAAGAATGCGATTACGCTGAGTGTCTTTATCTGGAACCAAGTTTGAATGGTGTTCCAAGACTATTTCATGGGAAACAGCAGCGAAAATTTTGGCCACCTCAGAGGCATTCTGGTCAATAATTGAAGTATAGGGAATAACATAAATTATTCGGTCAAGTTTGTGTTTCATTGCATGATGGAGAGCAAAACGAAGGCTGGCAAATGTTTTGCCACCGCCAGTTGGCACCGTCAGATAATAAAGTCCTTGTTTGCCACTTGCCCTCTGCATACACGACAACGAAACTTCGCACCTTTTCTGGTCAATCATATTTTTAATTCTAAATTTTTTGGATTCAAAACAATCGATCAATTTAAGCCAAGATGGATATTGCCCAAGGTAGCGCAATTTCGCATCTTCCGGATTGTCAAAATCGGCAGTACTTATCCGGTCAGCATCAATCAAACAACTGAAAAGAAAACGAGTCAGCAACCCTTTTGCGAAGAGCCGTATTTGTCCGTCAAAGAGCCCATGAATTTGGCTAATAACTGCTTTTAGCTGCTCATTTTTTTCATTTGAATTGATGATATTGTTAATACTGTCTGCAATAGATTTATCGGTTTTTTCTTTTACTTCAAAATAGTGAGTTAACGCAGCATCTTTTGTCAAACGGATAGTTAATTTATCCTCACCAGATATATCAAGCAAATCAATTAATCCAGAATGGTGTGAGACTCCACATAATGCGATAATTTCTTTTAATATTCTGCCAATCTTGATTTCTTTACTTAGGGATTCACAAACCCACTGAGCTCCAGCGGTAGAATGGTCTATTTGCCCCCTGAGCGGCTCTGGATTCATATAACCCCGGTCTCCTTTACAAAGTAACCCTACCGCAGATTTGATATAGCGTTGAAATACAAAACTATATTTCCCTACGTCGTGCAATAGACCTAACAGTGTTCCTATTTGTCTCAAGCCTATTTTGCTCGCAAAATCTCCCGAAAAATTAGCAGCCTCATTGAGATGACTTTCCAGCGAATGAATTAGCCACTCGCCAGATACTTCATCTTGACGAGCGTGAGCAATTACTGATGAACCCATTCCTCCTCCATTCATATTTTCTATATGATCTTTTTCTACTTTTATTTTCCCAAAAACTTAGTATTAATCTACCCAAATCACTACTAAACTCATCGTCTTTACAAATAATTAATTTTTAGCAGATAATGCACGTATAATAACCGGATCTTTTATCCATCGTTGCCCACAATCTCCCGAAACAACTCATTCAGCGGTTCCACCGACGCAGATATCTTTTTTAAGCCAGAGGCTGTTTCGGCAAACCGAAACAACTCCCTTTCTATAAAATCATTCAGCACCGGCAACCTGGACTCAAGATCAAGTTCACAGCCCTTTTGCTTTCTCTCCAGCAGCGAACAAACCGCCTCATACACCATTGTTTCATCAGAGGATATTTTATTTAGTAATACGGCAAAAGGCACCGGTACAGCAATACGACTACGATCGTATGCGATGGACTTTTTTATCTCCAGCCAACGCAGGGCCAATAAGGGACGAAGGACGTACAGATATTTTTTGATTCGTACGGTTTCTCCCCGTAAATAATCCCGGTAATTCCTTTGCGCCATGTGCAGGTAGTGATAAAAACATGAGCGGGGAGAATAATACTGCGGCAGCAAATTGCACGGTTTCTCCCTGAACCCGGCACAATCAATATAAACTATCGGCGAGTGAAGCCATTCTATCAGTGGAGAATTTGTTTTTTGAAATAAATTTAACGCCTTCCGTATGTCCCAACCGCTGATATCAAGGTCGTTTTCTATCTCCGGTTCAATGACATCCCGTTTTCTTTCCAGATCGATGCTGAGGTACCATTCAAGGAGCGGACATAGATGAAACGGATATCCCAGTCACTGTCCCTTAAGGCAAAGCCCCAGGCCCTGCTTCCGGATTCACAGGCATAAAGAATGGTGATGCTCTCTGTGTCTTCCAACTTTTCTAACCGTGAAACGATCAATCCATGCTGGTCTTTATTGTTCATCATTCCCCCTTGCCCTACACCCTAACACACCCCCTGGGTCATATAGTGACCCACCCCCCAAATTTATTTCATTTTTTTATTTTTGGGGTCATCCGGCGGTAGATAATTACCGGAACTAACGACCTTACTACCGGTTTTTTCTTCAAGCTCTCGGCGAGCCTTCCGGGCGATGTTTCCGCCGGTTTTAGCGGCGTGTTTATTCTCCTTGAATCCTGCCGCCTCCCGGCTCTCCGCAATTTGCCGGGTAGACAGCTCGGCCAGGGCTGTAAAGATAAGTTCCGCCTCGTTCATATGGTCACGCAGGTTCTGGCTTTTCAGGTTTTTTATTTTTTTATGCTCTTTTACGTTAATACCAGACCATTCCTGATGGATAATATTGGTAAGGATGGCGAATTCTTCTCCCTGCTTTATTTCGTGACTGCGCCAATAATCGGTTAATTTATTCCTGCTCTCCTGGCCGGTCATGCGCTGCTGAATCCATTTTTCGCTGCGACCGTGTTTCTGCCAAGTCTCTCGGGCTCGGTTGAGAGATATTGCCGGATCAGCCATTTCCTGCATACGTTCATAGCCAACCTTGGCCAGCCAGAGTTTAATTGGCTCGGCCTTGGGGCTTGGCACCGACTGCACCAGACGGAGCAGGGTCTCAGCAGTGGCGACATCGGTGAGATATTTTTTACCATCGGCGGCAGTCATTTTCAGTCGGTGACAATTTGTCACCGACTGACTTCCTTCCTTTTTTAAACGCTGTTTGAGCTTGTTCCAATATTTTCGCGCGGTTTGATAATCTTCCTGTTGGGTCAGAACCCGGACGATATCAATAACCGAAAACCACCATATCTCACGATCTTCATCGTAAACCCGGCGAATCTGATACTCTTCAAATAAGGTCATATCCGTTTTCATAATAGTCCTTTTCCATATGTTAAAACCAACGCATACGATCGTTGTCGTACCACTATGCCGCAGCATACCTTCTCATACACCCTAACACACCCCCAGGGTCATATAGTGACCCACCCCCTAAATTTATTTTATTTTTTTTCTTTTTCTTTGTATATCTCCATCATGGCCGCCGCCTCCTCCGCCACCTGACGGCGCAGTTCCGGCAGGGCGAGAACCTCCACGTTATGGCCGTACTGCATAATCCTCATCCTGATTTCGGTGAAATCCGCCACGGGCAGGGTCAGGCGAAGACCGCCGTCCGGTTCTTCAACGGCCTTCTGTCTGGGATGCCAGGATAATTGATGGACAAAATTTCTCACCTCGGGGCTGAAACGAAGAACAACCTCCGTCAATTTCGTCCCCTTGAAAATCCCAAAGGCCCCACGCATATAGGTGTTAACATCAAAACGGCGGCCGATTACTTCTTCTTCCAAAACCGTCAATTCCAGGATACGACCAAGCTGGAAATTTCGCGGCTCCTGCCGCAGACGGCAGAAGCCAATAAGATACCAGCCGCCATCGTAATTATGCAGGCGGTATGGCTCCACCTCACGTTCGGTAATGACGCCTGATCGTCCATCGCGGTAACTAATGGCGACAAGCCGTTCCATGAGCATTGCCCGGCTCAAGAGATCAAAATTTTCATTGTCACAGGCCACGCAGGGGGCGTTTTCAAAGGAAAATACATCAAGTTGACGACCGCCGCTCAAGGTGAGCATATCTAAAAGACGCCGGCGCAGCAGGGCCGTGGCCGCGGAATGAGAGGACTGCTCAAGCTGACGGCAGGCCGCGGCTATGAGCAAAAGCTGACGATAATCAAACCAGAAGGAAGGAAGTTCAAAAGTCTGATCGGAGAGATAATAACCCCCGCGTTCCTGATGATAGGCGACCGGAGCGCCGAGACGGTCACGCAGAAAGGCTATATCCCGTTTAAATGTACTTTCAGAAACCTCGAAACAGGCCGTAAAATCGGCACGGCACGGATAACGTTCCGCCTTCAGCCGTTTATACAGCCATGTTATCCGCTCATACCCAGTCATAGATTCAGCCTATATTTTTGGGAGTTTTATGTCAAGTCAATTACATTTAGAGGCCAACACACGGCCGCTGAATAAGGCGGATACCTTTTCCTTGACTCTCAACGGGCTCAATTTTATAGTGAATCGAAGACTCACCCCAACAATATTATTTTCTCCCACACCTATGCTGCCCATCCAGACTTCTGTTACCCTGGCCCCCTGGTTTAATGACCAGACTTTAGAAAAAGCGGATACCCTGCTGCGCGGCGGTCTTTCCGGGTCAAACGGGATATTGCCTGCTCACGGTGGAAAAAGCGCCGCAATTATCCAGAGGATTCCGCGTCCACCAGATTAATTGCACTATTTGCGAACATCGCCAGCGCAGCGGCGATCACTGCCGGCATGCGGCAGCACTAACCGCGGCCATCCTGCGAAATGATGAAGGCACACTGCGGCCGGGTACGCTTCGGACTCAGCGGCACCCCCATTTCAATTTTCTGGCCCTGGTACAGCAGTTGAAGCAGATATGCAATCACCCCTCCCAACTGACCGGCAGCCGGAATTATGAGGCATATAAAAGCGGTAAATGGGGATTATTCAAAGAAATCTTGGCAGAATGCCTGGAGGACAATATCAAGGTCGTAGTTTTCAGCCAGTACACTACCATGCTGGATATTATTAGCCGTTATCTTGATGATATGGACATTAAATATACAGAACTCAGGGGCAGCACAACTATAGCCAAGCGCCGAAAAAGTATTAAAGCGTTTAATCAGGGGAAAGATATCAAGGTTTTCTGCGCCAGTCTCCTGGCCGGGGGAACGGGCATCGACCTCACCGGAGCGCAGGCCGTTATCCATTATGACCGTTGGTGGAACTCGGCCCGTGAAGAACAGGCAACCGCCCGGGTGCATCGTTTTGGGCAAAGCCGCGCCGTGCAGGTCTTTAAATTCATCACAACGGGGACAGTGGAAGAAAAAATCCACCGGCTTATCAACAAAAAACAGGATCTGGCCGCCGACGCGGTGCGCTATGATGACGGCTCCATTATCAAGAAACTGGATCGGGATGAAATTGCCTCCATCCTGCAATGGACACCGGCATCCGGTTAATTATGCCAAAAAAAAAGGATTAGACTTAGAGTGTCTAATCCCTTAATATTTACTTATGGTGGAGCTAAGCGGGATCGAACCGCTGACCTCTTGAATGCCATTCAAGCGCTCTCCCAGCTGAGCTATAGCCCCATTGCAACAATTCTTTTCACGGCAGATATCTCCCCCAAAAAGAATTAAGATAATTACAATAGCCTTTGACAAAAGTCAAGAAAATTCTTAAAGCAGCCAGCATACTATTTTTCTTGCCAATGACGTGTCAGTTTGTTAGATAATTGGTTAGTAATAGTTCAGTGGTACGTCCGTTGTTCATTCATGCTCTACGTTTTCCAAGTTAAGGCTTACCCCCTGAATAATCTCCAAATAATCTTCCTTGAGGTAACAAACTCATGTTCTCCCCCTTTGACAAATTGTTTGGCTGGATGTCCAATGATCTGGCCATTGATCTTGGTACGGCCAACACCCTGGTATATGTAAAAGGCAAAGGTATTGTTCTCAGAGAGCCCTCGGTAGTTGCCGTCCGCCAGGATCTCCGCAGCAGCAAGGTGGTCGCCGTTGGCAAAGAAGCCAAGATGATGTTAGGCCGCACCCCCGGTAATATAAAGGCGATAAGACCCATAAAGGACGGAGTGATTGCCGATTTTGAGGTGACTGAAGCCATGCTTCGTTTTTTCATCAAAAAAGTTCATAACCGGCGCACCCTGGTGCATCCCCGTATTATAGTCAGCGTCCCCTCCGGAATTACCCAGGTAGAAAAAAGAGCGGTCAAGGAATCGGCCGAATCCGCCGGGGCCCGGGAGGTGTACCTGATCGAAGAGCCAATGGCCGCGGCCATTGGCGCCGGTCTGCCCATTACCGAACCCACCGCCAATATGATTGTCGATATAGGCGGCGGCACCACCGAGGTAGCCGTCATCTCGCTGGCGGGAATTGTCTATTCTAATTCGGTCCGGGTGGCGGGCGACAAAATGGATGATGCCATTCTCCATTATATAAAGAGGAAACATAACCTCGCCATCGGCGAGCACTCCGCCGAGGTAATCAAGACCACCCTCGCGGATATAATGCCCGAGGCCCCTCTTGAGACCATGGAGATAAAGGGCCGGGATCTGGTCTCCGGCGTCCCCAAGACCCTCACCATTGATTCCGAAGAGGTAAAGGAGGCCATCACCGAACAGATTGACGCCATTGTTGAGGCAGTCAAGATGGCCCTGGAGCTGACCCCGCCGGAGCTCTCCGCCGATATAGTTGACCAGGGCATCATGCTCACCGGCGGCGGCGCCCTGCTCCGCAACTTTGACAAACGTCTTAATAAAGAAACCGGTCTGCCGATAATCATCGCCGAAGACCCGTTATCCTCGGTTGTTCTCGGCTCCGGCAAGGCCCTGGAAAATATCGGGGTGTTAAAGGATATTATGATTTCATGATAGGGCCCAGGGCATGAGGAGAAAAAAAAAGTCGTCCCAGCCCCTAAAGCTTGTTCTGATTATTGCTGTCCTGATCCCCCTGATTCTCTATGTGGCGCTAACCTCAATCGGCCGGCAGGAATTCAATATGCCGCACCGTCTGGCGTTAGAGGTCATGGGCCCGGTGCAGGGGACTTTTACCAAGTCCATGTCTTTTGTTTCCGGCATCTGGCGGCATTATATCAGCCTGACCAAGGTAGCAGTTGACAATGACCAGCTGCGGCGCGAGATAGATAAATATCGTCAAAAGAATGCCGAATTCAGGGAGGCTGCCGCTCTTAACGGTCAGTTACAAAAGCTCCTTGACCTCGACAAACGCCTTAAACTGCCCACGGTTACGGCGAGAATTGTCGGCCGGGATCCATCACTGTGGTTTAAAACTCTGATAATCGACAAAGGCAGCACCTCGGGGATCAGTGCCGGAATGGCGGCAGTCACTCCAGACGGCGTCGCCGGTCAGGTAATAAACACCTCACCCCATTATGCCAAAATCATGGCAGCCACCGATCCAAATTCGGCCATTGACGCCATTGTCCAGGACAACAGGCTGCAGGGCATTATAAAAGGAGATGGCCAAAATTACCGTCTGCGTTATGTTTTAAAAAACAGCGTAGTAAAAATTAATGACACCATCATTACCTCGGGACTGGGGGGAGTATTTCCCAAAGGGCTGGTAATAGGCACGGTATTGAAGGTCTTAAGAGCCCGACGCGGGATGTTTCTCCAGATTAAGGTAAAACCCTCGGTCAATCTCCATCACCTGGAATATTTGACAATTATATTACAAGGCAAACCAACACTTTAGCCTGAATGTGGTGATTATTTTACGCCGACAAGGGCCTCCTCCATATCTTCTATGCGTTTTATATTATTTTTATCTCTCGGCTGTCTGTTTATCGGCCTGCAAACCACCATCTTCCAGGCCCTGCCCAGGTGGACAGGAGTGCCGGATCTTCTCTTTCTGCTCATCATCTTTATCGCCCTCCGGGCCTCCATCGCCCAGGGCGTACTGCTGCTGCTGATATGGGGTACCATTATGGGGGTGTTGTCAGGCTACTTCTCCGGCCTTTACACCATCGCCTATCTCCTGATTTTTGTTATCGTCAAGGCTCTCTCTTCAGGACTGTCCATAGACGAAATCAACCATCAGCCCCCCATCGTTGCCTTAAGCTACCTTCTCGCCAACGGGATTATTTATATCTTTTCCTCCATGCTGGCCAGCAGCAGCCTTACTCCATGGCTATGGGGTGAAATCCTGCAGCGCCTGCTGATTATAACCATCCTGGTGATTCCCGCCCACAAGATGTTCAGCCTCCTCTGGGATATGGGAATTCACCATGAAGACAACGGCTTCCCCGCCATGTTCAGAAGCAGGCAGGGAAACCGGCGTAGAACCGTCAGGCGTTGAAACTACCTTGAAAAAATTCACCCCGACCTCATTTCGAGATAAGAATAAACAGGATTTAAATCAGCGGACTGTTATCTCCAGAATTCACCGCATGGACGAAAGCGAGCTCCAGGCCCTGAAGCGCCGCACTAGTATCGTCATTGTTATCATCCTGGCCCTCTTTGGAATTCTGGTTGTCAGACTCTGGTTCCTGCAGATTCTGCGCGGCTCGCAATATCTTAAAATGTCGGAAAACAACCGCATACGCCTGCAATGGCTGCCCGCTCCGCGCGGTAATATTCTCGACCGCAACGGCAGACCTTTAATCGTTAACCGGCCCTATTTTAATGTTACGTGGAACAAAGAGGATGCCCCTGATCCAGAGTTGATTATCCGCAAAATGGCCGCTATTTTAAAGGTTAATGTCAGCGAAATTTTAAAGCGAATCAGGGAGGCTGCTGATTACCCCCGCCATCTCCCCATTCTGCTTAAGGAAGATATCGACTGGCCGACCCTGGTATATATTGAAAATCATCAATATGAACTGCCCGGAGTCCATATCGAAACCCTGCCCTCAAGAAAATACAACTTCGGCAATCTCGCCTCCCATCTTGTGGGCTATCTCGGCAGAATTAACGAAAAGGAATTAAAAAAGTTTGGCGACAGCTACCTGCCCTCCGATCAGATCGGCAAAATGGGCATTGAACGGATATACGAGAAATTACTGCGGGGCGAAAAGGGCCGCCGCTATGTGGAAGTGGATGTCCACGGCTTTGAACAGCGGGAAATAATGGAACAGGCCCCACTGCCGGGCAAGGATCTCAAGCTTACCATTGATATTGCTTTGCAGCAAACCGCCGAACGCGCCCTGCGTGGTAAGGCCGGGGCCGTGGTAATGATGGAGGTAAACAGCGGCAAACTGCTGGTTCTGGCCAGTTCACCACCCCTGAAGTTACAGGAGTTTATCGGCGGTATTTCAACTAAAAACTGGAAGGCCATGCTAAATGATCCCCTGAAGCCCTTTATAAACAAGACCATCCAGGGGCAATACCCACCAGGTTCCACCTATAAAATTGTTACGGCCCTGGCGGGCCTGAGTGAGGGAGCCATTACCCCGGATACCATATTCTACTGCACAGGCTCAATGCTGCTTTACGGCCGCCGCTATCATTGCTGGAAACGCTCCGGACACGGAGCGGTAAATTTAAAAAAGGCCCTGCGTGAATCATGCGATATATATTTCTATCATGTCGGCCTCAAGGTCGGAGTGAACAATTTGGCGAAATACGCCCTTAGCCTCGGTTTAGGACGCAAGACAGGGATCAATATGCCAAATGAAAAGCCAGGCCTGGTTCCCACCAAGAGCTGGAAAAGACGGCGTTATAAACAGGAATGGCAGGAGGGGGAGACCATGTCGGTGGCCATTGGCCAGGGATTTAACCTGGTAACTCCGCTCCAGGTCTGTGAGATGACCGCCACCCTCGCCAATGGCGGCACCCGCTACCGGCCGCAGTTTGTAGAATCCGTCATAGATGCCGATGGCAAGGTAGTAAAACCGTTCCGCCCCGTGATAGACGGCCACGCCCTGGGCAGTAAACACTCCCTGGCCCTGATCCGGGCAGGGCTGGTGGCGGCGGTAAACGAAAAGCACGGCACCGGCAGCGTCGCCAGGATGAAATCAATCCTGGTGGGGGGCAAAACCGGCACCGCCCAGGTGGTGAGGCTGGCCCAATACCGCCATCTACCGGCCAAGGATATTCCTTATAAATACCGAGATCATGCCTGGTTTACCTGCTTCGCTCCCGCCGATAAACCCCAAATAGCCATCACCGTCCTCGTTGAGCACGGCCGCCATGGCGGTTCCGAGGCAGCGCCCATAGCCAAGGCCTTATTAGAGCAATATTTTAACGGGAAAACGGCTGAACATCCCACAGACAAATAATCCGCCATGTTCCAATTCGACCGCCGTCTGATCTTAAATTTCGACTGGATTCTCCTGCTTACCGTGCTGGCCGTAATCGGCATGGGGCTGGTTAACCTTTATTCCGCCACCACCAACGGCTACACCTCATCGCATATCTTTATAAAACAGATATATTTCTATATAATCGGACTGGGGCTGGTTGTTACAATTATAAGCGTGGATTACCGGGTACTGCTCAGCTGGAACTATGTATTTTACGGGGTGATTATCCTGCTCCTGATCATGGCCAAATTCTTTGGCAACAGCGCCGGCGGCGCTCAGCGCTGGATCAATCTGGGCTTTTTTAAACTCCAGCCCTCAGAACCTGCCAAGCTCGCCATGGTTATCTGCCTCGCCAGCTATTATTACCGGAAGGATACCGGCAAGGGCTTCAGCTTAAGGGAATTAATTGCCCCCGGCCTGCTGGCCGGTATTCCCTTTATACTCATCGTCAAGCAGCCTGATCTCGGCACCGCCCTGATGATTGCCATGATCGCCATATCCATGACGCTCTTTGTCAAACTGCGCTGGAGCACCTTGGTCATCATCATTATGGCCTGTATGATTATTGCCCCGTTAGGCTGGAAGTTTGCCCTGAAACCATATCAGCAGCAGCGAATAGAGACATTCCTGCATCCGGAGGGCGACCCGTTAACCACCGGCTATCACATCATGCAGTCCAAGATAGCAGTGGGCTCGGGCCGAGCCTTTGGCAAGGGATTTTTGAAGGGCTCACAGGCCCACCTGGATTTTCTGCCCGAACATCATACCGATTTTGCCTTCTCGGTATGGGCGGAAGAGTTTGGTTTTGCCGGCTCAGTATTTTTCCTGGCCTGTTACACCTTTATGCTGTTGCTCGGCCTGAATATTGCGCTCTCGGCCAGGGACAAATTCGGCGTCCTCCTGGCCTTTGGCATAGTGGCTCTTATCTTCTGGCAGGCCTTTATCAATCTGGCCATGATTTTAGGATTGCTGCCGGTGGTGGGCATGCCTCTGCCACTCTTCAGTTACGGCGGCTCTTCGCTGTTAACCAATATGGCCGGCATCTGCATACTCTTCAATATCCGCATGCGGCGTTTTATGGTTAAGACCACCTGAAAAAATTCACCTGCCGGGGGCATAGCTGTTACTGAGCAGTCGGCTGCTGTTTTACACGTTTCGGCAGCTGAAGCGGGAAGGTCAACACCGTAGAGGTGGCGTCGCTCAAGATGTCAATGCCACCACTGCGTAGAATTAATCCCACATAGAGATTAGCTGTGCCGGCTGAATTCTTATTTTTGGTATCAGCCGCCGGTTTTTTAATGGGCCCAAGCTGATAATCGGCTATATAACCGTCGATCTTCCGGGTACGCCAGAGCTCGGTAAGACCTATACCGTTCCAGGTCAGGGCGTAAATCTCCCCGCTGGGATAACTCTTATGCTTGGCCATGAACCGGGATGCTGAAGATAGATTCCGGTTGATAATTATATCGGGATGACCGTCACCGTTAACATCACGGACAATGATACGGGCCGGAACATATATCCTTGGCGGCTCATAGGAACCATTTTCCAGATCTTTATTTATATCATCAAAGCCAATGCCGCCAAGATAGGTAGTGGTGCCGCCATAATAATCATCGCTGACCCACATAACCTTGCCGCTGGGACGCAGAACAAGAATTTTATCACCATGACTGATGGCCACTACCTCATTACGGCCGTCGCCATCCAGATCGGCAATGGAAAAATCAAAAAGATTGACCCCGTTAACCGGCACCATTCCGGACTTAACAAGTTGACCTTTTTTTAACTTAAGCCGATAAATTCCAGGGGCCAGCAAAGTTCCAAAACCAGCTTTCTGACCGGCCAGCACCCGCCCTTCACCAGGGATATTAATCGCCCTTATATACCACCTCTGATTTTTGGCCAGCTTGACAAAATTCTTGCCATCCCATTCCAGAATAAAAGAGTTGGGGCGTTTGGCATCGGCGGCGCTGACATATATTTCCTGCCGCCCATTTTTATTCAGATCAGCCATAGTAATGGCATGAATGGCATAACGTTCAGGGGTTGACATCTGCCATATTTTCTGAAAACGATTGCCCAGTCGGCGGTAAATTCTGATCTCATGCTTGGCCGCCAGAACAAACTCCGTTTTACCGTCGCCGTCTACATCTCCGACATCCATGGCCACCAGGCCAAAATGGAAATTCTGGCTCTTTAAAAAGCCGAAGGGCCCGGTGATTACCCCCCGCGGCCGCAGGAGACTGCCGCCGTAACCACCCTGCAGACCGGCCCGAAAGGCAAGCTCCGGATTGGCGGTCTGATAGGGAGAAACGGCAGCAGCCGGGGCGGCAATTGCCGCAACGCGCGGAGCAGGAGTGCTCAGAGCGCTGGCTGGTTTCTTCCTGCCAAAGACCTTCTCGGCGATATCCCAGCTCAGAGAATCAACCGCCTTTATAATTCCGCCCTCCGTGGCGGCAGTGGCATAAAACTTCCTGCTCTGGCCACCCTTGACCGGGGCAAGCGTCACGTCAAGCGAATAGCTGCCGCCAAAGACCGTCATACTGCCCTTCAGGATGTAATCGGCCCCGGCATCCGGGGACACTATATTCACCCCGGCGTTATCAGCGAGACGGCTGGCCAGCATCGACCTGATCCCGCTTTTAAGATATGACATATCTTTAGCGGCGTTAATGGTAAACGGTTTAATAACCACCGTGGGCGGAGCCGCCAGCACCGGGAGGGCAAAGGAGATAATCAGGGCGGCAAGAACGTAAATCTGCAAAAATCGTTTAGAATTCATAATGTTATTAAGGCTGTGGTTAACTTCATGATAAAGACAACTGTTAAAAAATATCATCGTAACTACTCAAGCGGGGAAAAAACCGCCATACATGGAGCTCTTCAACTGACAGCTCACAATTACACATTAGCAAATAAACTATTTTACAGCACTTGGCAACCAGACATATTAAATATGTTAACTACAACGCCATCAAATATCCGGTAATTATTTATCTACGCCCAATCCGAACTCCTACATAGTCGCTTATCTAAACAGTCAGCCCTTTATATTTCCTTTATTAATCTTGCAATTACCAGTTTTTTAGTTATAATTCGTGATTAAATATGGATACTCACAAATGAACAAAGTATAAAATTACTTGTAATATTACACACTTAATGGAGAAGTGAAATGAAAAAGGTTATCTGCCTGATTAACGTGCTGATTTTCTTTGCTCTCTGCGGTTACGCCTCGGCCTCGGTTATTGATTCTCCTCACAATGAGACTCACGGCATTAGTTGCGGCGACTGTCATACCTATTCCCTGTGGTGGCAATATTCACCAGCGGCCAATAACAGCACCACCCCTTATTCCGCCATCACCGCCGCCGTCTGTAATAAATGTCACGGCAGCGGCGGTTACGCCCCCAACAAGGTCAGTCATTCATCCGCCTCCATGGGTGCCATGCATGATAAAAATCTCGGCGACTGGTCAACCAGCTGCGTTGACTGCCATGACCCACATTTCCAGGAACAGTTAGGCTGGCTGTCCACCGATGAAGCCGCCCTTTATCTGGTAAACGGCAGCATTGATTCCGGCTCTATTCAGGTTGACACCGCCGCCAATACCACCACCTTTACCTATAATAACGCCGACTCATCCACTTTCTGGAGCGATCCCGCCAACTGGGGCGCCAAAACGTCCAAAGGCCGGGGCCTGATTCTGGTACTGAGCAAAGACAACCCAGGCAACACCTATGAAATAAACAGCGCCGTACAAACCACCGCCATTACCCCCGGTACTCCCGGCGGCACCGGAACAATAACGGTACAGGGCATAATCCCCAATAGTTACGACGGCAGTACCTTTGGTGTTATTTACGGTCAATTAATCAAGAAGACCATTACCACCCCCAGATTGGATGCCAACGGCAAGAAAATCAAAATGGATGTCAAATTTTTCGATCCTGAGATAACCTATGCCTCCGGTGAGGTCGGCGGCCTGGCCGACGGCTCCGGTCTGCCGCCCAAGGGTATCTGCCAGGTATGTCACGCCTCCACCAAATATTACAATTACGACGGCCTGCAGCCCGACCCGGCAGACCCAGATTACCCCAACGGGGCCAGGATAGCGGTAAGTAAACATTACAAGACCAAATGCACCGCCTGCCATATAACCCTGCTCGGTTTTAAGCCTTCCTATCCGAATCACAATGTCTTTATCTCCGGCACAGGAACCAGTTGCGTCCATTGTCACAACGCCACCGATATTATTGCCGATACCCATAAATTTCATTGCGGAGACTGCCATTACCCCGGTCCCCCGACCCTGATTTCTCCATTCCCGAGCCCCAAATGGCCCACCGCCTCTGGTGCCGTCCGCAAAACAGGTACTTGTTACGACTGCCACAGCGGCATCGCGGCAGACTTCACCTCTCATCCCAACGCCCTGGATCATACCGGCCATGTGGATCCCAACCCAAGATGCACGGGATGTCATTTCCATCATAACAAAAATGTTATTACCGGTATTCATGTCACCAAGGTCTGTGCCACCTGCCACAATCTGACTTATGATGCCTCCACTGGTAAATACAGCGGCAATGGCGTCCTCATCAGCCTGGCCGCCCAGCATGGCCCCGGCGACTGCACCAACTGCCATACGGATATAGCCGCCAATTTCTTTGCCCATCCAACCTCCGGTGACCATACCGGCTTAGTAACGGCCACAGCGCAATGCGCGGTCTGTCATACCGGCGACCCGGTAAAAAGTGTCCACAACAGTAACTGCGGCATGTGCCATGCCAATAAAACAGGGCTGCTCTACGGAGTCGCCAAGACCAACGGCCCCGGCGACTGCCTTAACTGCCACTCCACTTACAGTGATTTTGCCAGCCACACTCCGCCCCCGCACACAACCCAGGTCAGCGCTGATACCGCCTGTGTGAACTGCCATTCTAATCAGGATCTGGTTAATGGAATTCATGGCCGTAACAGCTGCGCCACCTGCCATGACAGCAAAGGGGTATTAGTCGGTTCCGCCAGCGGCCATAACGACGGCGGCAACTGCTCGGTCTGCCACACTACCGAAGCCACGAACCTGAGCGGAGGAACCCATCCCACCGCCAGCCACTCCAGCACCACTGTCACCTTCATGGTCGGCAGCAGCTGCGTTACCTGTCATAAAGGTGATACCGTTTCTACGGTTCATAATAATAATTGCTTAGACTGCCATGTGGCCTTGAATTCCACCCAGATTCACACTCTGAAGGGCAGCGCCGCCGGCCGGGAGGGCAATACGACCAATACCTGCGTTGACTGCCATACGGCCATTGCCGCCAGCTTTAACAATCACAATTCCTGGTCTCACGATGTACGAGTCAGCAGTACCGGTACCAGTTGCGCCTCCTGTCATCCTGGCGACCCCATCTTCACCATTCACCAGAAAGGCGGTTATTGCGTTGACTGCCATGACAGCAATGACTGGCGGCTCATCGGCAGCGCCGCCGGCAAGGGAACCGGCAAACCAGCGGTCAAAGGCAACAACTGCATGGACTGCCATGGCGGTTTTCCGCTTCACGATTCTCTGAATATTGATTTAAGCCACTCAACCCAGGTCACCGCGACCCCGACCTGTATTACCTCCGGATGCCACGATCAGGTGTCCGATCTCGGGGCAAATATTTACGTGGGCACCAACAGCGTCCACACCTCAGGAACTTATACGGGTACTGACAGCTGTGCGGCCTGCCATCTTAACGACGGCAGCCTGAACCCGCCGGCAATAGCAGGCGGCGGTGACTGCAAGACCTGTCATAGTGATACCAAATACGACAGTACACCACATTAATAAGAACACCTGTAACCACCGATAAAAAACCGGCCATGCTTTGAAAGCGTGGCCGGTTTTTTATTTTTATTGTGATCTCAATATGCCCCTGAAAGAGACTGATTTTATTTCTAAGTAATAAAAGTTTTTTTGACAATTTCAATCCAACTCCTTATTCTTCAAAATAATGTTCAAAAAATATCGATAGAGGGATAATTATGCAGGAAACCGGCTACCTGAAGGAAAATAAAAAGGTTCTTCAACTGCTTAAAAGAATTAAAAAATTCCAGGCCTTTTCCGATGACGACATAGAAGCCTTTTTAGAAGTGGGGAAATTAAAATCCTATGAGGCTGGAGAAACTATTATAAGTAAAGGCGATAAGGACCAATGGGTTTATTTTCTAATCTCCGGGCAGGTAAAAATTGTCAAGGGTGAAAAGACCTTTGCGATCCTGGAGGGCGGCGGCGACCTCTTTGGAGAAATGGGGGTCATTGACGGCTCTCCACGTTCGGCCAGCGTCTGGGCTCTGGCCAGGACAATGGTTCTGGGACTGGACTGCAGTAATCTTGACCATAAACTCAAAGACAATGCCAGAGTCTTCCAATATGCCGTTTTCAGACTCTTTGCCGAAACCCTTGCCGAACGTCTACGGCAAACCGACGAAGAATTATTAAAACTCCAGATAGAATTACAGCAAAAGGATAAACTCATCGCCCAGTTAAAAAAGTCCGGCAACCAGGAAGATGAGACTATCTGGGTGTAGCAGAACAGAACAACTACCTTTTTTCTTTATTTAACTCCTGCTCAATCATTACATCAAAACCTTTCAGAGTAGGTAGACGAAGAAGGCGACCGTTAATAAATATTGTCGGCGTACCATGGACACCAGCGGCTATGCCTTCCCTGAGATCTTCGTTAATCCGCCGGATGGCCTCAGGATCTTGGCGGTCATGCTCAAAACGCGGCATATTAAGCCCTATTTCCCGGGCGAATTGCTGAAAATCAGCCATACTCAGACTACTATAATGCTGAAAAATTTTATCATGCATCTGCCAATATTTACCCTGCCGCCCAGCGGCAATATCGGCGAGCGAGGCTTGACGCGAGAAGCGGTGCATCCGTAGAGGAAATTCTTTATAAACCAGTTTGACTTTAGTGGGATATTGCTTGAGCACCTGCTCAAGTAAGGGGTTAACCCTTGCGCAGTATGGTCATTGATAATCACTGAATACCGCGATAACCACCGGGGCGTCGGCAGGCCCCTTGAATGGCGAGCCTTTAGTGCTGATTTTATGCACAAAGCTTAAGCGCGTCATCCGCACCATGTGATGGGCACTGTCGGTTAAAAACAAGGTGGTTCCATCCGGTGATACCGCGAGACGATCCGCCTTGGCGCTTAGTTTAACCGAGCCCTTATGGCGCCCCTTTGGATCATATATTTCCACCCGGCCAGATTCAGTGAGAACAAATATCGATTGACCATCCCCGGAGATGGCAGTATCAAGAGGGGCGGAAGACAGGCGCAGACTGGCAACAGGCGTGGTCTCCACCTCCACCTTCGCCCCGGCCCGGGCCGGAACCAGCAGCGGCAGGGCCAGCAGCGAACCTATAATGATTTTTTTAAACATAGTTTTCTCCCATTTTCATAAGAACAGACATACCCGGTCAGCCGGATTTAACGCAAAAAGATATATCGAATTTATACCAGAAAGGCCCTAAGGTCAAATCAATCAAAACATGCCGGAAAATAAAACAAAATTAAGTAGGGACAAAGATGCCGGAACTGCCAGAAGTTGAAGTCGTCCGCCAGGGGATTGCCCCCATGCTCATCGGCAGAACCATTACCCGAATCAAGACCAGCGGCCTGGCCCTGCGGCGGCCCATCCCCGAGGCAGAGATTGAGCGCTATATTAAAGATCAACCTATAAGCACGGTAGGACGGCGGGCCAAATATCTGATTGTGACTGCGGCCAACAATGCCGCCTTAATCATCCATCTCGGCATGACAGGACGGCTGGGAATGTTCAGAGCCGGCCAGAGCTCAGCCCGCCATGACCATCTATACTGCCGGCTTGATAACGGCCTGGAACTACGTTTTAATGATACCCGCCGTTTTGGTTTAATCCAGGTACTGCCTCCGGATGCCGATGAAGGTAGTTTTTTCGCCGCCCTGGGGCCCGAACCCCTCGGTAATGACTTCACCACCGACTATATGCTGAGCAGGGCCGGAAAAAGCCGGCGGCCCCTGAAGAATTTTCTCGTGGACAGCCATGTAGTAGTGGGAATCGGCAATATCTACGCCAATGAAATCACCTTCGCCGCCTCTATCTCACCCACGAGAGCGGTCAATAAGATAAACCGCCCGGAGTGGCAGACCGTTGTCACCTCAACCAGAGAAATACTCAAGAAAGCTATTGCCGCCGGGGGCTCCACCATCGCCGATTTTATTAACGCCGGCGGCAAGCCGGGATATTTCCAGCTCCAGCTCCAGGTTTACGGCCGCGCCGGTGAGCCCTGCCCCATCTGCGGCAGAGCCATAGAAAAAATCACCTTGGCAGGCCGGGCCACCTTCTGGTGCCGTCACTGCCAGCATTAACTGCCTTGCGCTGAACCGCCAAAGCCAATAATAACAAAAGTGCCTTGAGCCCCGGAAGAACGCATGGTTATATCCCCTCCCTGAGTAACGGCCATGAGCCGGGCGCTGTAAGTTCCCAGCCCGCTGCCGCCGCTCTTGCCTCTGGTGGCGTATTTATCAAAAAATGAGGCGCGCAGCTCCTCAGGTACGGCCCCATCGTTATGAATTATTATTTCTAAACGCCCATTCTCCGCCTTACGCATGGCAACCTCAATGACCTGCCCGACGGGCGAGGCCTCCAAGGCGTTTTTAATAAGATTAGCCAGCATACTGTAGGTCAACAGTTCGTCTCCGCTGATAATAAAACGTTCATCCTTACGGCATGGCCGACCATTTACCAGAAGCCGCAGCTCAACCCGCTTACTCTGAAGCTGATCTAAAAGATCAAGACCAATTTTGCGCAGAATGGCGACACAATCCACCCGCACCGGCTGAAAATTATATCGTCCCTCTTCCATGCGATAGATTTCCAGAGAGTTGTTAATCAACTCTAACATCTTGTAACCGCTGTCCTCAATCATCTGCAGCCATCGCAGCTGGTCAGAACTGAGATTATTCTGCTTACGAATGAGATAGGGAATATTAACAATACCGTTTAAGGGGGCCTTGAGATCATGGCGGGCGATACGGTCAAGCTCCTCCCGCAGACGGTTCGCCTCCCGGCGCTCTCTCAGATCACGATCATAGGCCAGCACCCCTCTGAAAAGGCCCTTATCATCCACCAGGGGTTTAGCCTTCCGCCATACCGGCCGTTCCTCCCGCTCCGGGCCATAATAAATTATTATTTCCTCCTCAACATTTACGACCGCCGCCCCTTTTAAACGCTCAAAATTAAGCCGGCAGACCTCCAGATTTTCCGGATGAATAAAATCGATCGTCTTCTTACCCACCATTTCCCAGCGTCCCAGGCCGTAGAGACGCAGAGCCGCCGGATTCACATCAACAATTACCCCCTGATCATCAAGAACGCTGATAGCATCCGGGGCCGTCTCAAACAAGGTACGGTAACGTTCCTCACTCTGGCGGCGGGCGGCTATCTCCAGATCACGGCTGCGGATCATGTCATGCAGCCGCCCCTTCATCACCAGAAAGGCCTGAGCCAGAACTCCGGTTTCATCATCTTTACGGGGCCGAATTTCCTGAGCCCAGTCACCCCGTGCTAACTTGTTGGCGGCCGCGGCCAGCTCCAATATCGGCCGGGTTATACCCCGGGCCAACTTATATGACACCAGCAGACATAAGGCCATGGTCAACAATATAATAGCGAGATAGACAATAATTAACCGTCTTGGCACCAGCATGAAACGGTTCATCGGCAAAGCGGCATCAAGAAAGACACCCATTTCAGGCAGGTAGATCAGGGCGTTCATCACGTCCTGCCCCAGAAGAGGGGCTCGTTTAATCCGTACCCCCCCCAGGCACAGGCCGGAGGTTCCGATTATCCCCCCGAGATTCACCCGCTGCATAATCCGCCCTTTATCCCGAGAAATCAGCACCCGGCCATCAGCGGTCATCAAGGTCAAATAGCCGGTCTCTTCAAAATGGAAATTCGCCATAGTCGGCGATAATCGATCAATGGTGGACACGGCCATGACCGCCCCGGTAAATCTACTGAAACGGTCGCCATAATAGATGTATTCAATATACGGCGGCGGCAGTTCCGCCCCCGCCGTTTTCTCGGTAACAATTTTGAACTGAATAACATTGGGATGCTCTTTGGCCCGTTTAAAAATGGCGCAATCACCATGATCTATTAAATGACGTGACTTGCGGCCGCGAACAACCTTAACCTTTTCAAGACCGCTCTTATCGAGATAGGCCACAACGGAAAAGTCCTGGCTGGAAATATCCTTTAAATACTCGGTGAGGGCACCCTCCCAGAAAGAGCTGGTATAGGTGGTTACCGCCTCACTATGCCCCAGTTCTCTTATTTCACTTAAGAGCAGATCCCAGTTGTGACGAACAAAATCAGCCTGGCTGACCGCCACATAACGCATCTGCCGTTTGGCACTGGCAGTAAGGGCAGTGTAGAGAATAAAATACCCGGCCACAGCAAGAGCCAAAGCTCCAAGAAGAGCCATGAGAAGCTGAACCAGCATAATTTTACTGTTAATGGAAAGAGCCTTCACATCTATTTACCCCCTTGTGCCATAAAGAATTGAGTAAAGCGCGATCACCGGGCACCAAAGCCGCAGCACCGGAAACAAGGGCCGACAAATTAAAAGACAGCGGGTATTTTTTTCAGTATTTGCAAAAGATGTTTTAGTTCATTATGATAAGAAATTACGAAGCTTAATTCCCGGGCGGTTCAAACAAGATTCAATAATTTTGTAATTCAGCAGCCCCTCATCTTCAGTTACATTCAGTAGTTATTGCTAATTTCGGACATTTTGCTGAATAGTTATATTTATTATATGCCATATCTTTTTATTTCAACATTATTATTTATTTTCAGCCTTGTGCCACTGAGCACCAGAGCCGCCGTTAACAATCATGTTCCGATAGGGATTGACAGCAGCGCCCTGCTTAATCTTAACGTCAAGGTACTGATTGCCGCCCGTCCCTTATCTATCATTTTAGTGGAAAAAGATTTCCAGCGCCTCCGGGTTCTCCGCTATGACGGCAGGTTACAGGTTATGACGGAATATACTGCGGCTACCGGCGAGAATTCCGGCCCTAAAATAGTGGAAGGGGACAAAAAAACCCCGGAAGGTATATATTTTATTACCAAAAAATATATCGACAAAAAGCTCACCGTCTTCGGTACCAAGGCCTTTCACCTAAATTATCCCAACATTTTTGACCGCCTGGAAAAACGAGATGGACATGGTATATTTATCCACGGTACCAACAAAAAATTACGTTATGACAGTACCAACGGCTGCATCAGCCTTAACAACAATGATCTCTCACAATTAGCCCGATTTTTAAAAATCGGGACTATTCCGGTGATAATTATCCCAAGTCTCCTGGATTTAAAAACCGGCCAGGCCCCATTACCGGATTTAAGCAGCAATAATTTTGAATTAGCCAAAAAACTATTACTGCCTGAGATCGCTAAGGCCCCTGTTACCTTTTATAACCTCTATATAATTCAGGTTAACAGCCAGACCCTGGTCGCCTGTGAATACGGCCTGCCGGGCCGCAAATCATCTTTCGCCGCCAGTTATATAGGTTTTAAGCCCGACAGAGGCTGGAGAATTATGCAGCGCCTCAGGCCGCCTGTCAACTGGATTCCGGCCATAACTCAAAAGAAAGCGCAGTCAGCCAAACCGCTCTCCACAACCGCTGCCGAGTCAAGTATTGCCGCTCTTTCGTCATGGCCGCCCCAAAAAAGTGATATCTATCTCAAATGGTACCGAGAGGCAAACAGAGCGCTTAACTTACCAACACCCAGCCGGAAACCAAAAACCGGCCAAAAACAAAAGCCGTCAGCCGCTCAAAAGCCGTCACCTGCTCCTTACGGCGGCCCGGCCTCATCCATGCCGGAACTGATGTTTATCATCCTGCTCCTGTCGGCAGTTCTCGTAATATTAAGTTATATAATTATACGCCTGCGAGGTTTGGAAAAGAAAACCCTCGCCGTCAAGTTGGACAACAAAGACATTCACCTTTATTCCAGCACAACAGAACAACAGGAAACCTTGACAAATGGCATTAAACTACTCAAAAACGATCTTAACGCCCTGGACATTTTTTTAAAGGAGACAGTTATGGATAGAGAGGAATTCCGAACCCGGATTGACGATTTGGAGACCAGACTGGCCAGCCGGCAGGATGAAATTGAGCAGCTTATTACCGAAAAAGCAGCTTTAAAGCTCAAGGGTATGTCTGGTTTGTCAAAGCAGGTGGAAGAATTAGGGGAGATGCGGCAGGAATTAAAAATCGCCCAGGAAAAACTGGACGAATCACGCCTGGACTTAGAGCGTCTTCCTGCCCTTGAGGCAATGCTTGCCGATCAACAGGAAAAATATCAACAATTAGCCCTTAAGTACGCGGCGTTAAAGCAGGAAGGAGCAGGAGAGAGCGCCGGCCTTGAAGAGGAATTAACAACTCAGCGCGAAAAGGCGGATGACCTGCGCGAACAATTACAAACCAGCCTGGCGGCGCAGGAAGCCCTGCAAGACCAGCTTCAGGAACAAAAGGCGGCACAGGAGAACAATAAAAATCTCCAGATCAGAAGCCAAAGCTTAGAGACCGAGTTGGAGAACAGCCGCCAGGAATGCCGCCGTCTTCAGGATGAAATAGCTCTGCTTAACCGGAAAGAGGCAGTAGACAATGAACAGGAAGTGGAAATCACCATGCTGTCCAGCCAATTAGAAGATATGCGGCAGGAAATAACCACCTTACGGGAAAAACTGCAGGCCGGCAGGGATGAGGAACACAGCTTACGGCAGAAAATCGCCACAATATCGTCTCATACCACCAGGGTAAAAGAGTTAGAGGAGCTTTTACTGGCACGCCAGATTGAGATAACCCGCCAGAACAACAAGATAGAGGAAATCCACACTGAACATCAGCAGGAACTGAGCGGCCTGAACCGCCAGCTGGAAGAGTTAGGGCAGGCCTTAGAAGAAGAGAGAGCGAGACGCGCCGAGGACGAATTAAAGCTCCACAAGTTTGAAGAGGAATTAACGACCCGGCGGCAAACTGTTGAGCCCGTCCCGATCGTGCCTGAGGCTGAAGAACCCCTCAAACCCGCAGCAGAGAAAGAAACAGAACCGGCAGATCAACCTGCCGCAGCCAGCAAATCAGCGGATAGAGCAAAGACATCGGGCAGTCCGCTCCTGCCCGACGATATCCTCAACAAATGGTTAGGCGGCTAAGGGCCTTCTTTTTTATAACCCCTAAGTCAGATCGACCAACTCTATCTCACCCCAGGCCCCAATCTCCTCACCACGGATAACAACCACTCCGCGAATACCGCTGATCTCTTGAGCCGCGTCCAAGGCCTGAGAAAGGGGAGAATCTATGCCGACCTCATTGCCCAGACGGGTAGCCGCGGCATCGGCCAAGACGGTACTGGCGGCCAGAACAGTTACCGCGTCAGCCGTTCCGAAGCTCAGAGAATGGCCCACCGATGCTGAAGAGGTGCAGACCCCCATGGGCATTGCCTCCGCCTTAACCTTGACCCCAACCTTATTACTTAAAGGTGAGGGCCCGGCAAAAATGGCAATCCGGCAATCCTCCCGGCGGTGTAAAAATATATCACCACCATTTTCAACCACCACCTCATCAATCCCGACTTCAGCCAATAAGCCATTGCCGACATATTCCGCCACTGCCCCGGCCACTGCCGCCATGGGGCCGACCCCGGCAACGGCAGAGGCCTTAAGCATATCTTTAACAATGGGCGGAGCCAGCCGATCAAGAGAGAGAGGACGCAGAGAGGATTGAAAGGAAGGATTATGGTTGATATAATTTTCCAACTGATTACGATACTGACGGACTAAATCACAGGCAGGGCCGTGGACATCAGCGGAAGCCATAATCAACAGGTCGGTTTCCTTCACCTTAACCTGAAAGGTGGAAAAATCAGCCGCGCCCACGGCCCGCCGATAATCACGTTTTATATATGAATTTGGAGTGGGTTTAAGATTTCCCCTGCCATATTTTTTGTATTGGGGCATATAATTTGGTCAATCATGGAATTAACGAAAAGCGGCCAGTGGCCTCTGTCAGCCGGCAGGCAGTTCAAACAAAAGATTATGGCACAGAAGACACAGTTATCATCTTTACTAAATTCCCGCTACCGGGCCTGGTTAAGACCCGGCTGATCCCGGCCCTGGGGGCTCAAGGAGCCGCTGACTGCCAGCGCAGAATGAGCGAGAAGATCGTCCGCCAGGTTAGAGAGTTAAAGCGTTATAGAGCCACAGACCTCCAGATTCACTATCAGGGCGGCAAAACCGAAATGATGGCCGCCTGGCTGGGAGACGATCTGAATTACTATCCTCAGAAAGGGGATGATATAGGCTGCCGCATGACCGCCGCCTTCCAGCAGGCATTTACCGCAGGCAGCAGACGTATAATTCTGGTCGGCTCTGACTGCCCGGCCCTGACTGCCGCCATTTTACACAGCGCTCTTAATAAATTACAACGGCGGGATCTCGTTCTCGGGCCGGCTGTGGACGGCGGATATTACCTCATTGGCCTGAAACACCCCTGCCCGGCACTGTTTACTGAGATAAGCTGGGGAACCGACAGGGTATTGGCCGAAACCATGAGAAAGGCCTAGGAACAAAATCTCTCAGTCGGCCGCGTAGACACCCTTTATGACATCGACCGCCCGGAAGATCTTAGACATTTCTATAATTATACCAACCCTTAACGAAGCCGGCAATATTGCCCCTACCCTGCGGGCGGCCGCGGCTCCAGAGGTTAGAGAAATTATTGTAGTTGACGGCGGCAGTACCGATGACACGCTGGCCATTGCCCAGGCCAATGGCGCCATTATCCGACGCTCTCCAGCAGGACGGGCCCGGCAGATGAATCACGGTGCGGAGGCAGCGCAAGGCGTCATTCTCCTTTTCCTGCACGCCGATACCCTGTTGCCGCCGGATTTCCAGCATCATATAACACAAATTATGCAACAGCCCAATACCGCCGCCGGGGCCTTTCGCTTCGCCATGAGCAGCCGGGGAACAGGCAGCCGCCTGGTGGAGGCCGGTACCAATCTAAGAACCCGCCTCCTGCGTCTGCCCTATGGCGATCAAGCTATCTTTGTCAACAGCGCTTTATTTAAAAAAGCAGGCGGTTATGCCCCGCAGCCCATCCTCGAAGACGTTCTTCTCATCAAAACTTTAAAGAAATATGGCAGAATCAGAATAGCGCCGGCCGCCGCCATCACTTCTGACCGGCGCTGGCAGCGTCTGGGACTGTTCAAGACTACTCTCATCAACCAGGCGATTATGACAGGGTATCTATTTGGCCTGCCCCCCAAGCTTCTTAAGAGCTGGTACAGGATTGGCAAGAAATGAGGAGATGGCCGGAGATTTGGGAATCAGTGACTTCTGCAAGTCCTTATCCTTGATAAAGGAGGTGACAAAACGGGCGCTGCGGGTAAGATATTTGGCACTGAATGATTTTTGAATAATGGGATTACTGGTAGAGAATATACCAGCGAGGGCCATATAGGCCAGGGTGGAAATAAAAACAGCCTTGGCCAGACCGAATATACCGCCCATGAGCCGGTCCAACCAGCCCAGGAAAGAGACCTGCATCACCTTTTTCAGACCCGCTCCCAACAGCATAATCAAGACATAGGTCACCAGAAAAAGCAGGGTGTAGGTAATGACAAAACGAAGTTCAGGATTATGCACCCATTTACCGAGATACCTGGAAAAATGATCATAATAGGCCCCGGCGGCAATATAACCCGTGGTCAGGGCCAGGACAAAGGCAATCTGCCGGACAAAACCAATCCATACGCCGCGCACCAGAAACAATACTGTAATGGTGATAACACCAATATCAAGAGCTGTCATAGAGGTATAAGTTAAATTTTATCGTAAGTCTCTACAGTTAAGACGGATATGGCTGAACAATGGAGACCTGCTGTTTAAGTAATTATGCACTGTACAAGAAAGACTATATTTTATGCAAAATAGCAAGAAATTTCCCGGTTCACCGGGCCGGGCAAAGCTCGATATTGCCATCCAGCCCCTGCTCTCCCAGACCGAAATATTAAACCTGCCAATTTTCAAGGGGATAAACGTGGCGGCCTGCCGTCTAAAAATCGGCCCGCAGCAAGCTGATCTCGCCCACCGTTATCTCAACCCGGCAGAGCGCGGGGTCTTACGACAATTCACGTTCCCCCGGCGGGCCGCTCAATGGCTGGCCGGCCGCCTGTGTGCCAAGGCCGCGGCGCTGTCAGTTATTTCTACCTCCAGCCCATCCCCCGCCGCCTGGCAACAAATAGAGATTAATAACCAGCCCAGCGGCCGCCCGTTTATAGCGCCGAGCAGCGCCGGGCCCATCCCCGACATATCCATCAGCCATAGCGGCAATCAGGCCGCGGCCCTGGCGGTACGGCCCTTTTTATGCGGCCTGGATCTCCAGGAAATAAAGAACACAAGCCGCATAAAAAGTCGTTTCGCAAACCCGGAGGAAGAAATTCTTCTACTACGTCAGGGGACTGTTTTAAACCAGTCACCCAAGGCAATGTTTATCATGCTTTGGTCAATAAAAGAGGCGGTTCGCAAGGCCTTTCCTCTTCACCCCCTGCCAGGTTTTTTAGACTTAAATCTCCAGTCGTTAAGCACGACCACCGGAGGTTTCAGCGGCCGTATAGCCTGTCGGCGCTCAGACATGCCTGACATCTTGTCCTTCTTCGCCTTTATTGAAAACAATTACGCCGCCGCCTTCATCATAAATCGTGAGCCCGGCACAACAGCGGATAATTATCTGGTAACTATTTAGGAGGTCACACAAAGCATGCACCTACCTCAGATTATCACTAATCCTCTTCTTTGCCCCTTGTCTATTTTATCCACCTTGCTTATAATAACTATAATAAAGGAGGTGGTGCGCCAATGAATATAAATTCACTCAACAGCCTGAATCCCAATCAGCTGTATCAAAACGTCGAGAATAGTCAGAATGCCCCCCAGGCTCAAAGGACGCAGAAAAATAATGCTCCGCAAAGCCAAAGCCGAGTAGAAATATCCACCCGCGCCCGGCAGTTACAACAGCAGGCCACAACCCAAAAGAGGGAAGACCTTAAGGCTGAACAGAAGCCTGAACCGGGGACAACTGCCCAGGCCAGGGGCAGCGCTGAACGAAATCAGATTCGCCAGGCAGAGACCGCGGCCGGTAACGCCAAAGGCCAAGCCATAAATCTTGTCGCCTGACAGTGGATATCGCCCAGCACCTTGCTCAGACCCCTTTGTTCGGAGGGCTTTCCAGCAGCCTGATTTCTGAACTTTCCATGATCGTTGATGACCAGACCGCAGGACGTGGCGAGACGATATTTTCCGAGGGTGATCCCGGCCTGGGATTTTACATAATAGTAAGCGGTAAGGTAAAAATTTTTAAACTGTCAGCCGACGGCAAAGAGCAGATTCTCCACATACTTGAGCATCGGGAGCCCTTTGCTGAAGCGGCCATTTTTGCCGGAGCTCCTTATCCGGCTTACGCCATGGCCATGACCAGAGTTAGATTATTCTTTTTTTCCCGCACGGCCTTCATGGACTTAATCCGCACCAAACCGGATCTGGCCATGAATATGATGGCCGCCCTTTCCCGACGTCTCAAAAAATTTACCTCCATGATTGAGGCCCTGTCCCTGAAAGAGGTTCCCGGCCGCCTGGCCGCCCATTTATTATTGCTCAGTGAGCAGCAGGGCCGGAATGTTGAGCTTGATATCGCCAAAAACAACCTGGCAAGCCTCCTCGGCACCATTCCGGAAACCCTGTCCCGTATCTTCGCCAAAATGGCCAAAAACGGTTTCATCGAATCCAACGGCAAGCAGATAAAAATTATCGACTTAGCGGCCCTTGAGGACCTGGCTTCGGGAAGCAGCCGCCTGTAATTACGAGGTTTTCAAATAAGCCGGTAAAATTTTATGAGCCTGAACCGGATCCATGGGGGCCTTACGGCGATCAATCTTCAACCCCCTTTCCTCCGCTTTTTTATCTAAAACCATAATATCCTGTTTGGTGGTCAACGGTCTCCCCTCCACATCGGTGAAAGCTATAAGAGCCGGGCCCTCGCTGTCAAGGACATAGGCCAGCTGGCCATTAATCAGCGAGACCACACTGCCGGAAGGATATATCCCCACCGCCCGGACAAAGGCATGGAGAATAAACTGGAGCAGGGTATCTTTCTGAGCGTATTTATGAAATATATCCGCCACTACCCCAACCGGGTTCAAGGCCTCTTTATAACAGCGTTTAGAGGTCATAGCGTCAAATATATCGGCTAACTTACAGACCTTGACATAGGCCGGAATATCCAAGGGAGAGATTTCAGCGGGATAACAGCGTTCCTCATCCTCAAAGAGCCGGGCATGGTGATAATGGCTTATTTTACAGAGATATGGATTAATCAAATTGTTTTTCTCCAGGATCTTGATGCCGTTTCTGGTGCTGTGAGCCTTGACAACCTCAAATTCACTCTTACTCAGCCGACCTTTTTTATTCAGAATCGACTTTTCTACTAACACCTTACCCATATCATGCATAAAAAAACCGGCCGAGATATCCTGTAATTCGTCATCCTGAAAATATTTGAAGGCCTGTGGCACATCCTTCGCAGCAGCGGCATTAATGGAGGTCGGTATATTATTAAGGTGATTATTGACCATGGCATTAAAGTTTTCGTTAAACTTCTTCATTACCACCGTGCCGATCACACAGACATTCAAAGAATGATTATAGAGATATTGATCATAAGAAAAAATCTCCCTGGTCAGATATGAAAAAGCGGTCTCATTCTGAGAAACAAAATCAAACAGCTCCCTCACCGTGTCATCAATAGGCTCAAAATCGAATTTACCGCCGTTCTCCTGAATCTGGCGCAGGGCATTTTTTAAATTATTCTTGGCCAGAGAGGCCTTCTCTGCCGCGGCCCGCCGCAATTCTTCAATCTCATATATACGACGGTCTATCTCTGAAACCGGTGCCGGCTTAGGGGCCGGCTTAGGGGCTGGCGGAGTCTCGCTTTTAACAACAACCGGCTGCCCGGTTTCATCCCATAAACCACCATCACCACCGCTGACAATAGAAATTAACTCCACCCCAAATTTTTTAACCCGCAACAGGGGAGCGACATCCGCCACCAGAACATCCCGTTCCAGAATCAGGCGCCCCTGTTTATTAAAAACATCAACTCCGGTACGGATCTTCCCGCCGGATTGAACAATATCAATTAATTTATCGATGGAAATTCTAATTTCTCCGTCCGCCATCTTCTCCCCCTTTGCTAAAGGTAATATTGTTAGTTGCAGGCAGGCAACTGCCTGAACAGTTGACAATCATTCTTATTTTACTTAAAAAAAGAACTTAAAACCAGGGGATTTATGTTTTTTAACCTGGCTAATACCAGTACCAGGTATTTTAAACGGTCTTAAAAAGAAGATGAATTAGTCATGACTATTATTGACATGAGCATTCTGAGATGTTAAAAAAATTACATTAAAATTTACGGAGGAATGGCCGAGTGGTTGAAGGCGGCGGTCTTGAAAACCGTTGTACGAAAGTACCGTGGGTTCGAATCCTACTTCCTCCGCCAATTTTACCGCAAACTCTCCTTCCAGCAGTCAATCAATCCATACAAACTTCCCCGTCAAAAGGACGAACTTAAATGACAGGCCTAATGCGAAACATCCAGCCGGAGACCGAGAAGATAGATCTTATCATGGGCCAGGATTTAAATGCCGCCATTGACAATCCCCTGCTGGGCGAAGTTATAAAATATGCCGTCTTTAACGGCGGTAAACGTATCCGCCCCCTGCTGACTGTCCTGAGTGCCGGATTAGAGGGTCGCAATTCACCGGATCTTTACCGGCTGGCCCTGACCTTTGAATACCTGCATGCCGCAAGCCTCCTGCACGACGACGTGATTGACCACGCCGAAGAGCGCCGGGGGCGCAAGGTCGCCAACAAGGTGTGGAGCAATACCCATGTTATTCTCGCTGGTGATTTTCTGCACAGCCATGCCATGCGTCTGGCCGGAACAGTGGGCGGCATATCCTGCCTGCAGGTAATATGCCAGGCCGCCGCCGCCATGGTGGAATCAGAATTTTTACAATTACAAAACGCTGAGAAGCAGGAGACAGATGAGGACTATTATTTTGCGGTCTTGCGGGGCAAAACTGCCGCCCTGATTGCCGCCGCCTGTGAGTCAGGTGCCATCTTTGCCGGCTGCACCAATGCCGGGAGAGAGGCCCTGGCTCTGTTCGGCACTAATCTGGGCTTAGCATTCCAGATAATTGATGACCTGCTGGATTATCTGGGTGACGGGGCCAAAACCGGCAAGGCGGTGGGCAATGATTTCCAGGAGGGCAAAATGACCCTGCCGCTCCTCTACGCCCTAAGGGGGGATAGCAGCGACAGCCGGGAGTTAAAAAAACTTCTGACAACTTCGGCCGTTGATCGAAGTAATTATTTCACCAGGGCTCGAGACATAATCTCCATGACAGGAGGATTCACCGCCGCCCGCCGGCGGGCCGTAACTCTGATCGACGAGGCCCTGGCGGCTCTAAACATATTTCCAGAATCCAGCGCCAAAGACACCCTGCATGCCCTGGCCTATTACGTCCTGGAGCGGGATAAATAAATGGCAAAAAAACACTCCAAAAAGAGAAAAAGCAAATCTAACCTTTACATCACCTTGCTGTTAACCTTAGTCCTCTTCATCTCCATAGCCTTTGCCCTTTATTTTATTTTCTTAAGAACTAATCCCACCGCAAGAAACTCCCGGCAAGGGCAAAGATCACCGGAAGAAATAGATGCCAAACCTTACAAGACCCCATTTAAACCCAGAATAGCAATAATAATCGACGACATAGGCAACCAGAAGAAACTGGCCCTTGCCTTAATGGATCTCAAGCTGAATCTTTCTTTCTCCGTTATGCCCTTTCGCCCATTCAGCCGGGAGCTGGCCCTTAAGGCTGCCGCTCTGCATCACGACGTCCTCCTCCATCTCCCCATGGAGCCCTATAATCTGCGGCGCTGGAATCCCGGCCCGGGGGCCTTATTGCTCTCCATGTCTCAGAACGAAATGGGGCGGATTCTGGACCAGGATCTAACAGAGCTGCCAATGGTCATTGGGGTAAACAATCATATGGGTTCCAAATTTACCGAAAACGTCCCGGCCATGACTTATGTCCTCAAAATCCTTAAATCCCGGCACCTCATCTGGCTTGACAGCCTGACCTCACCAAAGAGCGTGGGCTTCCGGCTGGGGCGAAAACTGGGGCTTAGAACAGCCAGCCGTGATGTATTTTTAGACAACACCCAAAGCGCCGCCGCCATAACCGTTCAACTCAACAAATTAATCAATCTGGCCGACAGACGGGGATACGCCATTGGCATAGCCCACCCTCACCCCTCTACCCTCAAGGCCCTGCGCCTCAACCATGAGCGGCTGACACAAAAGGTGATTCTCATAGGCCTGCAGCAACTGATCGCGGAAAAGAGCATGCGGTGATCCAATGAGCGTCATGATCACCCCTATAACATCCCGTATATAAAAACAAAATCATCATCATTAACACTGATTCGCAGACGGCCGCCGTGATTATGGCCATAGACCTCCCATCCCGCCTTATCCTTGATCTCGCATTTAAGGCAGGAGGGGGAGTGAATATCCCGCTGCCGGTCATTCCAGGCAATGAGCATGGCCTCCGGAATCTCCCGCTCAGCCCTTGCTTTAGCCAAATCGGCAGCCCGTCCGTAATCAACTTCGCCCTCGGCCTTAAGGTTAATTTCACGCATGTCAGTTCCTCCCATATGGGTAATATTAATTGGTATCCAATTAGAATTTTGATGAACTTGCCAAAAGTTACTGCGAAAAGTTCTTTTATACAGCTAAGCGCAGACTCCGGGACAGGTGGATCTGAAGTGACGATTATCTAAACAGTTGGTCGACCTCAACAACACCAGACCGCAAAAGGCAAAGCTCATCTCCCTGACAACCAATAATAGTGGACCCCTGGCCGCCTGGAGTGGAACCACCGTCCAGGATATAATCCAGGCCGCCGCCAAATATCTTTTGCAGCCTGCCGGCGTTTAAGGCCGGGGGCTGGCCTGATATATTGGCGCTGGTTGCGGTTATGGGCCGCCCCACCGCCCTGACTAAGGAATGAGCCAGGGCATTAGAAGATACACGGGCACCGATGGTACCGGAAGCAGCGGTAACACGGGGCGGAAGCTCAGGCCTGGCGTTAAAAATGAGGGTAAGCGGGCCGGGCCAGAAACGGGCCATAAGAGAATTAAAGCAGGGTGGAATAACGGTACTGATGGTGGAGAGCTGAGCCCGGTTCTCAATAATAGTGAGCACCGGTTTAGAGAGAGAACGCTGTTTAAGGGCAAAAAGACGATCAAGCGCCTGGCAGTTAAAGGGGTCAACCGCCAGGCCGTAATAAGTTTCGGTGGGAAAGGCGACAATACCACCCTCTAAGATTATGGCCGCCGCCTCTTCAACAGCCAGGGCCTGTTCTGAAGCTAATGGTGAAGTCATATATTTTAACGAACTTGTATAGGCAACAAGTCCGCTTTTACGTGGTGAATGGCAGTAAAAGACAGCCGTTCACCACAATTAAGTTAATCAGCAATCCCCGCAGAGGCCTTTTCCACATCCCTTGCCATCCGCCGTTTAAAGTCCACCAGCCATTCGGCCATTTTATCATCGCTGAGCGCCATCATCTCGGCAGCGAGAACAGCCGCGTTTTTGGCTCCGGCCGGGCCGACCGCCATGGTAGCCACCGGCACCCCCGGCGGCATCTGAACGGTGGAGAGCAGAGAGTCAAAGCCCTGCAAAGACGAGGAAGCCACCGGGACCCCGATAACCGGCAGGATGGTATGAGCGGCCAGCACCCCGGCAAGATGAGCGGCCATACCGGCCCCGGCAATGAGTACCCGCAAGCCCCGCCCCTTTGCCTCTCTGGCGTAATCTGCCGCCCGCTCCGGACTGCGGTGAGCCGAGGCAATAATAGTCTCATGGGCAATACCCATCTCCCGCAAAAGGGCGGTACAGCCCTTAAAAACCGGCAAATCAGAGGCGCTGCCCAGGACAATCCCCACCTGTATGGTGCCTTCCCCAGGCAGACGGTTCAGGGCCTTACGACCAATATCGGTACGATAAAAGCAGCCCGGCCAATTTATTTTTTTGACCGCTTCATAGGCGGCATCAACCGCCGCTCGCAGATCTGCCGCCCGGGCAGTAACCCCAAGCACCCGGCCGCCGGAGGTCACAACCTCACCCCCGGTACTTAGAGAAGTACCGGCATGAAAGACCATCAAATCATCGCCAAAATCCTGATCCAGACCAGTAATCACCCGCCCCTTCTCATAGCTGCCGGGGTAACCGTCGGCGGCCATTACCACACAGACGGCAGGCCTGGAGTCAATTTCCAGGTGAACAGCGGCAAGATTCTCATCAATGACCCCCTCCATGAGTTCCACCAGATCCGTCTTGAGCCGCATAAGCAGAGGTTGAGTTTCAGGATCACCAAAACGGCAGTTAAATTCCAGCACCCGGGCCCGGCCATCCTTAATCATCAAACCGGCATAGAGAATGCCCTTATACGGCCGCCCCTCAGCGGCCATGGCCCGCACGGTGGGATACATAATCTCAGCCATGACCTGACGCTCCAGCTCTGCCGTTAATACCGGGGCCGGAGAATAGGCCCCCATGCCGCCGGTATTAGGGCCTTTATCACCATCAAACACCGCTTTGTGATCCTGCGCCGAGGGCAGCGGTAAAATTGTCCGACCATCGGTAAAGGCCAGAAAAGAGGCCTCCTCACCTGCCAGGAATTCCTCAACAATCACCCTGCTCCCCGCCTTGCCAAAGGCCTGATCGGCAAGCATTAAATCCACCGCGGCCACAGCCTCATCAACATTATTGGCAACAATAACCCCCTTACCAGCCGCCAGGCCGTCGGCCTTGACCACAATGGGCGCCCCCTTCTCCCGGATAAAGGCCGCCGCCTCATCACGCCTGGTAAAGGCCTGATAAAAACCGGAGGGAATATTATATTTGGCCAGCAGATCCTTCATAAAGACTTTACTGCCTTCCAAAACAGCCGCCGCCTTCGTGGGGCCAAAGGCCTTCAAACCCTTAGATTCAAAAAAATCAACAATCCCCAGGGTCAAAGGCTCCTCAGGGCCGACAAAGGTGAGCTCAACCCCATTATTTAAGGCAAAATCGGCCAACTTTTCCACCTCGTTAACTCCAATATCAAGGCATTGAGCCATATCTGCTATACCGGCATTGCCAGGGGCGCAAAAAATTTCAGTAACCCTAAGACTCTGTTTCAACTTCCAGACCAGGGCATGTTCCCGGCCGCCGGCACCAATCACTAATATTTTCATATCATTCCTCACAAACTAATTTAATTCGAGAAGTCCTAAATGGGCAAAGATGGGGTGCTGCTGAACAGTTACATTTTTCTTTTATTACTTGACAGCCTCACCAGCCATACATATCATTAGAAATGAATTTCTATTCATTCTATTCTTTTACTCCCATCAGGTCATACATACGTGAAAAAGGCAGACAAACATCAAAAAATTCTTGTGGCAGCCACCAAGGTTTTCGGCAGTAAAGGATTCTTCAGCGCCAGAATATCCGACATCGCCAAGGAAGCCAAGGTTGCAGATGGCACCATATATCTATATTTCCACAACAAATATGATATATTACTTACTCTTTTTGAAGAAGAAATAGCCAAGTTAATCGTTGACATAAAGGCGGCCCTGGCTCAGGAAGAAGATCCGCGGCGCAAGTTATATATCTTCGCTCTCCATCACCTGAAACTGGTGATAGAAAAAAAGGAGCTGGCCGAGGTACTCCAGATGGAACTCCGTCAGAGTTCAGATTCCGTGAAGGAATACCGGATCACCAAGTTCGTCGATTATGTGAATATAATTTCAGGTATTATTCACCAGGGCCAGAAATCCGGAATTTTCCGGCCGGAATTAAAGCCTGGGATTATCAAACGGGCCTTCTTTGGTGCCCTGGACGAAATGTCCAGATTATGGATATTAAACTCCGATCACTCATATACCATTGATGATACCGCCGATGAAATAAGCTCTATTTTCTTAAACGGCATCAGCCTGCCGGCATAGAAGCCCGTAAAGAACCATCAAGGCTCCGTTGCCGGAGATATCTCCATAATTTCAAACTGCCTGACCCCGCCGGGCGTCTTCACCGTAACCTCATCACCGACCTCCTTCGTCAATAAACCTTGACCAAGGGGAGAAAGAACGGAGATGCTGCCGTTCTTCACATCCGCCTCTTCCGGCCCCAGCAGACAATAGGTTATTTCTTCATCAGTATCCAGATCTACCATCTCAACTACCGTACCAAAAACCACCCGCTGACATTTTACGTTTGTGCAATCAATAATCTCGGCCCGGCCCAGCTTATTCTTCAGTTCCATGATCCGGCCTTCAATATGACCCTGCCGTTCCTTGGCAGCATGATATTCGGCATTTTCTTTCAGATCACCATGGGCCCTGGCCTCCTCAATGGCGCTGATAACCTCAATACGTTCCTTACTCTCCAAACGATGCAGTTCCTCTCGCAGCCTGGCGTGACCAGTCTTTGACATCGGCACTCTCGTAACCATTATATTCCCCGCCTGTATATTCTGGACTCTGCCAGTATTTATTGTGTTATAAAACAAAACAAGCCATGCGCGGCCGGCTGCTGCGCTGGTCGTCATGGCTCCTGTCAACTGCTTTAAATAATGATTCTTAGCTACTCTAAGTCATGTTTATCATCTTTTTTTTCAAGCCGAACCGGCTTGTGGCTATCCGGGGACGCTCAATCACAGCCGACGCCCATTTTAGGCGCCACCCACTTTTGCAGTCCCAGAATAACCGCAAAAACAGCGACAATCGTCAATAATAACTTGAGCACATCCTGCCATCCATTCATCAGCCCGAGTCCTCTATTTTAGAAAAAAGTATATCAGATGGTAACTACTGTCCACCACCTGCTCTATTTTCTTCCCCGATATTATACCAAAAATCCGTCGATTTTAAACCAATTTCTACCAACGGTAAGAAATTGACAGCCCCAGTTCTTTTTTACGATAAAAGCTGGAAGAGAACCATTCCCCTCCGGCCCGCAGAGCAAAATCATTATTAAGCTCAAAAAAGGCACCGCCGATAAAATGTTGAAAGGCATAACCATCGGCATCGTGACCGACATAGTACTCCATTGTATAATATTTAGAAAGCCCGCGCCCCAGATTATCATGAGAAAGCAGCTGTTTAAAATACACCCCGACCTCATTGAGCCAATAATTTTTTGGCGACCAGTAAGGATGCCGGGCATAATCCATCAATCCTCCCGCACTTAAGGCCGGATCATTACCAACCCGGGAATCGACAAAGGAATAGCGATAACGGGCCTGGAGGAAATAGGGCTCACTGTGAAGCAATAATGACGACCAGAGGTCATAACCGTTACTCCAGTTATCGTCGGAATAACGACTATGGGCATAACCTCCCCCCAAAGCAAGACGAGACAGCGGTTCAAAGGTTAGACTCCCCTTAAACTGCCGGCGGGATATTCCCTGCCGGACACTGCTCAGCGTATCTGATACCACATCCTGCCCAAAAGACAAATCAGCGGTTAACTTATCACCAGCCTTAGCTTTAACCTTTAAATAAAACAGAGAGGTATTTCCCCTGTCACCCCCCCGGCCGCTGTTACTCTCCAGACCACCTCCCAGATCGAGCCCAATGCCCTTTAAGACCTTCCCCTGCCAGGCGGCAAATATCCTGTTGGCACGACTCGCGCCATCGGCATTAACCCCATGATAATTGCGGCGCTGCAGGTCAAGACGCCATTGCCGGCCGGGGCCGCTGGGCAGCTTAAAGGCAAGCTCAGGAGCCATCATCCTTATATCTTTAAAGCCGTTACGTCCCTCTTCCTCAATATAATTAAGTTTAGACAGAACCTGAGGGCGCAGCTTCAACTTATTACGCCGCCGGTCGGGCTTAAGCTGCGCGAAACGAATGCCGTCAGCAGATAAGCGGTCGTAAATTGCCGCCTCATCACCAAGCCTTTCAAGACGGCTGTAGACCCCGGCCAAATCAAAGAGCAGGGATTTATCGGCCGGGTATTGTCTCGTCAAGGACTTATACCTCTTCGCGGCGGTGAAATAGGCCCGGCCACGCACCGTACGCCGCACGAGATACTCAGCCGAGTACTCCTGCTGCCAGCGGTAGCGGGCATAAAGACGGGCCACGCTCAGCTGCCAGCGGCGGAACTTAATCGATTTACCAGGAGGCGCGGGGGTCATGAGAATATCGGCCAGCGGGCTCTCGTTCACCGGCGCCAGCGAAATCCGGCGCCAGAGGGACTCCTGACGCTTCGGTTCAGGCAGGATAATATCCCTTTTCCCTGCCATAGCCATCAGAGTAACGTCCACCCCGGGCCGCAGAAACTGCTGATATATCCGCATAGCGGCCGGCCATTTATCAGCCTGCCATAATATCCGGGCTCGAAGCAGAAGAATTTGCGGATCATACCCCGCCTTGACCGCCGCCCGGCAAATTTTAAGGGCCTTAGTTGGATCACCGCTGTAAAAAGCGGCCCTGACAGCCTGAGCCGACATCAACAAATCGTGGGGACGGCTGGCGGCCAGGGCCTCCCAGGCCACGGCTCCGGCTCTGTACCTCTGTTCCTTGATTAAAGCCCAGGCCGAGATGACCTTTACCGTTAAAGAATTCGGCTCCCGGGTCTCGACATCGTCCGCGCTCAAAGAAGCAAGAGCGGGCTGATCATACTGTCGGGCCAAACGGGCATAGACCAGGGCCTCAGCGACTGGCAGCCGACGGATCTTCCTGATAAGAGCCGAGAGAGTTAAACGCCCCAGGCTCAACAAAATGACCCTGGCCCGGGGATTCATCTGCTCACGGGCCAAAACGGCCTTACACAGATCTGCCGCCCTTCCCGGAGCCGGCCGAAGCCAGAAATCGGCCAGAGCCAGCTGCCTGCTTATCCAGCGCCGGTTTATATTCTCTCCCGCGGCCCCGTCATCCTCCAGTTCGTCTTCCAGTCTCAGGGCCAGATACCGGGCCTGCTTCTCTTCCCCGCCCGCCAGCAGGAGACGAGCCTTGAGCAGAGTAAAATCCCAGGGGGCAATCCCCTTTCTCTCATGGGCCAGGGTCAGCCAGCGCCCTGCCTCATGCAGGCGGCCCTCCAGCAGAGCCAGATCAAAGAGACGGGGAATCAAAAGATCTCCATCTCCGCTGACAATCAGCCCCACCCGCAGGGCCTGACCAGCCTCATACAAACGTTCGTCACGCCGCAAAACCGCTGCCAGCCCCAGGGCGGCCCTGGCGCTCAGCCTTGCCCTGGCCGCGGTCATTTGGGGCCAGTCTTTATTATTGGCCGTTTCATTGATTATACGTTTATAGGAGTCTATGGCCTCCTGCCAGGCCTCACAATTGGCAAAGGCCTCAGCAATATCAAGCAGCAGCGGCTCAGACATGGGGCGCTTCAATGCCCGCCGCAGGGTCAGATAATGATCTACCTCATCGAGACGCCCCAGTTCCCCGGCAAGACGGATGGCACGCCCCAGAACCTCCCGCCGTTTAAAAGATGAAAGCAACAGGCGGTCATAATCTTCAAGGGCTGAACTGAGCCGTCGGCCGCTCTCCGCCAACCGGCCCTGCCAGTAATAAAACTCCGGCCGTTTACAGCCCTGCCGTTCTAATGACGCTATGATCGGCGCGGCCTTTTCGTCCTCACCATTCCCGATATATATTGCCGCCAGCTGCAGTTTAACGTTTTCATCGGCAGGGGCGATTTCATAAATAGCCTCCAGCACCTCGGTGAGCTCCCGACGGCGGCCCATACGCCGCAGAAGACGGGCCATGGGCCGGTAAACATCAATAACATGGGGGGAGACCCGGGCCAGGTGCTTCCAGATTTTCAAGGCCTCCTCGTTATGCCCGATGGCCAGAAAATTGTTGGCCATGGCCCGTAATATCTCCGGGTCATCGGGACTCATCCCCAAAAGCCGCCGCCAGATATCCAGGGCCTGGCTGTAAAGACCCTTTTCACCATAGAGTTCAGCGGCCTGCTTTAATTTCCCCCGGTCTGGCCGGGGCTCAAGGGCAATATAATCCCGCAGGGCCTTCAGGGTTTCATCCTTATTCCCGAGAGCGGCCTGGAGCTGTACCACCAGCCTGGCCGATTCCAGATCAACAGGCACAAAATGCCGGTAGAGAACAAGAAATTTAAGCGCCTTGTGTAACTCCTTGAGCCCGAGGTAACACTTACCAAGCCGCTTTAACAAACTATGGTCTCGTGGATAACGCCGCCGCAGAGCCAGGAGATGCGGCAGGGCTTTATCGACCTGGCCCAGGGCCTCGTAATAAGCGGCGAGATAACGCTGAGCCTCCATATCCCCGGGGCGGCGGGCCAGCAGCCGCTGCCAGTAAGAGACGGCCTGACCTTTATCTCTATGCTCCAGGCTTAAGGCCGTATATCGCAAAATACGCCAGGGAGTATCGGCGGCCGCGCTTAGGGAGATAAAAATCCGGCCGGCAGTTTTATAATCACCATGTTCGTAGGTTAGACAGGCCAGAGCCAGCCCCAGGCCAGGGCTG
>JAJRZN010000211.1 GCA_024275235.1 Deltaproteobacteria bacterium
ATGCTTGTGTGGCTCACCGCCGACGGCGTTAAGGGCTGGAATAGAAAACTGGCGGAACAATTTGTCTTAAAACATAGCAAAATTCCATCCGGCAGCACGGAAAAACAGAGCCTTCATTTTGTCCTCCTCGGCAAGGTAAACATCGGCGCGGAGCAAGGTTGGTGGTTAGGAAATACAGCGCTTCGAGTGCTGGATGGCACGCCGCCGGCGGAAATTCCACTCACCACCAACAAAAGTTCACGGCTTTATCTCAACATGCAGTTGGCCAAACGCCTGAAAATAAAGTTTCCCATGCAGTTATTGAACAAGGCGACATTTATTGCAGCGCCGGCAGCCAAAATTGAGTGAATTATTCGACCTCATATGGAACGACTACTGGAATCATCACGGTTATGTAACTATTCAGCGTGATACCTGAAAGTAACGAAAACCACGGAGCGTAACTGTTCAGCAGTGCTCCAGGTTTGTTTATTCAGGACTTCGAAGCATACTTTGGTATTCGAGAAGTCCTGAATGAGCAAGGTAAGCGTAGACTCCGAGATGGGGTGCTGCTGAACAGTTACACGGTTATTACAAATAGTTACGGGTTAATCAATAATGAAACCAGGATCAATAACAGTAAAACTTCTCGCCCTGATTATAGGCGCCTTTATTTTTTCTACCGTGAGCGTCCTGCTGCTGGCAAATGCCGAATTAAAGCAGATAATCGACAGGAGCCAGGAAGTTGTCTATAGCGAGAAGATTGAGGCAATCCTGGGTATCCTGAGCAGAGACAACCAGCGCCTCCAGAAAACCGGTATGATAGAGGCATACTCGAAAGATTTTAAGGAATCAGCGCTGCAAGACCTCCGGAGAAGCTATTACACCCATCCGAACCGCCATATTTACCCCTTCATTATCGATACTGAAGGCAACGTGGTTATGCGCCCGAATCTCCCCAGTGAATATACCGCCAGCGAGCAGGCCAGGGTCTTCAAAAAAATGCTGTCAACAGAACAGGGGTCCTTTACCAGCGGGCTTTCTCATGGCCAGAGGCAATGGTACATCTTTAAACAATTTCCGGCATGGCATTGGGTGATTGGCTATACGGTGCCGCTGGAACTCAAATATGCCGATGTCAGAAAATTCCGTAATCTCCTCATTGGTATAATGGGCAGTATAAGTGTTGTGGTACTGCTTATTTTATCAATATTGGTGGCCCGTTTCACTGAGCCGATAACCCGCCTGACCATCGCCGCCAAGGCCATCGCAAAGGGACGGCTTGACCAGCCTGTTGATAATACTGACAACAGAGATGAACTGGGGGCGCTGGCCCGCAGCTTTGTGTCTATGCGCGATGCCGTCCGCCAGAAAATCACGGAGTTACAGGAAGAAAACACTGTACGTTGCCAGGCGGAAGAAGACCTGGCGCAGCAAAATAAATATATAAGGAGCATCCTGGAATCTCTGACGCATCCATTTTACGCCATCGATATCAATGATTATTCAATCAAAATCGCCAACTCCGCCAGCGGCCTCAAAGCCGGCGGCACAAGTACCTGCTACACCCTCACCCACCACCGGGACAGCCCCTGCGACGGAATCAGTCATCCCTGCCCGCTTAATATCATAAAGCAAACGAAAAAGCCTGCCATGGTGGAGCATATCCATTGCGACCCAGAGGGCGGCAGGCGGCATATTGAGATCCATGCCTATCCGGTGTTTGACCGGCAGGGCGAGCTGATTCAGATGATTGAATACAGTATAGATATCTCCGAACGCCGACGAGCCCAGATTGAGCTGGCCGCTGAAAAAGAACGGCTGTCAGTAACCTTACGAAGCATTGGCGACGGTGTTATAACCACCGACATTACCGGCAATATTGTCCTCTTAAACAAGGTTGCCGAGACCCTCACGGGTTGGAGCGCCAGGGAGGCGACCGGGAGGCCTCTGAAGGAAATTTTTCATATTATCAATGCCCAAACCGGGGAAATATGCGAAAATCCGGCCACCAGAGTTCTCAGCAGCGGTCACATTATCGACCTGGCCAATCATACGGTGCTGATAGCGAGAGACGGCAGAAGAAGAGACATTGCCGACAGCGGCGCCCCGATTCGCAATAGTCAGAGCG
>JAJRZN010000212.1 GCA_024275235.1 Deltaproteobacteria bacterium
CGGATCGGTTATTGGTATAGGCTTTGTGGCCGGAGCCTTTGCTTCCGCTAATCTGGGCCAGAATTTCGCTATTCGCGTTCCACCTTATCTTGAAATGTGCAAGGCGGTTATGGCCGGCATCTGTATGGGGGTTGGAGCGGCTCTGGCCGGCGGCTGTAACGTCGGCGGGTTCTACAATGCCATAGGTAATCTCTCCGCCAGCGGCTTTGCCATGTGGCTGGGGTTGATTATCGGGGCAGTAACCGGGCTTAAATATCTTTATTGGGAAATGGAGCATATTTCCTGGGGTTCAGGCGGTGCCAAAACCTTTGAGTTCCCCAAGGGACTGCAGATTATCGTCGGGATTCTCACGATTATCGGCCTGGTTTGGGGGGCCTATGCCTACAGTGCAAGTACCAAGAGCTATACCGCTTCTCTCGGCGGCTTGATGGTCATTGCCGCGGTTCTGGGCTACTCCATGCACCGCGGCCGCTGGTGCATGATCCAGGGCTTCCGCGAACCGCATATGACCGGTGACTGCAAGATGGCCAAATCCGTGGCCTTGAGCGTATGCATCGTCGCCATCGGCGCGGCTGTCCTGAAATACCCGGTTCCCCAGCGTTTGAATGGTGTACGGGAGACCTTTTCAAGTGTTGTCCAGGCAGTCAAAGACGAAGACAGCCATATTGATATGAGTGATGTTTTTGATAACGTTGATTTCCTTGATACTCTTCAGAAGCCTCTGCCGGTTCTCGATAAAATTAATTATGTCCGCGGCACCTTCGGCTGGGGCGGAGTTGTCGGCGGTATAATTTTCGGCATTGGCGCCATGCTGGCCGGCGGTTGTGGTACCGGTACCCTGTGGCGGGTTGGCGAGGGCCAGATCAAACTGCTGATCGTGGTTCCTTTTTTCGGAATCAGCAACGCCCTGATGACCAACTGGTTCAGAGCGGCACATTTCGAGTCCTCCGGCAAGCTCGGTTCCTTCGTTTATATGCCGGACACCTTCCTGGGTTACGGCGGTTCTCTGCTGTTGATTTTTGTGGTTATGGGAGCCTGGTATCTTGTGGTGGACTGGAATGAAGACAGTAATAAACTCATTCTCGACATGTAAGTTCAAAAACAACTAAACCAAAAATGGGGCTTTATCTGTTAACCATACGGATATGGCCCTTTTTTTGTTATCAGCTAACGTAACTATTCTCAATTTAATTTTCGTTTATTTCGCTTAATATGGATACTGCAACCTCCGGTTTTCAGCACAGCCACTTTGATAAACAGCAATTACTGCTTGATAATGAGGTAATTGTCCTGGTGGATGATGATGCCTTAATCAGAGAGCCGATAAAGATATATTTTGCGGAACATGGTATACCATTGCTGGAGGCTGACAGCGGCGGCTCATTCTGGCATATTATGGAGCATAACAATGCCGCCCTGGTGCTCCTTGATATCGGCCTGCCTGATATTGACGGCAAGACCCTGCCGCCTCTCATCAAAAAACAATATCCCGATACCGCCATCCTGATGTTGAGCGGAGTATCGGATATAAACACTGCCATGGAGTGTATCAGGGCCGGAGCCGATGATTATCTCACCAAACCGTCCCCTTTGGCGGATATTTATCTCGCCGTCAAAAAACTGCTGGAAAAACGACGCCTGCTGATCCAGAATCGTCAGTATCAGGAAGAACTGGAGTATGCCAATTTCCGGCTTCAACTGATGCATGAACTCTCACTGAAGATGAACTCTGTTTATCTTGACACGGTTAAGCTGGATGAAATACTCATGGCAATTTTAGTTGGGATTACCGCCCATGAAGGACTGCGTTTTAACCGCGCCTTTCTCGCCATGATTGAGATTGATGATGATGTCCTGCGCGGCCGCATGGCCATCGGGCCGGGATGCCGCGAGGAGGCCAGTAAAATCTGGCAGGATCTAAGCCAGAAAGGTTTTAATTTTTTTGATATTATTCAGGAGGTTAAAGCCTGCGCCCATAACCAGACTTCGGAGGTTAATCAGCTTATCCAACAGTTGCAGATCCCCTTAAACGCCGTTGATCATATTTTAATCCGCTGTGCCATTGAACGTCAGACCATCAAGGTAACCAACGGCACAGCCCAGGGCTTTGATCCCACAGATGTAGTAAATCTCCTGGGAGCCCGTGATTTTGTGGTGGTGCCCCTCTATTCACCCCGGCGGCCTTTAGGGGTAATTATTGCCGATAATCTGATTACCGGCCGCCCCATCACCAACAGTTATATAAGCGCCCTGGAGCTTTTCTCAAGTCAGGCCAGCCTGATTATTGAGCACAGCCGCCTCTATATGAAGATGGAAGAGACCATCGCCAAGCTCGAAGCGGTAAATTATGAGCTGGACAAAAATAAAGATATGCTGGTGGAGGCCGAACGTTATTCGGCCCTGGGGCATATGGCCGCCCAGATGGCTCATAACATTCGTAACCCCATAACCGCCATCGGCGGGGTGGCCCGGATTTTATCGCGTAAGACCAATCATGACAATATCAATAAATACATAGATGTCATGGTCAAAGAGACAGCGCGGATTGAATCAACCTTGAAGAACCTCTTTGAGTTTGTCGAATCCGAGACCATTCAGCTGGAAACGGCCCAGATCCACCCCCTGTTACACAAGGCTCTTAATTTATTGCAGCCCGAAATAGACCGGCATAATATCAAGGTAATTATAGATTGCGCGGTGCAGGATACGGTTCTAAAAGTTGACTCAGTAAAAATAAGAAAGGCCCTGGTACATATCTTTAAGAACGCTGTTGACGCCATGACCGACGGCGGGACTTTAACCATAAAGGCATCAGTTGACGATACATGGTTCAAACTGTTAATCACCGATACCGGCAACCGGATTGAGGCCGCACTGGTTGATAAGGCCAAGGAACCTTTTTTCACCACCAAGGCCTATGGTACAGGCATGGGCCTCTCCATTGTTGAACGAATCATCAAGGCCCATGGCGGTATTTTTACCATTGCCAGGGGCGATATAAATACCGAAGTTACGGTTAAGCTCCCTCTGCCCGCGCAGAAATAATCCTGATTATGACTCAAGAACAAAACAATATCGCCACCCTCACCTGTCTCTACGAGATAACCAAAGTTCTGGCACTGTCAACAGACCTGCGTGACTGCCTTAAACGCTCCATGAGTATTCTCGCCGGTTATGTCGGCCTCAAAAATGGCACAGTCACCATTTTCAATCCAGTCACCGGACAACTTGAGATTGAAGTCGCCCACGAGATGACAGCGGAGGCCAGAAAACGGGGGATTTACAAAATTGGCGAGGGGATTACCGGCCGGGTTGTCGCCAGCGGCAAACCCATGATCGTGCCAGATATCAGCACCGAACCCATGTTTCTAAACCGTACACGCTCCCGGAGAGCTGTCCACGACCAAATCACCTCCTTTCTTTGCGTTCCCATCCAGCAGGGCAAGAATATTATCGGCACCCTGAGCGCCGATTGTAAATTCAAATCCGGGGCCGATTTTGAGGAAGAAATCCGCCTGCTCACCATCCTGAGCGGCTTATTCTCGCAAACAGTAACCAGAATTCAGACTGTTAATCAGGAACGCGATAAACTCCTCTATGAAAATCTGAAGCTAAAGCATGAATTATCGGAGAAATACCGTTTAGACAATATAATATCCAACAGCAGCCGCATGCAGGAAGTCCTGGAGATGATTCACCGGGTAGCTGATTCCAATGCCACGGTACTATTGAGGGGTGAGTCGGGCACCGGCAAAACCCTGGCTGCCAAGGCCATCCACTATAACAGCAAACGGGCCAAAAAACCCTTTATCGTGGTTAACTGCTCAGCCCTGCCCGACACCCTGTTAGAGAGTGAGCTTTTCGGCTATGAGAAAGGTGCCTTCACCGGAGCGCAGGGCATTAAAAAAGGGCGCTTTGAGGCCGCGGAGGGGGGAACGCTCTTCTTAGATGAGATTGGCGACCTGGCCACAAATCTCCAGCTTAAATTGTTAAATGTGGTTCAGGAACGCGAATTTCAG
>JAJRZN010000213.1 GCA_024275235.1 Deltaproteobacteria bacterium
GCCACCTGTCTGACCCCTGAAAAATCATCCATATAGGGATGACTGTCTATATTGAACATCTGTTTCAGCAGTTCCGGGGTCAAGGTCTCGGCCACGGAGCCGATTTTTAATATCCGCCCCTCATGAAGCAGGATAACAGTATCACAGTAGGCCGCCGCCAGGTTAAGATCGTGAATGGCGGCAATTACGGTGCCGCCGCGTTGTTTCATCCTTTGCCTGATGGCTCGCATGATCTTGATACTGTGATGAATGTCCAGGTTGGATGTTGCCTCATCTAAGAGCAGGGTGGGGGTGTCCTGGGCCAGAGCCCGGGCCACCATGACCAGCTGTTTCTCGCCGCCGGAGAGATGGGGCAGGAAGCGCTCCTTAAAATCACTGATGTCAAGATCGGCCATGACCTCGGCAACTATTTCCCAGTCCCTGACTCCGGGGCTGGTGAAACGGGGGATATGGGGATGGCGGCCCATCATCACTATATCCTGAACCGTGAAATCAAAGTTGATCTTGAATTCCTGGGGAACCAGGGCCAGTTCTCGGGCCAGTTGCCGACGGCTGTAACTCTCCAGGGGATGCCCCTTGAAGTGCAGTCTTCCTAAGCCCGTTATGGTGCCGAGAAGCAAATCAATGAGGGTGGTCTTGCCGCTGCCATTGGCACCGATGAGGCCATAGAACCGGCCGGGCGTAAGACGGCAGGAAAGATCGTGGAGCACAGTCTTGTCACCATGGGCAAAGGAGACGTTATCAAGGTCGTAGAGGCTCATCTTCCTAATTGTCGGCGGCGGAAAATATAACAGAAAAACGGGCCGCCGATGAGTGAGGTCAGGATGCCGATGGGCACCTCCGAGGGCAGCACTGCCCGGCTTATGGTGTCGGCTCCGAGGAGGAGCAGGGCTCCGGCCAGAAAGGAGGCCGGCAGCAGCCGCCGGTTATCCGGCCCGGCCACCATGCGCATGAGGTGGGGAATAATCAAACCGATGAAACCGATTATTCCTGAAACCGAGACACAGACGGCGGTGAGCAGAGAAGCGGTAATAATTAGTATTTTACGGCTCCGCGCCGTATTTACCCCGAGGGAAGCGGCGCTGCGACTGCCCAGGGCCATGATGTTCAGGTCACGACTGTAGAAGAGAATAACGAGACTGGTGGCAATTACCACGGTCAGGGTCAGTTCAACATCATGCCAGGTGCGGGAGGCGAAACTGCCCATGAGCCAGAAGATAATTATCGAGACCTGTTCATCGGCGAGATATTTGATGAATCCGATACCGGCGCTCAAAATAGCGGCGACAATAACTCCGGAGAGGATAAGGGTATTGGCCGAGGTGCCGCCGTTCTCGGCCAGATAAAGAACGGCGGTCATGGCAGCCAGGGCCCCGGCAAAGGCGAAGAGGGGCACCGAGAAGGAGGTGGGCATGGTGAGACTGAGGATGAGAGCCAGTGAGGCACCAAAGGCGGCTCCGGATGAGACTCCCAGGGTATAGGGGTCGGCCAGGGGGTTTAAGAGAACGGCCTGGAAAACTACCCCTGCCACCGCCAGGCCGCCGCCAACCAGAGCGGCGGTGAGGATACGGGGCAGGCGGATATCCATGATTACGGCTTGAAAGACGGCATTGCCGTTAGAGGGGATACCTCGCAGGCTGGCGGAGATAATTTTAACAATATCCGGGGCTGGTATCTTGATATAGCCCATGCCGCAGGAGATTACAATAAGCCCGGTGAGAGCCACTCCCAGAATGCTGAGCAGGATGGGGAGGGGCAAATTACGCAATTAACATCCCCCCGAGACAGAAAATAAGGCCCAGGCCTAAAAAAATGAGGTCAAGGAGGCGGTAGCGCATCACCATAAGGATACTGAGGGTGGCAAGACAGAGGATGATACTTAAAAAATCACTTAAATATATCCAGGTGCGGCTGGTTTTAAAGGCCTTGTGGAGATTGGCCAGCCAGGAAAGACCGGGTTGCGGTCTCTTGTGGATAATCTCCATAAGGCCGGTGCCCTGGTTGATGATATAGGTGGTCTGGCCGTGAAAGCCGTACAGGAATTCGAGGCGGCGGCCACCGTCCCGCAGACGGATGACCTTGGGGGTATCGGGGCGTTGGATGATGTTCTGGTAGTGGTCGATGAAGTTCCGCACTGCCTGATTATCGACGGTTTTAATGGGGCGGTTTTCTGTCTGGCGCTGGTAAAAAAAGGAGAAGGCCTGCCGGTGGTTAAGCATAATGCCGCTCAGACAGTAAAAAATGATAAAGGCCGCGGTTAATAAACCGCCAAGGCGGTGTACTTTATGGGCCATTCTGATGATTGCCGGGGAGGGCATAAAAAAACCTCAAAATTAAAAAAGATTGAGGACAGCCCGATTTATCCACAAAGATAGGAAGGCCGTTTATCTTTCCAGGAGTAAACGGCTATGATTCTCAGGCAGGTCTTCTGGCTTTTCCCGCCCTTTTAACGGCCTTCCCAATCCTGACCTGATCAGTGGCACTCAAGGTTAAAACGGCTTCCGGCCCTTGCGGGGCGGTAGGATTTACAGCGGTGGGCCCGCTCCCGATTCGCACGGGATTCCCTTTTTAAATCTGAAATAGATACCTGATCTGAACTTTTTAACCTGAATCAAGATTGTTGTCAATGCCATTCGCCGACGGAGACGGGGATTGACACGGAGTTGTAATTCGTTATAATCCTGCACTGAAGAATGCGGTTAGAATAAGGAACTAAGCCGCTCTGATATAAATTCAACTAAAACGAATATGACGCAAAACGAAAAAATGAGCCTTAAACACAACCCCCTGGCCCGGTTCTCAAGGGGTTTCTTCTACCCCTTTAATTCCCTGGGATTTATTCGCCGGCACCGGGTACTTTACAGGTATGTTGTTCTGCCCTTTTTGCTTAATGTTTTAACCTTCGTCGGGGTGATTTACTGGGGGTTTGACTTTTTTCAGCAGCAGGTCATGTCCAGATTGCCCCAGGGTGATGCCTGGTACTGGCTGATCTTAAATTATTTTGTTATTATTGCCGCGGTTCTTGTCGTTCTGGTGCTGATCTTTTTTACCTTCTCGGTATTGGGGGCCTTAATCGCCTCTCCCTTTAATGATCAACTCTCTGAACGTACCGAAAAGCTGCTCACCGGGGGGGAAGAACGGCCTTTCAGCTGGAGGGGCTTCTGGCAGGATACTATACGCACGTTGGCCGCCGAAACTAAAAAGGTGATTGTTTTTCTGCTCGGCATGCTGGCCTTGCTCCTCCTTCACCTTGTGCCCCTGCTGGGTACTGCCCTTTATCCCGTTCTCTCCATTGCCTGGACTGCCCTGTTTCTGGTTCTGGAATATAACGGCTATGTCTTTGCCCGCCGGGGTATGACCTTTGCCGATCAGCGGCGGGCGATATTCCGTCACAGCGCTCTGATGAGCGGCTTTGGACTTGGCATGCTCTGTCTCCTTGCCATCCCCTTTCTGCAGTTTCTCGCCATTCCCCTGGGGGTGGTGGGGGCGGTGCGGATGCTGGAGGAGGCGGGTGAACTCAGTGCCAACAAATCTGGTGCTGATCTGAAAAACCCTGCTGCACGCACTTAATTACGCACAGCAGGGTGTCCCTGAAACGCTTACATTTCGAGATGTTATAAGGTCAAGAGTGTGGTTTGTTGAGCGCTTACCTTTTTTACGACGCCATCATACTTTGTTTTTCTCGTCGAGTTGTTTCTGGAGCAGTTCTTTCTCCCGCTTCAGTTCTTCGTAAACCTTTTCGGCGTTCTTTTCGGCGTTTTTCTGCTTATTGCTTATATCCGCAACCCGCTCCTTGATCTTCTTCTCTTTGATCTTCAGTTCGTTGGTGCCGAAAAGCGAGGAGGCAAGATAAATATAGGAAAATTTAAGCAGGGCGATATCATCGGTCTTGATTTCATCTAAGGTCTGAGAATCAATATCGTAAATTTTCAGGAATGAACTGTGAAAAATAAAATCACGGAATTTTTCAAGATTGGTGCTGGCCATGAAAAACATCTTCTGGGCCTCTTCACTCAAGGTGGCTTGAAAACCAAAGGATTTACGGCGCATGACCAGCTCCATCCAGCCCTTGTTCAGGTCATCTCGTTCATCTAAACCCTGATCGGACCGCCACTCTCTGACGGTCCACTCCTTGTCCTCTTCGTGGCCTTTGCAATAATCCTCTTTGACCAGAAAAAAGAACTTTTCGGTGTCCTGATTTTCCTGGGCACCTTCATGAAAATCGGCCATGCCCACGGGATAATAACGGCAGGCTGACGGCCGGTCTGTATACACCAGACAACCTTCTTCGGTGACGAAGGGACAGCGGCCCTCTTTGGTCAGATGAATCTGGACACCGGGCATATCAGTTTGCTGGATAAAAATGGGTTTGGTGTAGCGCAGCAGGAATTCATCGGAGTCAATGCCGATTCTTTTCCTCAGGCAAAGAATATCAAAGGGGGTAAGAATTATATTAATATTGCCGCAACAGGCGGTGAAACAGGATACGCCCGGATGACATCTGAACTTGATTTTGCTGTCCAACGTCAATTTATGGGGCATGATGTGGCTGGGGTTTTTATCCATTCCCATGATTTTTTCCTTGGCATGGGAGATATTTTCTTCAGTCATTTTTCTTCCTTTTTTATTACGGGGGAGAGCTGCTTAATTTTTTGGGCCGCGGTCGTTTAGAATACTCCATAAACAGGTTCAACGGGGAGCGAAGGTATCTGTATCGTGGCCCGCGGTCATTATTGCCGGTAAAAAAATAATTCTTGTTAAATCAAATATATGGCTTAGATTGTTTTGGCGTCTAACTCGAATTAAAACGAAAAGCATATGTAATCAACAGGTTTATTAACCGCCCACACTAATCATCACTATCCCCGCTTGTCAAATATATTTTAAACTTAGAGTGCGGTTAACCTGAAATCTTTTCGAAGAATGCGGATGAAAAGGCATTTTTTACTTGACTTTTAGATGGGGAAAATTTAAAAAATGTTTTGGAAAATGAGCGCTCACTCATTCTTTAATGAGCGTTAAAATATTCATTGTGTGATTCTATCGGTAAATCAGGATGATAAAGCCACAATGGAGCTGAGGCGGTAAACGCCTGTGCTTTTTTCCCGGGTTCTGGTTATTGGCCGGTGCTGAAACTGAAATGGCGATTTTAAATTAGTTCGCGCCATTTAAATTAATGCCCGGCATGTTGTTTTTTAAGAACTGGCGTCGTATTTGCGGCGTCTAATATTCAATCCAATGTGAGGAGGTATTTAAATGCCAAGTTATGTAGATCCTTCAAAGTGTGACGGTTGCAAGGGTGGTGACAAAACCGCCTGTATGTACATCTGCCCGAACGACTTGATGGTACTCAACGCAGAAGAGATGCGGGCCTATAATCAGGAGCCCGATGCCTGCTGGGAATGCTATTCATGTGTCAAAATTTGTCCTCAGGGCGCCATCGCTGTTCGCGGTTACTCCGACTTTGTACCGTTGGGCGGTCAGGTACATCCCATGCGGAGTTCTGATTCCATCATGTGGACGGTTAAATTCCGTAATGGCAATGTAAAACGCTTTAAGTTCCCGATTCGGACTACCGCTGAGGGTGCTGCCAATGCCTATGAGGGTTCAACCGGTGCCGATCTCAGCAACGAGCTGTTGTTCAATGAGACCGCTCTGAAGACCCCTGATGCCGACAAGATGGCTAAGTAATTATTGATAAATAATCTCGCTAAATAAATTTAGGAGGAAAGGATATGGCGTTACCTAATAAGCCGATTGGTGAAATTCCTGCGGTTGTAGATCCGGAAATTGTAGAGCATGACGTTGACGTATTGA
>JAJRZN010000214.1 GCA_024275235.1 Deltaproteobacteria bacterium
CAGTAATCACACGTGTAGTGATTCTCTATTACATGCTTATAGTGACTGCTGGTGTTGCTGGTACTCCATATTTGCGGATGACAGCTCTTGCAGGTTAATTGGCCTTTACTGTTCCAGGGAGGTGTCTGATTGGTCTTGCCATTGATCTCGGCGGTCAGACAGCCTTGTTCTGAGGCCTGTCCACTGCTGTGGCAGTAGATGTTGCTACAGGTCAGGCTGCCATTTGTGGTTATTGTGGTGCCGTTTTCGCCCTGATAGGCAGAGCCGTAACCATTGGGGTCAGCGAAAGTCCCAGGGGTGCCGTCATAGTGAGTGTCAGCACCGCTGAAATCTAATGTTCCCAGGGGGACAAGATTGAAACCAAGTTGAACCTTGTTGTCCGGGCCGGGTTTCCAGGGACTCATGCCGCCTTTGTGGCATACCTGGCAGGGGAAGGCATAACCGCTGGTGCTGGCATGGATAGCATGAGCTCCGGAACTTGGCGGTTCCGGATAATTGGCGTGACATTTAACACAATCTTTGGGATTAATGGAGAAGCCGGTACTATGCTGATGACATTTTGTGCAGGTTTCTCCTATATGATGTTTCGTCTCGGGAGCGGAGTTGGTGTAATGTTTCGTGCTGTCGTGGCATACCTGGCAGATACCGTTCATATTGGCTGTAACGAACACCGGCTCATTGGTAGTGGGGTCATCGTGAACTACTGGTTTACTGCCGTAGCGATAAGAAATCCCAGGACTAACTTTATTGGCCAATAATTCGCCATACTGCATCTCAAAGGTCTTGCCGACGAAATCTGAGGCAGCCACACCGGTGGGTAAATTACCGTTAACCGTAATGGAGGTTGTTGATGGGGCGGCCTTGATTTCAAATGAATAATTGTTCGGCCCGACAGTCGCCCAGAAAATGAGGCCACGGTCAACCTTATATTTGGGGATGGTTAAGCCGGTGGTAGAATCAACACCGCTGATCCCATCCACGCTTTTGGCGATCCATCTTGAGGGAGTTGTCGGCCAGGTGTCTACACCGCCGTTAACTGTAATGGTCATATTAATCTGATTGCCATTTACCGTGGCACCGTCGATGGTTCCAGTAACCAGGGGAACAGCCTTCCCGTACTGTTGGGAAACGTGAGGGTTGTGGCAGGTCTGGCAGGGAAAACCACGATGAGTCTGAGCCAGAGGGGCGCTGGTCGCGGTATATCCGCCTGTGGCGTTGGTATGGCAGCCAACACAGGTATCCCCAGGATTTAATGCCAGCCCGGTTGTTGGATCAGTAGAAAAATGGCAGGTGCTGCAGTCATCTGTATTGGCGTTGTTGTCAAAATTAAGATGGGGGGCATCTATAGTCTGGGCCTTAACTGTAGCGGCCATGGCATTCAAGGGCAGCCCGGTTAGCCACAATACACATAGGCCGATTAGGATAAGATGCTTCTTCATGTTTTTTCCTCCACCATGTTTTAGGTAACAAAAAAATATTGCCACAATAATACCATTATAAAATAACAAAATATTTATATCATGATTTAGTGATACTTTCAAGCATATCTAATCATTTTTTAAGTGATTTTATCACTAAAAGGTGATATTTCGCAGATGCAATTCTACCCCTTCCCTGATGTATGCAAAACGTGAGCCAGGGATATTAGAAATAATACATTGTGTTTTCAGGTGGTTATGAAGCCTGTGATTTGCCGGGGAAATTCAGGAGGGGGATTTAGCGTATTATGGGGGATTTACACACATTTCCGATAATTATTTTATGATTGCGAATTTCGCCTGGGCTTATTATCACTGTAAGGATGAAAATCAGCCAGTCAGGCGGCGATAGCAGGCTTTTTGCTGTCTGGCTTGCGCCTTTAAATGTCTAACGCACTTGGCGTTTTTATTATGGAGATGAAAAAAATATATCGGGCCAGATCTTTTTTTGTTTTAGTGCTGTCTGGACTGGCCCTTGCCGTTCTGCCCCTGCTTGTGGTTCTTGGAGGGTCAGAAGTATTAATGGGACGCCTGGTACGTCACGGATCACAGTCAGTTTACCGGGCAGTATCCGGCAGCCGCCTGAGCCAGAAATTAACCGAACTGCTCCTGGAGCAGGAACGTCGCCTGCGGCAGTATGAGGTTCTGGGGGATAAAACCATCCTGGAGGACGTAAAGGGACGGCACAAACTGATTCAGCAGACCATGGCCCAGTTAAGCAACCTGCCCAACGACCCGGAGCAAAGGCGGGAAATAGCTTTTTTGACCAAAAAAGAGAATGAATTAACCCGCTTGATTACTAATAGCCGGGCCGACCTGAAGGGCAGCCGGGTACTGGCGGGTTTTGTGGAATTACAGCAGCATGGCCGGCGGATCATGCAGGCCAGCGCCGAACAGACCTATCAGGAAGTCAACTCTTTACAGGCGGAGGCTGCCCGCGCCAAGGCGATTCTGTTCTGGCTGGCCTTCTCTCTTATCCCTCTTACCGGCCTGTTAATCGCGATTTTTGCCCGACTTATTTCCCGGCCCATCAAACAGATTGATTATGCCATTAATCAATTAGGCAAAGGGGATTTTATCCACCCCATCACAGTGAACGGCCCCGATGATTTAGTATTTTTGGGCGAGAGGCTTGATTGGCTGCGTCAGAATCTGGCCGTTTTTGAAAAAAATAAAAGTAAATTCGCGGCCCATGTTTCTCATGAGCTTAAAACGCCGCTGGCTTCCATCAGAGAAGGGGCTGAATTACTGGCCGATGAGATTGCCGGGCCTGTTACCAACCAGCAGCGGGAGATTGTTGACATATTGCGCAAGAACTGCACCCAGCTGCAGGCCCTTATCGAAAATTTGCTGGCCTATACCATGAGTGAAGCCCGCAATACCACTTTAAATCTGATATCGGTGCGCGTGGACAAGCTGATCCAGGAGGCTCTCGCTGTTCACAAACCCCTGATTATGAAACGTGGTTTACAGATCAAAACCACATTTGCCAGATTATCCATTGTGGCGGATGCTGCAAGAGTAACGGTTATCGTGGATAATTTATTGTCCAACGCCTTGAAATATTCACCACCTGACGGCGAGATATCTCTATCTTTGCAGATGGAGGATGAGGGTATGTTTGCCTTTGACATTATTGATAACGGCCCCGGAGTTGCAACCGCGGAGCGGGAAGAAATATTTCGGCCGTTTGTGCAGGGCTCCACTACCTGCCGCAGCGCGATAAAGGGCAGCGGCCTGGGCCTGGCCATAGCCCGGGAGTATGCCGTTGCCCATGGCGGGGAGCTGCAGCTGTTAAAGAGTGAAAACGGGGCCCATTTCCGATTAATTATGCCTGTGGATCAGGGAGAGAGGATATGAAATTATATTGGTTGATTTTACTACTGTCTATAACTATAAGCGGCTGCCTCCCCCAGGCTCCGGTTGTTCATAACGGCCCCCCAGTTCATTCTGTATGGCGGGGCGGGACCCTGACCGACTCCAGTACACTGGCTGAACTGTTGAGTTATTATAAGGCAATGAGCGCTTTACCGCAGTCTGGTATTGAGATCGAAAGACAGTTGGCCAGGGAGGCTCTGGCGCAGGGTGAAAAAATAGCCCGTCTGCGTCTCGCCCTGCTCTATATGCTCCCGGCGGATAAAGTCCATGATTCCGGACGGAGCTTGACCCAACTGAAGGCGCTGGCTGGTTCAAAACTTGCGGCCCGTCCACCCTTTGCCGCCTTTATTCAGCTGCTGAAGCATGCTTATGCGCTGCAAAAGAATATACATTTAAAAAACATCAATCTCAAGAGAAGATTACGACAGGTTGAGCGTGAGAAACGAGACCTGGCACTTAAATTGCAGAAAAATAAAGAAAAGACTGCCGCCCTAAGGCGCCAGATTCAACAGCTCAAAGATATTGAACGAATAATGAACAGCAGGTAAAAAATACAGGCGAATAATAATGCAGGCACAAACAACAATAATGCTGGTAGATGATGATGAGGACTTTTTAAACCTGCTTGACATGCGGGTGCGGGCTGCGGGTTATGAAACGTCTCTGGCCCAAAGCGGCGAAGAGGCCTTAGCGATGCTGCAGGCGCGGCGGCCTATTTTGGTGGTAACCGACTTAAGGATGGCCGGCATGGACGGTATGAATCTGTTCAGCTGTATTCGCCGGGTCAACCCTCTGTTACCGGTGATTATTATGACGGCGCATGGTTCTATTCCTGAGGCGGTGGAGGCCACCAGAAAGGGGGTATTCTCGTTCTTAACCAAACCGCTAAACGGCCGTGATCTCATTAAAGAGATTGAACGGGCACTGGAGGCCGGTTCAGTGGGGACAGATGGCGGCAACCAGAAGGATATGTTCTGGCGGCGTGATATTATCAGTCAAAGCCCGGTTATGGAGGAGGTGCTGCGCCAAACTGCCATGGTTGCCGCCACCCAGTCTAATATCCTGATTCAGGGGCAGAGCGGCACCGGCAAAGAACTTCTGGCCAAGGCCGTTCACCGGGCCAGTCCCCGTCATGACGGCCCTTTTGTGGCGGTTAATTGCGGGGCTATCCCAGAGGCTCTCCTGGAATCGGAACTCTTTGGTCACGTAAAGGGATCTTTTACCGGTGCGGTGCGGGACAATGAAGGCCTGATAAAGGCGGCCGATGGCGGCACCCTTTTTCTGGACGAGATTGGCGACACCCCCCCTGCCTTCCAGGTTAAATTACTACGGGTGATTCAAGAGAGGACAATTCGCTCGGTGGGTGCCAGTCAAGACGCGGTAGTGGATGTGCGGATTATTTCGGCGACTCATCGAAACCTCGAAGAGATGGTGGCGGAAAAAACTTTTCGTGAGGATCTTTACTATCGTCTTAATGTGGTTCTGCTGCAATTACCGCCTCTGGCGGAGAGACGGGAGGACATTCTGCTTTTGGCCCGTCATTTTTTGCGGATACTAAACGACCAGGCCCGCAAAACCATTAACGGCTTCGCGCCAGAGGCCATGGAGCTCTTAATTAACGCCGCCTGGCCTGGTAATATCAGGCAGCTCTATAATGTTATCGAACACGCGGTAGCCCTCACCAGCGGCTCTTTAATCTCCAGCGATATGATTAAATTAACCATTCGCCATGATCTACCCAAAACCCCGTCCTTTAACGAGGCCCGACAGCGTTTTGAACAGGAGTATTTGATTAATCTTTTAAAGCTCACCGAAGGCAATGTCAGCCGGGCTGCCCGTCTGGCGCAGCGTAACCGCACTGATTTTTACAAGATCCTTCAGCGTAATCATATTGTTCCTTCCATTTTCAAGTCTGCCAATCCCTGATAATAAACAGCCAATCGAGTTTATGCCCCGCCGCCACCTCCTTTTCTCTACAAACAGCAAGAAGCTGGCATGTCTTTTGCTACACTATTTCTCCATCATCCACATTGTTGTAAAATTATGGAGGAAAACTATGATTTATGTTGATATAAAGGAAGACAGAAGGGTATTCTCACGCCTGACGCTTAAAGATTCCGCTTTGGTTATAACCAGTAATTTTATGGGGTTGATAAGTGATTTAAGCCTGGGAGGATTGGCCTTCTCCTACTGCCACAAGGAGGCATTGTCGGTCGCCGACACTGCTCTTGAAATTATTATCGCCAATGATATTTTTACCATGGACGCCGGCCAGTTTGAGATTGTTGATAACAATACCGCTGGCAGCAGTGGTATCGACTGGTCAATTATGGTTGGCCGCCTGAGGTTTTGCAACCTCGACGGCAGTAAATTTATGGATTTTTGGCATTTCATTAAA
>JAJRZN010000215.1 GCA_024275235.1 Deltaproteobacteria bacterium
AAAACAATCAGACAAATATATTGTGACTAAAAGGTCCTGATAGGAGGCGGTAATGGGGCGTTCAATTAAAAAGGGGCCGTTTATTGATGATCATCTGATGAATAAGGTGATGGAGGCCAAAGAAACACAGTCGCGCAAGGTTATTAAAACCTGGTCCAGACGATCAGACATATTCCCAGAGATGGTGGGACTGACCTTTGCTGTTCATAATGGTAAAAAATTTATTCCGGTTTTTGTAACTGAGAACATGGTTGGTCAGAAGCTTGGTGAGTATTCCCCTACCAGAACTTTTTACGGCCATGCCGGCGGTAAGAAGGGCAAGAAATAATAACGGGTACAGGAGTTAGAAGATGGAAGCTAAAGCAGTGTTGAAAGGAACCAGAATTTCTCCCCAGAAGGCCCGTTTAATTGCCGATCTGGTGCGGGGTAAGGACGCCGAGACGGCCATTAATACTCTGCGGTTTATGCCTAAGAAAGGGGCGCGTATAATTCGGAAGCTCCTGGAGTCGGCCGTAGCCAATGCGAGCCAGAATGAGGCTATTGATATTGATACCTTATATGTGAAAAAAATTTTTGTCGATGGCGGTACTATGTTGAAAAGAATTCGACCGCGGGCCATGGGGCGTGCCGGTAGAATCCTTAAAAGAAGCAGTCATATTACCGTTATTCTTGACGAGCAATAATAATCATCTCTTTCTGTGGAGAATAAAGTCTCTCAGTAAGAAAAATGGAGGAAGGTTTTGGGCCATAAAGTTAATCCAATCGGTTTACGCCTTAATATTGTCAGAACTTGGGAATCTAACTGGTACGCGGGTAAAGATTATTCCAAATATCTGCTTGAAGACCAGAAATTAAGAAAGTTTTTGAAAAAACGGCTTTATCATGCCGGGCTTTCGAAGATCAAAATTGCCCGTACCGGTGATAAGATCAGGATAAAACTTTTTACGGCCCGGCCTGGTATAGTCATCGGCAAGAAGGGTGCCGAGATTGAAATCCTGAAGGCTGAACTTGAAAAACTGGTTAAGCATCCCTGTGTGGTTGATATTCAGGAGGTTCGCCGGCCTGAGGCCGACGCACAGTTAGTGGCTGAAAATATTGCCAATCAGCTTGAAAGACGTATTGCCTTTCGCCGGGCGATGAAAAAAGCCGTTAATATGGCCTTGAAGTTTGGCGCGAAAGGTATTAAGGTAGCCTGCTCTGGAAGATTGGGGGGCGCTGAGATGTCACGTCGTGAGTGGCATCATGAGGGCCGGGTTCCTCTGCATACCCTCCGGGCTGATATTGATTATGGTGTTGCGGAATCCTTGACTACCTACGGCATTATCGGGGTTAAGGTATGGATATTTAATGGTGAGGTTCTTCCTGAAACAGAAAAACCTCAGGTATAAGGGCGGGTAACGATTCAGCTGTACCCCATTTTCGTCCGTTTCGGCCTCCTCACGTACAGGAAGTACAGACTCGGAGGCCGAAACGGACGAACCTGGAGCACATCTGAACAGTTACGGTTACGAGTTGAGGGCAATTTTTAGTCCTCATTGAATAGGTATAAGGGCGGTAATATAAAATGCTTAGTCCAGCTAAGGTAAAACATAGAAAACAGTTTAAGGGGAGAATGCGTGGCGCAGCACAGCGCGGCTCCAGTCTCTCATTTGGTGAATTTGGCTTAAAGGCTATTGACTGCGGGAAATTAAGCGCCCAGCAGATTGAGGCTGGCCGTATTGCCATTAATCGTAAGATTAAACGGGGCGGCAAGATGTGGATCAGGATCTTTCCCTCGAAACCCTTCACCTCTAAACCGGCTGAAACTCGTATGGGTAAGGGTAAAGGTGCGCCCGAGGGCTGGGTGGCGATTATTAAACCTGGTAAAATCCTCTATGAGCTCACCGGGGTTGATGCCGAACTTGCCAGAAAGGCCTTAGCCCTGGCCAGTAGTAAATTTCCTTTTGCCACTAAAATAATTGAGAAGGAAAATACCTTATGAAAATGACAGATATTCGGTCACTTAGTGATGAAGATTTAGTGAGTAAAGGCGATAATATTGCCGAGGAACTTTTTAGAATGAAGTTCCAGCATGGCATCAGACAGCTGGAAGATACTTCTAAGCTCAAGAGCCTTCGTAAAGATATTGCCAGGATTAATACTGCGCGTTCCGAGAGGAAGCTGGCCGCTGCGGCTGCCTGAGAGATACAGCAATTTATATATATAGTGGATAGGAAATGACAGAGATAAAAAAGGCCAGAAAGACACTAACCGGGGTTGTGGTCAGCAATAAAATGACTAACAGCATAGTAGTACTCACGCAACGGATTGTTCGTCATAAATTATACGGCAAGATGATGCGTCTCCACAAGAAATATATGGCTGATGATCCGCAGAACAGCTGTGCGATTGGTGATCAGGTTCTTATTGAAGAATGCAGGCCTTTGAGCAAAAACAAGAGATGGCGTTTGCGGGAGATTATTGAAAAGGCGGCGTAAGCATTATTTCAAGCTCCTTCCCCCTGGCTATAGGCTCTTAGAGTTTTTTTATTGAATTAATAATCTGCTATTTCCGCCGCTTTGCAGGCGGTTTCAGATAAAGACATGGTTATAAGTCATGATTCAGAGTGAAAGTGTATTAAATGTGGCGGATAATTCCGGTGCCAAAAAGGTTTTATGCATTAAGGTGCTTGGCGGCTCCAAGCGTCGTTATGCCAGTATAGGCGACGTTATAGTTGTAACCGTCAAAGAGGCCATCCCCAACTCCAAAGTTAAGAAGGGTGATGTGATGAAGGCGGTGGTCGTCAGGACCGCTAAGCAGATTCGGCGCTCGGATGACTCCACTTTAAAGTTTGATGAGAACTCAGCTGTTCTTCTCGGCCAGAATGGTGAACCGGTGGGCACTCGTATCTTTGGCCCGGTAGCCCGCGAATTACGGGCCGGCGGTTACATGAAAATTATATCATTAGCCCCGGAAGTGTTATAAGGGCTTGGACATCCAAAATTATCAAGAGGCAGGTTAAGATGCATTGCGCATATCATATAAAGAGTGACGATCAGGTTGAGGTAATTGCCGGAAAGGACAAGGGGCGGGTAGGCAAGGTACTGCGCGTTGACCGTAAGCATGGACGGGCGATAGTTGAGAAGGTTAATATGATTAAACGCCATACTAAACCTAATCAGGCGGTACAGCAGGGGGGCATAATAGATAAGGAAGCCCTGATCCAGCTCTCAAATCTGATGTTGATTTGTCCAAAATGTACCAAGACCAGCCGGGTTGGCCGCAAGATATTAGAGGACGGCAGCAAGGTTAGGATCTGTAAAAAATGCGGAGAGCCGGTTGATAAATAAAACCGTGCGTCTTTAAGGAGAGTTTAATGGCTACTTTGCAGGAAAGTTATAAAAATGATAGTGTTCCCAAACTGATGTCTGAATTTGGGTATAAATCGGTTATGGAAGCCCCCAAACTGACCAAGATTGTCCTTAATATGGGGCTGGGTGAAGCGGTTCAGAATCCCAAAATGATGGATGGGGCGGTTGATGAGCTCAGCCGGATTGCCGGTCAGAAGGCCGTTGTAACCAGGGCCAAAAAGGCTATTGCCGGTTTTAAACTGCGTGAGGGGGTACCCATTGGCTGCCGGGTTACATTACGCGGGGATAAAATGTATGATTTCCTCGCCAAGTTAGTAAATATTGCCTTACCAAGGGTAAGAGATTTTCGGGGAATTTCTCCCAAGTCTTTTGATGGCCGCGGTAATTACGCCATGGGAGTCAAGGAAGAGATTATATTCACCGAGATTGATTACGATAAGATTGATAAGATTAAAGGTTTAAACATTGTTATAGGTACCAGTGCCAAAACGGATGCCGAAGGGCTTTTTCTGTTACGTACACTCGGAATGCCTTTCCGTAAATAACGAAGACCTAGAGGTTTAAAGTGGCAAAGAAATCCATAATCGCAAAGAGTCAGAATACTCCGAAGTTTAAAGTACGGGCCTATAATCGTTGTCCATTATGTGGGCGGCCTCGAGCATTTATCCGTAAATTTGGTATGTGTCGTATATGTTTTCGTAGTCTCGCTAATAAAGGTGAGGTTACCGGGGTGACCAAATCGAGTTGGTAGTTTTTCCCCCCCTTCCTTAGAATTATGATTATATTGGCGGCAGATTACTGCTGCTGGTTATTAAGTGCCGTTGTTAACGGCAAATAAGGAGTCAGTTCCATGTCAATGAGTGATCCTGTGGCAGATATGCTTACAAGAATTAGAAATGCCGGTATGGTGCATTTTTCGTCGGTTGATATGCCCTATTCTAAAATGAAACACCATGTTGCCCAGATCATGCAGAATGAAGGCTATATTAATGGCTTTGAGGTGGTGGTTGAGAAGGGGCCGCAGAATACTCTGCGTATTGATCTTAAATATGATGGCAACGGTAATCGGGTTATTACCGGATTACGCCGGGTAAGTAAGCCTGGACGCCGGGTATATGCTTCTCATCACGAAATTCCAGCCGTAATGAGTGGTCTGGGCATCTCCATTGTCTCAACTTCGCAGGGAATTATCAGTGGCCGGCAGGCCAGGTCGAAGAAGATCGGCGGCGAGATTATCTGTGAAGTCTGGTAAATAAATTATAACGAACTTGATTGGAGATAAGAAATGTCCAGGATTGGCAATAAGGCTATTACCGTCCCCAATGGCGTAAAATGTGATATTAACGGCGGTCATATTAAGGTGACCGGCCCGAAAGGGACATTGGAAAGACAGTTGCGGCCGGAGATTAAAATTGTTGCGGATGGTAATACCCTGCTTGTTAAGGGTGCCGACGCGAGTAAGAGAACCAATGCCTTTTGCGGTATGAGCCGAACATTAGTCAATAATATGATTATCGGTACGGAGAAGGGGTTTAAAAAGACTCTGCAGGTTGAGGGAGTTGGTTATAAGGTAAAACTGGCCGGGCAGAAATTGGTTTTAAACGTGGGCTTCTCTAACCCGGTTGACTTCATGTTGCCTGATGTCGTTAAGGCCACTATTAATGGTAATGATATTGTTTTAGAGTCCATTAATAATGAGCAACTCGGTGAGACCGCTGCCAAGATTAGGGAAATTCGTAAGCCTGAGCCCTATAAGGGCAAAGGGATTCGTTACGAAAATGAATATATAGCCAGAAAGGTCGGTAAGGCCGCTGGTAAGAAATAAGCGGGGCGAATAAGATGGCGAGAACAGATAATAAAATTGTTGCGAGACAAAAAAGAGTCAGACGGATCAGGAAAAAGGTAGTTGGAACTTCTGAGAGACCGCGTTTGAGGGTATATAAGAGCTCCAAGCATATTTATGCTCAGATTATTGATGACAGCAAGGGACATACTCTAGCCTCAGCATCGTCAATGGTTAAGGAGATAAGTGAGGCCGATATTGCGGGTAAAGTCGATAAAGCCAATAAAGTCGGTATTCTTCTTGCTGCTGTGGCCAAGGCTAACGGCATCGAAAAGGTAGTTTTTGACCGGGGCGGATATATATATCACGGCCGGGTCAAGGCTCTGTCTGAAGGTGCGCGTGAAGGCGGCCTGATATTTTAGTCGAAATAGTGCAACTATTCAGCTTTAATTTTAAGGGAGGAGAAATCCTTGGCACAGTTTAATAAAGAAAAAGACGATCAGCTCATAGAAAAAATTGTTTATATCAACCGGGTGGCTAAGGTTGTGAAGGGCGGTCGTCGTTTTAGTTTCAGCGCCATAGTCGTGGTTGGTGATGGACAGGGTAATGTCGGCTACGGTCTCGGCAAGGCCAATTTAGTTCCTGAGGCCATTCGCAAGGGCGTTGAAAGAGCTAAAAAAGATATGGGCAGGGTTGCTGTTTACGAAACAACCATACCTCACGAAATTAAAGGTAAATATGGTGCCGGCCGGGTTTTGCTGAAACCAGCATCCCCTGGTACCGGTGTTATTGCCGGTGGAGCGGTAAGAGCAGTGCTTGAGGCCGCCGGAGTTCATAATATTCTGACCAAGTGTCTTGGCTCTCATAATCCTCATAATCTGGTTAAGGCTACTCTCCAAGGTCTGCGGAGTTTGCGGACACCCGAGCAGATTGCCGCGATACGGGGTAAGGATGCCAGTGATATTATCAGCAAGTAGGAGTCTGCATACATAGAGCTAAGCGTCACTTAAGCAGTATTATATGATTGTGATGGTGTTATTTTTTTATTCCTTTCCGGTTTATTCGGGGTGGGTTATACAAGGAAGACAGTATGGACAAGCAGGTTAAGGTTACTTTAAAAAAGAGTTGTATTGGCAGCCCGCGTAAGATCAGGGCGACCCTTATCGGGCTTGGTCTTACCAAGACCAATAAAACTGTGATTCGTAAAGATACACCTGAAATACAGGGAATGATCCGTAAGGTTCAGCATCTTGTCAAGGTGGAGGATTAAATATGTTAACGCTTAGTAATTTATCACCCCAGCCAGGTTCAACTAAACAAAAAAAGAGATTGGGGCGCGGTCAGGGAAGCGGGCATGGAAAAACCGCTGCTCGGGGCGAGAATGGATATAAATCACGTTCCGGCAGTAGTATAAGGCCCGGTTTTGAAGGTGGTCAGATGCCGTTACACCGCCGTCTTCCCAAACGTGGATTTACCAATATCTTTAAGAGCCGGTTCGCGGTAGTTAATGTTGAGGGCCTTGAGAAGTTTGATGATGGAGAAGTTGTTGATCGTCAGGCGTTGTTGGAAAAAGGTCTCATCGGCCGCAAATATTCTCAGGTTAAGCTTCTTGGTAATGGTGATATCAGCAGGAAATTAACGATCAAGGTCGATCGAATCAGCGCTGCAGCCCGCCAGAAGATAGAAGCCGCTGGCGGCAAGGTTGAGGAATAGGATATGCCAGGAGGCCTGCAGGGTGCGGCAAGAATTCCAGAGCTGAAAAGGCGCATCATATTTACCTTATTGATGCTGGCTGTTTACCGTATGGGGGTGCAGATACCTACTCCCGGCATAAACGGTCAAGCGCTTGGTGCTTTTTTTGCCAAGAATGCTGGAACAATATTCGGCATGTTCAATATGTTTTCCGGCGGGGCCTTGAAGAATTTTTCCATCTTCGCCCTGGGGATTATGCCCTATATCAGCGCCTCTATTATTTTTCAGCTCCTTGCTGTTGTCGTGCCTTCTATTGAGGCTCTGCAGAAAGAAGGGGAGGCCGGTACCCGTAAGATCACGCAATATACTCGTTATGCGACTGTGGTTCTGAGTCTGATTCAGGCAACTTTTATAAGTATAGGCCTTGAGAGTATGGCGGCTCCCACTGGAAATGCCATGATTGTTATTACTCCCGGCTGGTCATTTCGGATAATGACCGTAATTACCCTTACCGCTGGTACCTGTTTTATCATGTGGCTTGGCGAGCAGATGACAGAACGGGGGATTGGTAACGGTATTTCACTCATCATCTTTGCCGGCATTGTGGCTCGGATGCCCTCGGCGGTGGTCAATACTATTAAAATGGCCTCGGCTGGTGAGATGACTCTGATTATGGTGCCTATCTTATTGGTGATGATGGCCGGGGTTGTCTGGTTCATTATTTATGTGGAGACGGCTGAACGCCGAATTCCGATTCAATACGCCAAGCGTATGGTCGGCAGGCAGATGTACGGCGGTCAGCGTTCTCATTTGCCCCTGAAAATTAATATGTCCGGGGTCATCCCGCCTATTTTTGCCTCATCAATTATGATGTTTCCCGCTACCATCGGCGGCTTTATAAAGATTGACTGGGTACAGCGCCTGTCGGCTATTCCGGCCTGGGGAAGTTTCTGGCATACTGTGCTTTATGTTATTATGATTGTCTTTTTCTGTTTCTTTTATACGGCGGTTACCTTTAATCCCGTTGATGTGGCAGAAAATTTGAAGAAAAATGGTGGATTTATTCCCGGAATTCGGCCAGGTAAACGTACCTCTGATTTTCTGGATAAGGTTATGGTGCGTCTGACTGTAATTGGTGCTATATATGTATCTCTGGTCTGCGTATTGCCGACGATTCTGATTAGTAAATTAAATGTACCGTTTTATTTCGGCGGTACGGCCTTACTCATTCTTGTTCAGGTTGCCATTGACACCATCAGTCAGATTGAATCATATACCGTTATGCGTAATTATGACGGCTTTTTGAAAAGCGGTAAGATAGGTTCCCGTTAAATATATTATGCGGGAAGTTTTATGACAGCAATAACCATTAAGACCGCTGAAGAAATTGAATTAATGGTCCGGGCTAATCAGATAGTTGCCGGAGCTCTTAACAGTATTCAGCAGTCCATAAAGCCAGGTCTCAGCACCTGGAAGCTGGATAAAATTGCTGAAACCTATGCGCTTGATAATGGTTCCACCCCGGCCTTCAAGGGGTATCGCGGTTATCCTGCCAGCCTTTGTGTCTCTTTGAATGAGCAGGTTGTGCATGGCATACCTTCCAAGAAGGTGGTGGTCAGGGACGGTGATATTGTAAGTATTGATTTCGGGGTCAACTATCGGGGCTATTATGGTGACGCGGCGCTTAGTATAGCTCTGGGTGATGTCAGTCAGTCTCGACGCCGGTTGTTACAGGTAACGCGGGATGCCTTAACCTGCGGAATTGATCAGGTGCGGCCTGGTAAGCGAATTTCCGATGTCTCACTTGCTGTGCAGCGTCATGTTGAAAAGAATAACTTCCATGTGGTTAAACAATTTGTCGGGCATGGAATTGGAACTCACCTTCATGAGGCTCCAGAGGTTCCAAACTACCATAAAAGGGGGAGCAGCCCGCGGCTTCTTCCGGGCATGGTAATTGCCATTGAGCCCATGGTTAATGTGGGTACTTCCAATGTCAAGATTCTTGGTGACGGCTGGACGGTAATTACAGCCGATAAGAGTGATTCGGCGCATTTTGAGCATTCAGTAGCGGTTACAGAGGGTGATCCTCTGGTTTTGAGTGCCGATATTATCGCAAAAAAAATAATATAAGACGGTGGTTTTTTAAACATGGCAAAGGAAGAGGCTATACAGGTAGAGGGTTCAATTTTAGAGCCCCTGCCCAATGCGATGTTCAGGGTTGAGCTTGAAAACGGACACAAGGTTCTGGCTCATATTTCCGGTAAGATGCGCATGCATTATATCAAGATACTGCCTGGTGATAAGGTAACGGTTGAGTTATCGCCTTATGATTTATCCCGGGGGCGAATCATCTTTAGAGGTAAAGGTAAATAATTATCCTTTATGAAAATCTGGTAACTATTCAGTATCAGGCTCTGTCTCCCCCAATTTAGTTCTTCGCAGATGTCTCAGTATGCTTCGAAGTATATAAATGGACGGAGATGGGGGAGCGCTGAATAGTTACAAAGAAAGCGATTAATATTTTAAAGGCGGAATATAATATGAAAGTAAGAGCGTCAGTCAAAAAAATATGCAGCGACTGCAAGGTTTTTAAAAGAAAGGGTGTGGTACGTGTTTCCTGCAAAATTAAGAAACATAAACAACGCCAGGGATAATTTCTAAGGCCGTAGATAAGCGGTCCATAGGGTTGACAAGATAAAATTCAAATTGGGAGTATCATCTTGGCACGTATAGCAGGTGTTGATTTACCGAGAAATAAGCATATGGAAATTGCTCTGACCTATATCCATGGAATAGGCAGAACAACGGCTCGTAAGATATTACAGGCCGTTAATATCGACTTTAATTATAACAGTGATAACCTTGATGATAATCAGGTTGCCTCAATCAGAAAAGTTATAGAAACTGATTATACGGTGGAAGGTGATCGGCGCCGTGAGGTTGCGATGGATATTAAACGGATGATGGATCTCGGTTCGTATCGAGGGCTTCGTCATCGTAAGGGTCTGCCGTGTCGTGGTCAGAGAACCAGCACCAACGCCAGAACCAGGAAAGGGCCAAGACGTGTTGGTGGTCGTAAGTAATTAAAATTAGAAATATTTTAGTCTTAGGAGAACAGGATGGCAGGTCCGAGAAGACGTACTAAAGCAAGAGAAAAAAAGAATATTCCAGAGGGGATTGTCAGTATCAAATCCACCTTTAATAATACACTGGTGACCTTCGCTGATAAGCAGGGTAATGCTGTTTCCTGGTCGAGTTCCGGCTGCCTGGGCTTTAAGGGGTCAAGGAAAAGTACACCTTTCGCGGCCCAAAGTGCCGTTGAAACCGCGGCCAGAAAGGCCATGGATCACGGCATGCGTAAGGTTGAAGTAAATATAACCGGTCCCGGCCCTGGTCGTGATGCGGCTCTGCGGGCTTTGCAGCAGGTTGGTCTTGAGGTTAGCAGGATTTGTGATGTGACCCCAATTCCCCATAATGGCTGTAAGCCGCCCAAGAGAAGAAGGGTTTAAGTCCCCTGAGCTTGAATTAAAACCTATTGGTTTGGATTTACCTATAAATTAGGAGGAAGTACATTGGCAAGATATACTGGTGCTCTTTGTCGTCAATGCAGACGTGAGCAAATAAAGCTTTTCCTCAAGGGTGATCGGTGCTATTCCGATAAGTGCGCCTTTGAAAGACGGTCTTATCCCCCGGGGCAGCATGGCCAGGCCCGGATGCGTAAAATGTCGGATTATGCCATTCAGCTGCGGGAGAAGCAGAAAGTAAGAAGAATGTATGGCATGTTAGAGGGACAGTTCCATAAGTATTTTGTAATGGCGGATCGAGCTAAGGGCGTAACTGGTGAGAACCTGCTTGTCTTGTTAGAGCGCCGTCTTGATAATGTTGTTTATCGTCTTGGTCTGGCTTCTTCCCGTAATCAGGCTCGGCAGCTGCTGCGTCATAATCATTTTTTAGTTAATGGCCGTAAGACAAACATCCCGTCATTTTTGGTTTCAGTTAATGATGAAATAACCGTTAAGGAAAAAAGTCGTAAGATTGAAGCGTTAAATGACAGTCTTAGTGCGGTGGTTCGTCGCGGTGTTCCCAGCTGGCTTAAGCTAGACAAGGACAAATACGTGGGCACTGTCCAGGCTTTGCCTAATCGTGAAGAAATTACCATGCCTATTCAGGAAAATCTTATCGTTGAACTTTACTCTAAATAAATGTTAGGCGCTTATCTGGCGCAACTAACTGTGAATGGTTTATATCAGCATCGTTAACGGTGTTGGTTACGATCATATATAAAAAGATTATGACTGAGACTGAGAATAATATACAACTGGATTCAGATCCATTTTATCGTAACTGGACAGAGTTGATTTTACCGGAAAAGCTTGATCTTGATCCGGCGACTCATACCGAGCGCTATGGTAAATTTTCCTGCCAGCCCCTTGAGAGAGGTTTTGCTACTACCGTGGGGAACTCCTTGCGGCGGGTTATGCTGTCTTCTATTCAGGGCGCCGCGATTACCTCTGTGAAGATAGAGGGTGCTGATCATGAGTATGCCATTTTATCGGGTATACTTGAGGACGTGACCGAGATTATTCTGAATCTCAAAGAGGTTCGTCTGCATTTAAAATCATCCGAGCCGGCAGTTATTAAAATTGAAAAAACCGAGAGCGGGCCGGTTACCGCGGCGGATATCATCTCCCCTGACGGTCGGGTTGAGGTGATGAACCCTGAGCAGCACATATGTACTATCACCGCTGAAGACGGCCGCTTTTTCGCTGAATTCCAGGTGCGATGGGGTAAGGGGTACAGCCCTTCCGAAAACAACAAGACTGAAGATATGCCGGATCATGCCTTCCCCATTGACGCTATTTTTTCCCCCATTCAAAAGGTCAAGATTATTGTGACTCAGGCCCGGGTTGGTCAGAGAACCGATTACGACAAACTGGCCATGGAAATTCATACGGATGGTAGTATTACGCCTGAAAACGCCCTGGCCTATGCCGCCAAGATCATGAAGGCGCAAATGCAGATTTTTATAAATTTTGATGAAGATAATGTCGAGCCTGAGGCCGAATTAATAGAAGAAAATTCTAATATCCCCTCCAATGAAAATCTCTTCAGGAGTGTTGAAGATCTTGAGCTGTCAGTACGTTCAGCTAATTGTCTGCGCAACGCGGAGTTAAATTATATTGGGGAATTGGTTCAGAAAACTGAGGCGGAAATGCTCAAGACTAAGAATTTTGGGCGCAAGTCTCTCAATGAGATCAAAAAATTATTGGCTGAAATGCAACTGACTCTGGGGATGAAGCTTGAGGGCTGGGAGCCGCCCCAGGATGATTCTACGGAAAGTTAGGGTATAAAAAGCCACATAGAGAGGTTAGAAGATAATGAGACACGGAAAAGCAGGAAGACGTTTGGGACGCACTACTTCCCACCGCCGGGCGATGGTTAGAAATATGGTTACTTCTTTGCTGGAGTATGAGAGGATAGTGACTACCACCCCCAAGGCAAAGGAGGTACGCAGAGTTGCTGAAAAGATGATTACTCTGGCAAAACGCGGTGATCTGCATGCCCGCCGTCAGGCCCTGGCCTTTATTAAGGATAAGTTGATAGTCGCCAAGCTCTTTGATACCCTGCGGGATGAGTATATGGATAGGAATGGTGGTTATACCAGGATCATTCAAACCGGTAACCGGATTGGTGATGCCGCTCCCATGGCGATCCTTGAGTTGGTTAATTATCGTGAGGATAGTGATGAGGACAGTGAAAACTAAATAAGTCCACCAAATTTCACTGCATAAAAAGGCTAATGTTTATAATAAAACATTAGCCTTTTTATTTATCTGCAGCTGCTTTTTTATAGTCAGCTTAGCTGAAAGTCAGACGATTAAAGCCACCGGCGGGAAACCATGGTCGACTGGCATTTATGTCATTAATCTCAATAAGATAAACTTCTAAGATCAGATAGGTCTTTGTACCCTTGCGGACGCAGACGGTCATTGTTCTGCCATGATGCCCCAGAGCGGTATGGAGATGAATTTTAGGGACGTTGTTTTCATCCCTGAACAGGCTTCCGACTCCGATAACCTCCTGTGGTTCATCAACTGTGGCCCAAACTGGATCGGGAGGCATGGTGGCTTCCTTCGGTCCGGTAACGACCTCGGCCCGGCGCAGTCCACCGATTATATTGAACCAGCCGGCTTTGATATTCTCTTTCTCGGCCAGGGTTGAGAGTGAATCCAGGAAATCATCGCCATCGTCAAAGCGGATGGTAAATATGCGGCCAATATTGCCGGTTTTGTATTCCATTATCTATTAATCGCGTTATTGTTTGTTGTTCAGGCGGATATAATTACCCTTTCGCCCTGAAATTACTTGATAAACCTTTTTTTCTTCCCGACCGGGAAGTTAAGGACTTATCAGCCGCAGTCGGTCGCGTCGTAAGGGTCATAGGTGTCAGCGGCATTTTTATAAAGGTAATCGTTCAGCCGGGCAATCTGTTCTTTGGAAAGATTACCCCAGCTGCCATTTTTGGCGCATATCGGGTATCGCTCAGCAAATACCCGGTTCCAGCCTTTACGTACCTTGGATTCGGTGTAGAGAAATTTGGCACCCTGTTTATTGCCTCGGTGATGGCAAACCTTACAGTTATTCACGAAGACTTTGTAACCCTCCCAGAGAGTGGCATGGGTAAATATACGGCAGGTCTTGGTTGCCGGATCGTAGCGTTTCAGTGGACTGGATAGAGCCGGATTTGATGAGACAAAGAGAAAAAATGCAGCGCACAGAACCAAAAAACAATTTTTCATGGATAAAGTCTCCTTTAAGATTTATAGATACCACAAGGTGTTATAGAATATTTTAATCTTTTGAGAATCTTTGTCAAGTGATATAAAATATTGAATTTTTCGTTTTACAAAAGTTTAGAATTACAGGTTTCCGGGAGTCTTTATGCAAAGTAATTCAGAGATTGAGAGTACATATCCGCCAGAGGTTCGGATGGTGCAATTAGGTGAGCGCCTGATTATCCTGGTTGGTACCGCCCATGTCTCGCGAACATCGGCGGAACTGGTGCGTCGGGTCATAGAACGGGAGCGGCCTGATTGTGTATGTATTGAACTGGATCAAAAACGTTATGATTCACTGGCCAAGAAACGGCGCTGGGAGTCCATGGATCTTAAACAGATTATCCGCCGCAAACAACTGTCAACCCTGGTTGTAAATCTGATTCTCGCCTCATATCAGAAGAAGATGGGAGCCCAGCTGGGGGTTATGCCGGGTTCGGAATTGATTGAGGCGGCCCAGGTGGCTCAGGATAAAGATATTCCTGTCGCTCTCTGTGACCGTGAGGCACGGGTTACCTTGCGCCGGGCCTGGCGGGCCACCTCATTTTGGAAGAAAAGTTATCTGCTGGCCAATCTCGCTGCCAGCCTCTTTGACAACACTGAACTCAGTGAAGAAAAGCTGGCTGAATTGAAGAAGCAGGATGTTCTGACCGAATTGTTGACTGAACTGGGTGACAGTCTGCCTGAACTGAAAAGGGTAATTATTGATGAGCGTGATACCTTTCTGGCCGAAAAAATAAAGGCCGCTGAGGGGAAAAAACTGGTGGCGGTGATCGGAGCCGGACATCTTGAGGGGACGGTGAAGGCCCTTCATGAGGATCGCAGCGCTCAATTAGCTGATATAGACCGCATCCCGCCGGTTTCAGTCCTGTGGAAGGTCCTGGGCTGGTCAATACCCGCCGTGATTATTGCCTCCATTGCCTTTATCGGCTGGCATAAGGGCGGGGCGGCGGCCGGGGCAAATATTATTTACTGGATACTGGCCAACGGTATTCCTTCGGCCATTGGTGCCGCCCTGGCCCTGGCTCACCCCTGGACAATTTTAGGGGCCTTTGCCGCGGCTCCCATTACCAGCCTTACCCCGGTGATTGGGGCGGGGTATGTGACGGCCTTTATTCAGGTAATGGTCAGACCGCCGGTGGTGAAGGAGTTTGAGACCGTGCTGGAGGATATGGGAACCTGGCGCGGCTGGTGGCGAAATAAATTACTCAAGGTTTTAATGGCTTTTCTGCTGCCGGGTTTTGGCTCAATGATCGGCACCTGGGTGGGGGGAGCGCGGATTGTTTCCAATGTCTTTTAGACTTAAGACAAAATTGATGGCGTCGTAAAAAGCTCGATCTACGGCGTTGTGGCGTTTCGGCAGACCTCCGGCATACCACATGTATGGCCGGAGCCCTGCCGAACCACCACGCCTCGGAGTCTCACTATGTTCGCTTACCTGTATATCGAACTTTT
>JAJRZN010000216.1 GCA_024275235.1 Deltaproteobacteria bacterium
GATGGCTTCAGTACTGGAGTTGCCATCTATCATCTTGATAAATATCGTAAATCTAATCAAAATACCTGCTTCACTCAGAGTCCTCTGGTGTTACCGGGGCAGCGGGTGAAGAAGAATGATGTCATGGCCGACGGGCCGGCGGTAGAGCGGGGTGAACTGGCCCTTGGTAAGAATGTTACCATCGCCTTTATGCCCTGGCGGGGCTATAACTTTGAAGACTCTATCTTGATTAATGAACGTCTGATTAAGGATGATACCTATACTTCATTACATATTGAGGTCTTTGAGACCGTGGCCCGGGATACTAAACTCGGTAAAGAAGAAATTACCCGTGATATCCCCAATGTCGGCGAAGAGGCCCTGAGAAATCTCGACGACTCTGGTATTGTCAGAGTCGGGGCGGTAATTAAGTCGGGTGATACTCTGGTCGGTAAGGTTACCCCCAAGGGTGAAACTCAGTTATCACCCGAGGAAAAACTGCTCCGGGCCATATTCGGCGAAAAGGCTGGTGATGTCAAGGATTCCTCTCTGCGGGTACCGCCGGGTATTGAGGGGACGGTCATTGATGCCCATGTCTTTTCCCGTAAGGGAATGGAGAAGGATGAACGTACCAAAGCCATTGAGGAAATAGAGACGCGTAAACTTGAGCAGGATATGGCCGATGAACTTCGTTATATCAAAAAGGGGATTCGGGGTAATCTGGCCGACCTCCTCAGCGGCCGCACCACCGAGGAAGATATTGTTATCGGTAATTCCGAACTTCTGTTGCAGAAGGGCGGGGAAATCAGCCCTGAGGTGATAGCTAAGGTGCGCTTCAAGGCCATTGCGACCCTTAAATTTAGTGGCCGTGACAAGCTGAAAGGTGAGATAGATCTGCTTTTTGAGCGCTACGAGAGCCAGATTAAGGCCGTGAAAAAACGTTATAACAGCCGCATTGAGCGCCTCCAGAAGGGTGACGATCTGCCTCCAGGGGTCATTAAGATGGTTAAGGTTTATGTGGCCAAAAAACGAAAATTATCGGTGGGTGATAAGATGGCCGGCCGGCATGGTAATAAGGGTGTTGTTTCCCGTATTCTGCCGGAAGAGGATATGCCTTATTTCGCGGACGGAACCACGGTGGATATTGTCTTGAATCCTCTCGGTGTTCCCTCCCGGATGAATGTCGGTCAGGTCCTGGAGGTTCATCTCGGTCTGGCTGCCAAGAGACTTGGAGAGCAGCTCTATGAAATGGGGCAGCGTGAGGATATCAAAGCCCTGCGGGCCAAAATGCGGAAGATATACAGCAAAGAAGAATATCATGAAATCACTGACGGTGTGGATGATTCTGAGCTGCTGAAGATGTCTGTAAATATGCGTAAGGGTCTGCATATGATGACTCCGGTATTTGACGGTGCCAAAGAATCTGAAATTAGAGAGCTCCTCGAGGAAGCCGGGATGAGTAATATAGGGCAATGTGAGCTTTATGACGGCTTGACCGGCGAAAAATTTGAGAATCCCATCACCGTGGGCATCATGTATTTCTTGAAACTGCATCATTTGGTAGATGATAAAATTCATACCCGTTCCACAGGCCCATATTCACTTGTTACCCAGCAGCCTCTTGGCGGTAAGGCTCAATTCGGTGGTCAACGGCTGGGAGAGATGGAGGTCTGGGCCATGGAGGCCTATGGGGCCGCCCATACCCTGCAGGAGTTCCTGACCGTAAAATCAGATGATGTGAACGGTCGAACCAAGATGTATGAAAAGATTGTCAAGGGTAATAACTTCCTTGAGGCCGGTCTGCCGGAATCCTTTCACGTCCTGGTCAAAGAGCTGCAGGGACTTTGTCTTGATATGGAATTGATTGACGAAGAGAGTAAGTAAGCGGCCTGTCGGTTTCTTTGACTTGAGGACGTTCTGGAAACCTCAGGGGACGAGAAAGCCTATATCCGGAATAATACGGATTTAAGGGGAGGTCGCAGCCCCTTCTTGAACTGTTCCACACTGTAAATGCCGTGCTTTTGGCGAGGCGGCTAAAATCAAAATACGAATTTAACTAAGGCAGGAGAAAGCCATGGATGAGTTGTTCAGTTTTTTTTCAAAGGCCAAGGCTCCAGTAAAATTTAATGCTGTACGGATATCTCTCGCTTCTCCGGAAAAAATTCTGGACTGGTCTAATGGTGAGGTGAAGAAGCCGGAAACTATTAACTATCGTACCTTTAAGCCGGAGCGGGACGGTCTTTTCTGCGCCAAGATATTTGGCCCGGTCAAAGACTATGAGTGTAATTGCGGTAAATACAAACGCATGAAGCACCGGGGGGTAGTCTGTGAAAAATGTGGGGTTGAGGTTATTCAGTCCAAGGTTCGGCGTGAGCGCCTGGGACACATTAAGCTTGCCGCCCCGGTGGCCCATATATGGTTTCTGAAAAGTCTGCCCTCCAAGATTGGTAATATACTTGCTCTGACCCTTAAAGAGTTGGAGCGTATACTGTATTTTGATTCCTACGTGGTTATTGAGTCAAGTGAGTCCGCGCCGCCAATCGGTACCCTCTTAAGTGAGGAGTCCTACCGTCAGGCCCGGGAAGAGTATGGCGAAAAATTCCAGGTTGGTATTGGTGCCGAGGCCATTAAATATATGTTGAAGAGGGTTAATCTTGCTGCTCTCTCCGTTACCCTCCGCGAGGAGATGCGTACCACCGGTTCCGAGGCCAAACGCAAACAATACGCCAAACGCCTGACCGTGGTAGAGGCCTTTCGTGATTCCAATAATAAGCCGGAATGGATGATCCTGGATATCATCCCAGTTCTGCCTCCGGACTTGCGGCCTCTGGTGCCGCTGGAGGGCGGACGTTTTGCCACCTCTGATCTTAATGACCTCTATCGGCGGGTAATCAACCGTAATAACCGCCTAAAACGTCTGCTGGATCTTGACGCCCCTGAAATTATTATCCGCAACGAAAAGCGGATGCTGCAGGAGGCCGTGGATGTTCTTTTTGATAACGGGCGCCGCGGTAAGGTGATTACCGGTTCCAACAAGCGTCCCCTTAAATCCTTGAGCGATATGCTGAAAGGTAAGCAGGGACGTTTCCGTCAGAATCTGCTTGGTAAACGGGTTGATTATTCCGGCCGTACCGTTATTGTTGTCGGCCCTCATCTTCGTCTGCACCAGTGCGGTATGCCCAAGAAGATGGCTCTGGAGCTCTTCAAGCCCTTTATCTACAACAAGCTGGAGGCCCGTGGTTATGTAACCACCATTAAGAGTGCCCGGAAGATGGTGGAAAAAGGCGTCAAAGAGGTCTGGGATGTCCTGGATGAGGTGGTTAAGGAGTATCCGGTTATCCTCAATCGGGCCCCGACTCTGCATCGTCTTGGTATGCAGGCCTTTGAGCCGATCTTAATCGAGGGCAAAGCCCTGCAGCTGCATCCCCTGGTCTGTTCGGCCTTTAACGCCGACTTTGACGGCGATCAGATGGCCGTTCATCTGCCGCTCACCGTTGAGGCTCAGGTTGAGGCCCGGGTGCTGATGATGTCCACCAATAATATTCTGTCACCTGCCAACGGTGAGCCGATTATTATTCCTTCGCAGGATATTGTTCTGGGACTTTATATCATGAGCCGTGTCCGGCGTCTGGTTAAGGGCGAGGGCAAGATCTTTTCCTCTCCGGCCGAGGCCATTATAGCCTTTGATCATGGGGTGATCCACCTGCAGGCCGGGATTAAAGTGCGCATTGACGGTAAGCTGGTTGAGACCACAGTGGGCCGGATCATGTTTCTTGAGCTGCTGCCGCCGGCGGTACCGTTTGAGCAGGTTAACCGGGTGATGACCAAGAAGGAA
>JAJRZN010000013.1 GCA_024275235.1 Deltaproteobacteria bacterium
ATCAGAGTGGTAAAATTACGATGTAACAGATAACCGGGACTAAAATTGTTTTAAAAATCGTCGGTCATTTTCATAGAAGAGCCGGATATCGGTAATGCCGTATTTAAGCATTGCTATCCGTTCAACGCCAAGGCCAAAGGCGAAACCACTGTATTCCTCCGGATCATAGTTTACCTTTTTGAAAACCGCAGGATCAATAAGTCCGGCTCCAAGTATCTCTAACCAGCCCGTCTGCTTGCAGACCCGGCAGCCCTTGCCGTGGCATATTACACAGGCAATATCGACCTCGGCGCTGGGTTCGGTAAAGGGAAAATAGCTGGGGCGGAAGCGGATGGCGGTTTTTTTATCAAACATCTTGGCGATAAAGACCGCCAGAATGCCCTTTAAATCGGCAAATGACACCTTGCGGTCAACCAGAAATCCTTCTACCTGATGAAACATGGGGGTATGCGTGATATCGGAATCGCAACGGTACACCTTGCCGGGGGCGATCATCCGCAGGGGAGGAGCGGCCTTTTCCATACTTCTGACCTGCATGGGTGAGGTATGGGTACGGAGAAGGACATTGTCGTCAATATAAAAGGTGTCGTGCATGTCCCTGGCTGGATGGTGCCTGGGGATGTTCAGACCCTCAAAATTATAAAAATCCAGCTCGATGTCCGGGCCTTCCGCAACCGTAAAACCCAGGCGTTCAAAGATAGAGCATATCTCATCCATGACCTGAGTTACCGGATGGCGTTTACCAAAAGGCACAGCCCGGCCGGGCAGGGTGAGATCAAGACGGCCTTTGTCAGCCCGTCTGCTGCCGGTATCAGTCAAGGCCGATTTTTTAGCTGCGAAGACCTCTTCCAGGGTACGCTTGAAATCGTTGGCCAGTTTGCCCAGCCGGGGACGCTCCTCTTTGGGAGCCTGACCCAGGTTGCGCATCAGGGCGGTAAACATACCCTTACGGCCAAGATATTTAACCCGGAATTCCTCCAGGGAATCGGCCTCATTAATGGCGTTAAGGGCGGCCTCGGCCTCTTCCTTTATACGTTGGAGCTCAGCTTCCATGAATTAAGAGGCGGCTTCGACAACCTTGGAAAAGGCCTTGGCATCAAGAATCGCCAGATTCGATAAAACCTTACGATCAAGTTCAATATTGGCCTTTTTGAGACCGCCGATGAACTTACTGTAAGAGGTATTATTGATTTTGCTGGCCGCGGATATACGGGCAATCCATAATTTCCGAAAATCACGTTTTTTCTGACGGCGGTCACGGTAGGCGTAACACAGAGCGCGGTCTACGGCCTCGGAAGCAGTTCTGATTAAACGATGACGGCCGCCAACATAACCTCTGGCCATCTTTAATATCTTATTTCTACGGCGGCGTGCCTTAAATCCACGCGTTACTCTGGGCATCTTAATCTCCTTAAAATTACGGCTAAAAATTATTTTGGCCTTGTGGAAACGAAATAATATTATTCAGCTTCTACAAGGCCCGATTATCCAATTGATGTTTTTACAGATAGGGCAACATACGCTTGACGTTTCTGACATTAGAAGAATCAAGAACGGTACTCTTACGAATACCCCTTTTCAGTTTAGTGGTCTTTTTGGTCAGAATATGACTGCCAAAGGCCTTATTACGAATTATTTTTCCGCTGCCGCTGGCCTTAAAACGTTTGGCCGCTCCGCGGTTGGTTTTCATCTTGGGCATGACTATTTCTCCTGTTTCGTTATTTTGGGGCGACAAACATAACCATCTGCCGGCCTTCCATCTTGGGTTCCTGAATAATTACCGCCACATCTTCCAAGGCACTGGCAATCATCTTCAGAGTTTTATAACCCTGGCTGTCGGCATAAACTATTTCCCGGCCTCGGAAACGAACTGTTACCTTGACCTTGTTTTTGTTCTCAATAAATTTTCTGATGTTCTTGACCTTAAAGTCAACATCA
>JAJRZN010000217.1 GCA_024275235.1 Deltaproteobacteria bacterium
CGGCCGCCCCATCGTCATCATCCTCACCGACGGCAAGAGTAACGTCAGCCTTGGCACCGCCAGGCCGGTGGACGAGATGCTCAAGATCGCCGCCGCCATGACGGCGGAAAAACGGGCTAAATACATTGTCGTTGATACGGAAGATGAGGGACTGATAACCTTTGACCTGGCCCGCCGGCTGGCCGGGGCCCTGGAGGCCGATTATTTTAAGATCAAGGATATAAAAGCCGAAGAACTGGTTAATATTGTAAGGGAAAAACAATGAAGAAAAAACCGATTTACCCGTTTACCGCCATCGTCGGCCAGGAACAAATGAAACTGGCCCTGATTCTTAATATCATCACCCCCGGCCTCTCCGGGGTGTTGATCCGGGGCGAAAAAGGTACCGCCAAATCCACCGCGGTACGGGCCCTGGCCGAGATCCTGCCCACAATCAAGATCATTGAGGACTGTTCCTTTCAACTTGACCCGGAAGATGAATATGAGAACTATGTCGAAATCTGCCGGGCTCTGGGCCGGACAGCTCCCGAAAGCCCCGCCGGGCTGAAGACGCGGGAGCGCAAGGTGCAGGTGGTGGAACTGCCGGTGGGCGCCACCGAGGATCGGGTGGTGGGTACCATGGACCTGGAATACGCCCTGCAAAAAGGCGGGAAACGGGTGGAACCCGGCCTGCTGGCCCAGGCCCATCGGGGTATCCTCTACGTGTATGAGGTCAACCTGCTGGATGACCATGTGGTGGATGTCCTCCTGGACGCGGCGGCCATGGGGGTCAACACCATCGAGCGGGAGGGAATAAGTTTCTCCCACCCTGCCCGGTTCACCCTGGTGGGCACCATGAACCCCGAAGAGGGTGAATTACGGCCCCAGCTTTTAGACCGTTTTGGTCTCTGCGTCAATATTCAGGGTATCGGCTCCATTGAGGAACGGGTAGCCATTATGAAACAGCGCCTCGCCTTTGACGAAAACCCGGCGGGCTTCAGCGAAAAATGGCGGCAGCAATCCGCTGAACTGGCGGCCCGCATCACACGGGCCAAGGAGATGTACGACAAGGTTGAGACCAGCGAAAAACTGCTCTTTGAGATCGCCCGCGCCTGCCTCGAAGTGGGGGTTGACGGCCACCGCGGTGACATCGTAATCCTCAAAACAGCCAAAACGCTCGCGGCCTACCACGGACGTTCCGAGGTGCTTTTAACGGATATCAACGAGGCTGTGGAACTGGCGCTGCCCCACCGCGTCAGGCGGCAGCCGTTGATGGAAATTACGGACAGCGTGGAAGCCTTACGGGCAAAAAACAGGGCCGCTTAAACGTAAGCGCTCAACAAACCACACTCTTAACCTTATAACCTCTCGAAATGTAAGCGTTTCAGGGACGCCCTGCTGTGCGTAATTAAGTACCACGATAATACCCCTGTATATCGGAGTACTTAAGTGCGTGCAGCAGGGTGTTCATGGAGCGTTTACGCTTAAACCATGATAGAGATTAAAGACCTGCAAAAAAATTTCGGTGACACCAAGGCCCTGAAGGGGGTTAATTTAACCGTGCCGGACGGCGAACTCTTCGCCTATCTCGGGCCTAACGGAGCCGGTAAATCAACAACTATCCGCATACTTACCGGTCTGACGAAAATCAGCAAAGGCCGGGCCAGGTTAGGCGGTTATGACATCGAAAAGGAGCCGCGCGCCGCCAAGCGGCAGTTCGGTGTGGTTCATCAACATGTAAATTTAGACCCTGAACTGACGGTCTTTGAAAACTTAGACATTCACGGCCAGCTCTTTGGCATGAGCAAGGCCGCGCGCCGGGCAAGAATTAAAGAATTACTGGACTATATCGAATTAACCGGCCGCGCCGCGACCCTGATTAAACAATTATCCGGCGGCCTCAAGCGCCGGGTAACCATCGCCAGGGCGCTGCTCCACGAACCCGGCATCATCTTTCTCGATGAGCCCACCGTGGGCCTTGACGCCGCCATCCGCCGCCGGATCTGGGCCCTGATAAAAAAAATTCAATTACGGGGCACCACCGTATTTCTCACCACCCATTACATAGAGGAGGCCGAGTTTCTCGCCGACCGGGTCGCCTTTCTCGACAAGGGCAGGATTATAGCCCTGGACACCCCCGCTAATCTCATGGCAATGGCGGGTGCCTGGGCCATAGACCAATTCAAGGACAGCGGTATGCAGACCCATTATTTTAAAGACCGAAAACAGGCCGCCGCCTTCCAGACCGACGACAGCTTCACCCTGCGCCGGGTAAATCTTGAAGACGCTTTTCTGTCACTGACCGGGAAAAAGGTACAACCATGATCAATGAATGTCTCGCCATATACCGCCGGGAAATGCTGATTCTCAAACGACGCCTCATAAGACAAATGGCAGGCCAGGCCGTCTCCCCCCTGCTCTACCTCGTCACCTTCGGTTACGCCATGGGCGACAAAATACGTTTCGACGGCATCAGCTATCTGGACTTTCTCCTGCCCGGTCTGGTGGCCATGAGCAGCATGACCAGATCCTTTGCCATTGCCACCGATATCAATGTCGCCCGTTTCTACTGGCATATTTTTGATGAATTCCAGGCCGCCCCCATCAGCAACGTAAGCTATGTGGCGGGCGAGGTGCTGGCCGGGATGACGAGGGCGCTCATGGGGATTATTATTATCCTGGGCCTTGGCCTGCTCTTTGGAGTACACCTCGCTTACGGCCCCATGTTCTGGCTGCCCATCCTGCTCAACAGCTTTCTATTCGCCAGCCTCGCCGTAGCCCTGGCCATGCTGGTGAAAAACCACGCCGACCAGAGCCTGTTGGTCAACTTCGTAATCACCCCCATGGCCTTTCTGGGCGGCACCTTTTTTCCCATCGCCCGTCTGCCGGGCTGGCTGCAAAGTATCCTGAAGCTCCTCCCCCTGACCCACGCCTCCAAGGCCATCCGCCAGGCGGCCCTGGGTAAACCAGTGAACCTCCACTCCCTGGCCCTGTTAGCGGCCCTCGGCGCGGTTATCTTTTTAATCGCCCTGGGCTGCGTTAACAGAGCAAGGGATTAAACCAGCGGCAGAACACAACAAAACGATTGTAGAATTTACAGCTTGGACAACCATTTTAAACTTATGGCCAGAGTTCTGAAAATTCATCTGTTCGGCAAGTAACACGCCCCACTGTTTCGTCATTTCCGAAGTCTTCTGGTCGGAAATCCAGTGTTCCATGGATACGCCATTTTCCAGGATACCCGAGAATACTACCTCGGATATTGCCTTAAATGGGGCCAGAGTAAAACTTTATTATTCGATATTATTTATATTTATCTTCGGAAGACGTTTTAATTTTACTCTGACCCCATTTGACCCAGCCCCATTTACCACACACAATGGCTGAATTCTCCTGTTTCCCGGAAAAACAGCCGGGGCGGCACATTGATAAACAGAAAAGAATTGTTATTATAGGGTGTTAAGCGAGACAAATCTTTAACCGCTTCCCCGGAAGCAGCTCTATTTTCTTCCGCTTATACGGAAAACCAGCAGGCTGATTCATCATTTCCCCCATGGAAAAACAGGTTGCCTTTTTTCCTGTAAATAAATTTATTTGCATAAAATCAAAGGTATGCGTGCTTAACCGGCCGTCACTTACCATTTCCTTACATAGTTGGCATGGTATATGCTTTTATAAAAGCTATTATTGCATGTTTGCTGTTGAAGCGAAAACAAAAAAAGGAGGATGGAATGAAAAAAAGATTATTGGTTGGGTTGGCAACAGGGTTGTTTTTGGTTGGTATGGTTGGGGTTGCGAGTGCGGCATCCATACTTTATTTTAATGATCATTCAATAGACACTGATCAGATGGCTGCAGCTCTTTCTATAGTGCAATCATCAGGAACTGACTCGGTAACTACGGTAACTTCATCTTCTGATTTTGCTACACAAATTACGACTGGTAGTTATGACCTCGGTATATTCTTTGTACAAAAGTATAGTTCCTCAAGTTACGATGATGGTATATCTGCACTAGGAACTTTTGTTGCTAATGGTGGCGCATCAATTTATACTGATTGGAGTCGTAATTCTACATACGCATCTCTTTTTGGTAGTGAATGGACCGGTGGTACGAATGATGGAACAATAACAGTGACTGATCCTTCGCTTGCCTCATCACTTACTAATCCAATTATCCTTCATAACCCTGGCTGGGGTGTCTATTCGATGGATACAAGTGGACCCTACACGGCCGCAACGTTTAGTGACGGTGCTGGGGCCATTGCTATTAGTGGCTTAAGTATAACTAATGGATTTCTTTCCGATACGTTTGATTCTTCCGCAGCAGGACAACAATTATACCTTAATGAAATATCTTATCTGACGAACCCTGCCCCTGTCCCGGAACCGGCCACCATGCTACTGTTCGGCACCGGCCTTGCCGGGCTTGTTGGCCTGCGGCGGCGCAAAAGCAAAAAATGATTTTATCGGGAGACAGATTAAATTTTTCCACAACATGATGAGGGGACTGAATTTTTTTCGCGTCTGTTTGCGAAAATTATTCTGTCCCCGGTTTAAAAGCAGGAAAAATAAAATCCGTCCCCTGGGTGCCTGCTTGAAATAAGCTGTTTTTTCAAATAAACCGGTTTATCGGCCTCCTGATTCCGCCGCTTGGCGGTGAAACCAGGGAACTTGTATGGAGGGAATTATGGGGAATGGGGTCGGGCCAAGCTAACCCTCTGATTTCCAAACATAATGTCTCCAAATATAGGCGTTTTTATGCCTTATATTGTCGTTTTTGGGTACAACAGGGGACGTCTATGCTTTTATGCGTTTTGGTTAATCGCTAATAAATTATAGAGATCCCCTTTGCTCCAGAGACAACAACTTACACTTTTTTGCCGCGCCGCCGCCCCAAACCGGCCAGCCCAACCAGACCGGTACCAAAGAGCAGCATGGTGGCCGGTTCCGGCACCGGATTATACAACTGGTTCTGAATATCTACCTTGTCGCCATTCTTAATGGCATAGATATTGATTACCTTTGTGCCCCAGGAATGCTGTAAGGAGGTATCGGTCTTATAATCCGCCAGATCAGCAGCCCATGCCGTGCCACTTGAAGTATAAGACGGCCCTGAGCCTTGCAGCCCCCAGAGTACCTTTTGAAAATCCGCCTCGTCCGTGTTTGTCGTCATAGCAGTATCATAAGCGCCGCTCTTATAGCGATAAAAAAGATAATCAACAGCGCCCTGCAGCTTACCAGCCCCTGCCGGAGCAGGATTATCGTAAAGACCGACTGTATCACTTAAACCAGCCACGGGATACCATTTGTTAAGCCAGACATACACATTCTCCTGGATACAGAAAGTTTGATATGTAAATGCCGTTGTCTGTCCCTCATCATGCGATATGGCATATGTCAGCACACCAGCATTGTCGATGTGGTTGTAATCTATAAGTTTAACATAATCGCCCGCCGCGATGGATGTTGCCTGTGACAGACTGGCAATTCCGAGCAGCAACAACCCTGCCACAAATCCAATCAACATATTTTTCTTCATCCGTCTCACCCCTTTCAATTATACCTTTCAATATTAAAACACCAATCATTGTTTCGTCTCCAATACCAAGCAACAAACGGGCCAAAAGATTTTTTTTATCCATTACTCTATGATTTAAGGATGTTATCAGATTAAATAAAAAACAATCTCCTGACAGGGGGATAAAAAAGTTCCCAAAATCGGAAAAGGCAGGTCCGAATACATGAACTTTAGAATAACCGGTGAAAACAAGACAACCAATAAATTGTATTTCTACTATAATTTCATTATGCTATAAGCAAAAACAATTATCCGGAAACACGGAATTTGATTCCGTGTTTCCGGATAATTTTGACGGCTTATCTAATTAAATAAAAGTTAAGGACAGAAATTCGCTCTTCTCCCACATCCAGATAATACCGCTGTTACACAACAAATTTCCGGCACACTATCATCTTTTAAACCTTATATACCGCTTGATTTTTCAATGATTTTATGCTTTATTTTCAAGCATTCGGATGCTCAAGTTTGAGTGTAAAAGGGAACCCGGTGTAAATCCGGGACGGGCCCGCCGCTGTAACCGGGGACGAATGCCGCATTAATGTCACTGTTCAGGAAGCGCTGTAACAGCGCCGCCGTCATGAACGGGAAGACGCGGCAGGCAGATTGAACCGGAAGTCAGAATACCTGTCCGAAGCTGAGCAGACTGCGCTGGAGAAAAGGCACGGTCAGAAAAGCCGCCCTCGAGGACAAAGGGCATGGCTCTTATTCGTGGAAAAATCAGGGAATCCCCGAACCATTTATTGGTCCGGGGATTTTTTTTTGCCCTTTTCATACTTTTCAAGCTGCCCCGGAGTGTTACCCACGCAGGCGGTAAAGTGAGCTAAATATCCATGCACCTTGATACCTGTTATAACGGGGTTGAATTACATCGCGGAGACAAAATTATCTACGGCCGTTTTCTTGAGCCCCATATGGTGCTGTCAACCTGCCGGGCTGCTGGCGGTCTGCGGCGGGATCTTGAATACGTTTTGAACTACCAGAGTTGTGAACCCGCCAAACATAATCGCCGCCTTTTCCGGCTCTCACCCCAGGCCTGTCAAAAAACAATCTGTGAGCCCCACGGCCTGCCGGCGGCGAAATGCGCCGCCATGGGCACGGCCGCCAATATGCACCACGCCGCCTTTGTTACTAAAAAATTCAGAAAACTGGAGGTGACGGCCGTGGTCACCGGCGGCGTGGAGACCAACGCCGGTCGGGCCGGTGATCCAGCCTCGGTTATGGAAAATCAGGACGGCTTTGAGAAACTGCCGCCGGCCCGCGGAATCCCCGGCCCCGGTA
>JAJRZN010000218.1 GCA_024275235.1 Deltaproteobacteria bacterium
AAAAAAGGGGTTTTAAGAAAATCTTAAAACCCCTTGCTGCTACTGGTCGGGATGAGAAGATTCGAACTTCCGACCCCTTGAACCCCATTCAAGTGCGCTACCAGGCTGCGCTACATCCCGACCCTGATTCAAATTTATGCCATGGTTTTCTTTATATCAATAAGTTCTGCCTTAATATTAACTAATAATTGCCGCCAGTCATTGCGGCCTATACTATGTGATTTTGTGCCTTTTGCCAAGGCCTTTTTTGCGCCGTTTAAGGTTAAGCCATCGTCCTGAATCATTTTCTTGATTAACAGGATGTTTTCTATGTCGGCTCGTCGATACAGCCGTTGTCTGGAGTTGGCCCTCTGGGGTTTTAAAACCTTGAACTCAGCTTCCCAATGCCGCAGAGTATGTGATTTAATACCGGTTAAGCGGCAGACCTCACCAATCTTAAAATAGGTCTTATCAGGTATTGATGTGCCGCTCCGGATATAATCCACCTCATAAATCCCACTTTATTGTTTTATGGCCTCTATTAAAGACCATTGGTCAGCGGAAAATGCCTTTATCAGTCTCTCCCGCCCTCATTGACAGCATCGCGCAAGGTCTTACTGGGTTTAAAAGATACCATATTGCGGGCTGCTATTTCAAGAGTTTCTCCAGTCTGGGGATTACGACCCTGCCGGGGGGCCTTGGCTTTGACTTTGAAGGCTCCAAAATTAACCAGTTTAACATTTTCGCCCTTTAACAGACTTTCTTTGATGGCGGTGAAGAAGTAATCAACCATGTCGCCGGCGTCATTCTGAGGGAAACCGAGACGATCATTAATAGCCTTGGTCAAGGTTTGTCTGGTAATATTTTCTTTGCTCATTATTAAGCCTCCCGTAATTTGCCGTGAAACTTGTCAACCAGCAAGGCTATAATTTTGTTTTGAACTTTTGCTACCGTCTTGTCCTTTAAGGTATTCTTATCAGAATGATAGGTGAGTGACAGAGCTACGCTCTTTTGTCCCTCTGATATTGGGCTACCCTGGTAAATATCAAATATTTCAACTTGTTGCAAATGCTTAAAGCCTTCGTTGTTAATGGCGTCGACAAGCTCGCCAGCCCCGATACCATTATTAATTATTATGGCCAAATCGCGTTTAACAGCAGGAAAACGGGACAGCGGTTTAAAATTTATGCTGGCAATTTGAGCGGCTCCCACGTTATCTAAATTAAGATCCAAGAAATATACTTCCTCTTTAATGCCAAAGGACTTGAGAACCGCGGGGGAAAATTTACCAAGTTCTCCAAGGTATTTGCCGGCCGATTCAATGGTAAGGAACTGCCCTGAGCTGCTGTAAGGGGTATCAGAACCAATAATAAAATGGGCTTTGAGGCGGATTTCATTTAATATATTTTCAATAATTCCCTTGGCATCATAGATATCGAAGGGGGTGGTGCCAAAATGTACCGGCGGCCCATCGAGTTGTCGACGACCGCTGAATACGGCACTTAGGTGCTGTTCCTCAAGGGGTTGTTCCTGGCCGTCTACCGGCAGAAATACCTTGCCGATCTCAAAAATCTTTAAGTCGTTATTCTGATGATTTATGTTATGGCGGGTATTCTCAAGCAGGCCGGGCAGGAGAGTGGTACGCATGATGCTTTGTTCCTCGGAAAGAGGATTCATGATCCTTATTGTCCGCCGTCTATGGTCGTTTTCATCAAGGGTTAGCTTGTCAAGATTGGTCGGATCGGTAAAGCTGTAATTAATGGCCTCTGAGCAGCCAAGGCTGGTCATCATATGGCTAATTTCGCGGCGGAGCAGACGGTCTTCAGCCTGGGAAGAAAAGGCCATGGGAACGGTGGGCAGGGTGGTGGGGATTTCGTTATAGCCTCTTAAACGGGCAACCTCCTCCACCAGGTCAATTTCACGTTCCAGGTCAACCCTAAAGCTGGGTGGAGTAACCAGCAGGGTGTCTTTGTCTATCTCGGTGCTGGTTACTTCGATGGCGTTCAGCATATTGCTGATCTCCTCCAGGGTAAAATCATCACCAAGCAGGTTGGAGGTACGCTGTACCCGGAGATTTATTGGTTTGATCTTCGGCATAGTGCCCTGGCAGTCAACCATGGAGCCGGCAGGTTCAGCCCCGCCATAACGCACCATCAAGGAAATGGCCCGGTTCAAGGCCTTAATGGCTCCCTGGGGGTCAATGCCGCGTTCAAAACGGTACGAGGCATCGGTGGAGAGCTTTAAACGGCGGGCGGTACGCCGGATGGATACCGGATTGAAGTAGGCGCTTTCCAATAAAATTTCGGAGGTGGAATTATCAACCTCACTACCCCCTCCACCCATGATACCCGCCACCGCCGCAGGTTTATTCTCATCGCAGATAACCAGCATGTCAGGATCAAGCAGGCGCTCAACGTCATCAAGGGTAGTGATTTTTTCCCCACTGAGAGCCCGGCGGACAATAATTTTGCCGCCGCTGAGTTTGTTAAAGTCGAAGGCGTGCAGGGGCTGGCCGTATTCCAGCATGACAAAATTGGTTATATCAACAATATTATTTATGGGGCGTAATCCCACCGCGGTAAGCAGGCGCTGGAGCCAGGCCGGGGAGGGGCCGATCTTGACCCCCCGCAGGAGTTGAGCGGCGTAACGGGGACATAGTGTGGTATCCTGCACCTCGACAGAAAATGAGGCGCTGTCCGTAACCGGGATGCTGCCATCCGCTTCCGGCAACTTCAAAGAAGAGCCGCTGAAGGCCGCTATCTCCCGGGCAATGCCGATGACACTGGTGCAGTCCGGGCGGTTAGGGGTGAGATCAACCTCAATCAGGGTATCCTCCAGATTAAGGGCCTGCCGCAGGCTCTGGCCTGCCGTGCATGATCCAGGCAGCTCGATAATTCCGGCGTGACTGTCATTTAAGCCCAGTTCCTTCTCGGAGCAAAGCATTCCCTCTGATACCTGACCCCGCAGTTTTGATTTTTTGATTTTGAAACCTTCCGGCATAATAACGCCTGGCAGGGCAATAGCGCTAAGCAGGCCGGGGCGTACGTTAGGCGCGCCGCAGACAACCCGTTTCGTTTCCGTACCTACCTGAACTGTGCATAGAGAGAGATGGTCGGCCTGAGGATGTTGATCAACGGTTATTACCTCAGCCACCTTAATCTCTGTAAGGTCTTGATATAACGGGGTAACAGCATCTACCTCAAGACCCAACATCGTCAGACCTTCAGCCAGATCCTCGACTGACAGATCAAAATCGACATATTGCTTGAGCCAGTTTACGGTAAATTTCATTATGGTATCAGAGTGGTAAAATTACGATGTAACAGATAACCGGGACTAAAATTGTTTTAAAAATCGTCGGTCATTTTCATAGAAG
>JAJRZN010000219.1 GCA_024275235.1 Deltaproteobacteria bacterium
CGGGTGGGCTTTGGCAATGTGACCAAGGCCATGCGCAAGGAAGGGCCGCAGATAACTCCGGAATGGATTAAAGAAACCGTGGATGCCAAATTATCCAAGACCATAAGTGCAGGCTTGGAATAGTTTTCGCAGAACTGGAGTGGTTATTGTAATCTCCCTGAAAAACAGCTTAAACATGAGTCATGGAATTTGAACAGGTAAAGGAATATTATGGCCGCGTCCTTAAGGGGAATAAGGATCTCCAGACCAGCGCCTGTTGCTGTGATGATGAGATTCCAGCCCGCGTTAAGGCCATTTTAGGCGAGATTAACGACGAAGTTCTGGAGAAATTCTATGGTTGCGGTTCACCGCTGCCTCCCTTGCTTGAGGGCTGTACCGTTCTTGATTTAGGCTGTGGGACTGGGCGGGATGCCTTTCTCGCCTCCCGCCTGACCGGCCCCGATGGCTATGTGATTGGGGTAGATATGACCAGTGAGCAATTGGCGGTGGCCCGTCGCAATCTTGATAGCCAGATGGCTCGATTTGGCTATCAAAAGGCCAACGTCGATTTTCGCCAGGGTTATATTGAGGATTTACAGGCCATTGAGGTGGCGGATAATTCGGTGGATGTGGTTATCTCTAATTGTGTCCTTAATCTTTCCCCGGATAAAGAGGCGGTATTTTCGGAGATTTTCCGGGTTTTAAAACCCGGTGGTGAACTTTTTTTCGCGGATATTTTTGCTGGTTGCCGGATCCCGGCCACTCTGTATGATGATCCGGTACTGAGGGGTGAATGTCTATCCGGCGCCATGTACCGGGAGGATTTCAGACGTCTATTACTTAACCTCGGCTGTCGGGATTTCAGGTGCCTTAATAGTCGGCGCGTAGAGCTTGATAATCCGGAGATTGAGGCCAAGATCGGGATGGCGGCCTTCTTTTCCGAAACTATTCGAGCCTTTAAGCTTGATGATCTTGAGGATATATGCGAGGATTACGGCCAGATTGCCGTTTATAAAGGCAGTATTCCAGAGGCGCCGCATTTTTTCGATCTGGACGATCACCACCATTTCATTGCCCATAAACCAATGCTGGTCTGTGGTAATACTGCCTCTATGCTTTCCGAAACCCGCCTCGCTCCTCATTTCGAGGTCAGCGGTGAGCGCTCCCGTCATTTTGGCCCCTTTGCCTGCGGCCCGTCGGCAGAGAAGATCGAGAGCGGCACATACGGCGGTGCCTGCTGCTGTTAGGGGTGCATCAATAAAGGGCGTATTCAATCCCGCGTATTATATATAATCGTCGGCGGCGGTTGAAATTTCCGTTTTATTCGTTTTATTCTTTTTTCCCTGTCTGTCATTCTTACCAAGTATTTCCAGATTTATCAGGGTAGCAGTGAAGCTGCCTACTATCACTTTGCTCTTCAGACGTACTAATATCTTTCTCTTATCAGCGGTAACCCAGACATACATTCTGGCGTTCTTGCTCTTCTCAAATACCCCCTTTACCTCTTTTAATTCCGGTTCCAGCTTGATGGTTTTGTAGTAGTGGCCCGCCAGCCTTATGGTTTCACGTTTTATAACCCGTAACCGGCCAATGACCACCTTTTTGCCATCGGTTATAGGCCGTTCTATGGTCTGCCCCGGAATAAGGGGCTGGCAGCGGATAAAATAGAGCGCTGCGAGAGGGTCGAGGGTGCCTTTGGGGAGCTTTATAGGCGGCAGAACTTCCTTAAAATTGGTGTATTGCGCGGTATGGTGTTTAAGGTTGAATTTTATGGTGATGTCCCGTTCAGTTTTGCCTTGCTGACGTTTTTTGTAGAATACCGTTCTCTCAATTAAAGCGGAGGTATATGAATCAACCCTCTCTCTGAATTTATAGATCAGATCAATGGCTGGATAGGTTGAGGCGGTCAGGACAAAATGATGCGCCGCACCAGGTATGTCGCTGGACGGAGACACTGGTAGGATCTGCAGAACAGCACGACCGGCGGGGATAAAGAGCCATTTTATCTGGAACTCAAGCCGTTCCCCGTTTTTAAAAGGCAGCACTGATTTACAGGCCGCCAGTTCCGGGCTTAAGCAATTAAGCCAGAAAAAGGCTGTTATGAAGCAGAAGATAAAGGGTGAAAAGTTGGTTATTTTACGCATTTGGGGTTATTTCACCTCTTCTCGCTGGATCAGCCAAGATTGCAGCAGAGGAGTTAGATGAAAAATAAAAGGTTTTTATGAAATTTATTTTACCATATGTAAGGATAAAAAAGGTCAGTTTAAAGCGTGATGTCGGGGATTACTCAATATCTCTGCTAATTTGGTACTGTATTTTAACCGATGTAAAATTGTCGCATTTTGGCAACAGGGTATGAACTTTGCAGTTAATTTTAATGAGTTAAAAAATAAAAGAAATAAAAAAATAAAAGAAATATGGATTGAAACTATGAGGCCAGAACGCCGCAAATTTCAGCGCTACAAACTCTCTGAAGAAAACTTTGCCGGAGCTTATCCCTATGTGGGTGAAATTGCAGATTTAAGTATTGATGGTTTGGCCTTCCGTTATCTCGGCCTTGGTCAATCAGAACCGGAGGCTGCATCTCTGACCCTTTACGGCCGTGAGGGCGGTTGTCTTCCCGGCCTGGAATGTCGTATTGTCGCCGACCGTGTCGTACCACGGCGCTCTTCATTATCCAATATATTTGTCCATGAAAGACGGGTTCAGTTTATTAATTTATCGGCTGAGCAGAAAAAATACTTGTCTGAATTTATAGAAAATTATAAAATTCAGGATGAGGTATAATTCTCTATTCCGCAGCCACTAAGGGGAGAGACAACCATTATGCAGAAAATGCAGAAAAACACCGATGAACAGCGGCAGTATAAACGTTTTTTCGTTAAGAAAAATACCTCTTTTGTGGTGAATCCCGCCTGGCCGCAGATGGGTGAGATGGTAGATATAAGTCCCGGTGGTTTTTCTGTGGTTTACAAGTCGGAAGAACCATGGCCCGTGGCCGACGGTCAACAGCATATGATTTTCGGGGCCAATGACTCATGCCTCAGCGATATGCCGGTGGCTATGGTCGCTGATTTAAGTCTTTCAAATTCTGAGGGAATTAAAAGACGGCGCTGCTTTAAATTCGGTCAGATAACCGATCAACAAAAATTTCTTATTGACTGTTTTATCTGGATAAACGGGGTTAGTGAATGTTGATGGCACCGAAAAAAAGTCCATCACTAACTAAAGATAGCTAAGTCAGCTAAGCGAAGGCTGCGAAAGTTCGATATACATCCAATCTGTTTGTTGCTGATCTTGACTGTACCTATTCTCTATAAAGCTGTTTCCCTCTTTTTCCTGTCGCCCATAGCTTTTGTTACCCCTTTATTTCATCTTTTCTGAGGCAATTTTCCGTTGTTTTTCTCCCCGCTGTTTTTAAATATGATTTGTGCCAATAATTATATTTTTCAACGAGTCTACGATTTCTTCCAGTTGAGTAGCCTGAAATTTCATTTCTTCAGAGGCTGCGGCTGATTCTTCAGCAGAGGCAGCATTTGCTTGAGTCACATTTTCCATTTCTGCCAAGGTGTGATTAATCTGTTCAACTCCATGGGTCTGTTCTTGTGAGGCAATTGATATCTCATTCACTAACTCACTTACCTTATTGGTTGAATCGGCAACCTTGTTAAAGGTCTCTGTGGAGTTGTTAGCTATTTTTTCACCATTTTTTACCTTTTCAATGGTGCTTTCAATAAGTTGAGCAGTGTTTTTAGCCGCTTCCGTTGATCGTAAGGCAAGGTCCCGTACCTCATCTGCTACTACAGCGAAGCCGGCCCCGGCCTCACCGGCTCTGGCTGCTTCAACAGCGGCGTTCAGTGCAAGCAGGTTTGTCTGGAATGCCACGTCGTCAATATTTTTGATGATTTTTGATGTTTCTTCGCTTGCCCGAGATATGTCTGTCATGGAGACAAGCAATTCTTGCATGGAGGCGCTGGCTGTGTTGGTAACTTCTTTTGCCTGCCGCATAAGTTGATCCGCCTGCTGGGCGTTGTCGGCATTGGCTTTGATGGTTGAAGTCGTTTCTTCCATGGATGCGGAGGTCTCTTCGAGAGAGGCCGCCTGTTCGGATGCCCCGCTGGCAACCGCCTGGCTGGAACTGCTGATTTCGCTGGAGGCGTTGGCGATACTGCCGCTGCTCTTTTTTAATTGTTCAATAATCTTATTAAGATTTTTAACAATGGAAGAGCTGGATATGTAAAGGAAAAAACATAGCAGCAGTAATAGTGCGCTGCCGCCGATAATTAATCCTGATCGTATTTTGGTAATTACGGCAAGCTGCTTTGCCGCGTCACGGACAAATATTAAAACCCCTTGTGTGGAACCAGAAAAGTCCTTAATTGGTAAACCGGTGAGTAAATGCCCGTTTAATTGAATAGATGTTTTGTCTTTTAACGATTTGATAAGCAGCGCTTTTTGGATAAAAGGATCAGTGGCACTGGCGTTGGATGAAAAGACGCGAACCAGATCTGCGCTCTGAGGCAGATTCTTTTTCTTAAGTTTGCGGGCAATGTCAAGATCCCTGGTGAGCATGTAAACTGCGACATTATCAGTAGTGAGGAGACGGGCGGTTTTAAAAATTTTATTGAAATCAAACAAACATTCTACTGAACCGAGATGAGTGCCATCTGGGCTGTTAATAGGAACTAAGCCACGGATAGCAAAACCGCCCCGTCCGATTTCAATACCGGTGACGGGTTTATTCTCTTTATTGACCGCCAATACTGTTTTACGGAAACTGGAGAGATTATCACCCCCATCATGTTGCCCGGCTTTACGCCAGATTCTCAAAAAACTTTTAGCTGGAGGAAGATGAAAATGGATTTTAAAATATTTAATATTTAGGGTGGAGGTCACACTCTGGTGAATTGGATCCATTTTTTGACGCAAAAAGGCGCGTCCCTCAGCCTCCTGGCCGTTACGGGCCATTTCGTAGGCTTTCTGAACACCGGGAATTGCTGCCGCCATAGCGGCAATGGTCAGGGCCTGGTTTTTAATACTGCTCAGGCTTTTTTCAGCCAGCGCCGCCTGGCTGGCGGATAATTCATTTACTTTTTCCTGCCATAGATAATTCTCAACCCAAAGGGACATCCCTATTAAGAAGATACTGGAGATCATCATCAATATCAGAGGAACAACCATAACCTTAGTGCGTAACGATAATCTCATTTATAATCTCCTGCTGTTTAATAAAATGGCAACGAAATACTATTCTTTAAGCCTGGCATAAGGCTGGTTTAAAGTCAATATAATATATAAAATTTTTTGAGGTTAAGGAGGTATGGTATACTTACGTTTAGGGGGCGGTGTGTAGTATTCTGCCGACTGTTTTGATAGCTCAGATAATCAGTTAATAGAGTTCATATTTCGCTAAAACCCCATCCAGCCCTCCGGCCTTTAAGGGCTTTTCCAGGATGGGTGCAGTCCGACTGATTTTAATAACTCCCGGCGGCCAAGATAGATGTAGGCCGTGGAACCAGTGCATTTACGCTTTAAGAAGTTACCGAATTCTTCAATCAGGGCGGCTGCCTCAGTGCTGTTTTTCAGACGTACTCCATAAGGCGGATTACAGATAATGGTAGTATTGGTAAGCGTCTCTATATCCTGAAAGGGAATAGTCTTGATAATTACTTTTTGGCCCTCAGGCAGGTTGGTTAGGTTGTCACGTGCTGCAGCCGAAGCTGGTTTAAGTATATCACTGCCGCCGATTAAGCCGTTTGGCAGGGGAATGATATTGTCATTTGCCTCCCGCCTGACCTCCTGCCATATTTCCTTTTTGAAATCAGGCATCATCTCAAAACCAAAATGGGATCGCAGAAGGCCGGCCGGGAGGCGGCAATAATGCATGAGCGCCTCGGCAAGTAAGGTACCGGAACCACACATTGGGTCAATAAGAGGGCGTTCGCCCTGCCATTCACTGAGCCGAATGATGGCTGCGGCCAGGGTCTCCTGCATGGGCGCCTCAACCGCGTCGGCGCGATATCCCCGTCGGTGCAGCGAACCGCCGGATAAATCCAGGCTGATGGTGGCCCGGTTGTTATTGATATAGAGATCAAGCCAGAGGTCAGGGGTCTGTCGGTCAATATCGGGACGAAGCCCCGTCTCTGCTTTAAAATAATCAACCACGGCATCCTTAAGGCGAAGGGCCGCGAACTGGGAGTGGTTTATTTTACTTTTATTGACCGTGGCCTTAACCGCGAAGCTGTTACTGTTATCCAATAACTGTTGCCAGGGGATTTTAACCGCGGTCTTATAAAGATATTTGGCACTGTGGCAGTCAAAGGTGATGAGGGGGGCGGTTATTCGGGAACACAAACGAGATTGATAATTAATCCGGTATAAGGCCCTGGGAGCAGCGTTGAAGTGCAGACCTCGGTAAACCGGTTCAATCTGTGAGGCGCCAAGTTCGGATAATTCTGTTGCCGCGGCCTCAGTGAATCCATCGGCAATCTGGGCAAAAAAGCGGTTGTTTTTCTGGTATGAAAACATTAGGTTGTACTCTCAGTTTGTAACTTCTCTAAAAGTTTATTGCTGGGCCTTGTAAAAAATGGCTTGGCGCCAGTCTGCATTTCTAATATATTCGCCACTACTTTCGTAAGACCCCGATACTTCCTGTACGTAAGGAGGGCGAAACGGGCAAAGATGGGGTACAGCTGAATAGTTACTTTGCACTAAGCCTGACAAACTTTAGACTGAAAGCCAGATTAGACGGCGCATAACTCATCAGGTTCATGAATAGCGCTTCCTGTTATAACCATAATCGCCCTCGAAAAAAACTAAAATATCACCAACCAGGTCCTTATCTCCATTGCCTCCTTGAATATGCCGACTATTGATAACTTTACCATCCCCGATTTTATCTGTAACCATTTCCTTACCCTTATAGATACTGCTCCCGCGGCCGATATTCAGGCCCTGGCTCGTATTGATCCAGAACTTGCCCGAGGTATCAGGCCTTCAGCCGCCAATGTAAAAATTATTCGTCAACGTCTTATCTTACAAATAAAAGATAAGGGGCCGCTTGCCAAAAGTTTATTTTATATTCTGCGTAATTCCGGCTTCAATCTTGAGTTTATCGCCATTCTTTCAGTACAGGTTCTTGGCCTGTTCGGGCCTGATTTGGCCGCGGTCTTTGGAACTGCCAGAACCATGGGTGCTATGCTGGTTGACGAACGTCAGCCGGTGCGGACTCTCGCCATTGATTTTTTAAGCGCTGCTCCTGAGCCCCTGGCAGGGCGCAAGGGATCGGCGGGGCTTAACCACCTGACCTCTGAACTTGCTCCTTTTCTCGGTCATATTAAAAATCTGATAGCGGATGGCGGTACTCTTGATACTGCTTCAGCTCCTGTTGTTGCAGGTCACAATAGAGGAGGCCGTGATAATAAACGTAAAATTAATGAGTTGGCAAGTGAACTTAACAGGGAGATGAGGTCGCGGCAGCGTCTGGAGAAGGTTCTTAACAATAAGATCAACGATAAAGACAGGCAACTTGTAGCTTTAAAAGATCAGGTCAGCCGGGAGAAAGGGCGGCGGCAGGAGTTGGACAGAGAAGTTAAATTATTAAGGAAACAACTTGCCAGGCAGGCTGAGCAGGCAGAGAAAAAACTTGAGCGGCAGGTTGAACAGAGAATGAGCTCGAATGTTCGAAGCTGGCTGATTGAACCGCAGAAAATCGCGGCGGCAGTTAAAAAACTCAGCAATGATAATGGCCGGGATATCAAGTTAAGAGCGCTTAACATACTGCGGGAGCAGGAAAAACTTGATCGGCATTATGCCAATCGCCGCATTTTACGCCAGCGCCTGCGTGAATTGGCAGACCTGAAAGAACAGGTCTGCCAGGCCGGCCGGGAGTCCTTAAACCCTTTACCGGAACTTACCATTTTAAATAAAGAGCTGGATACTGAAATCCTGACGACAAAAAAGCTTCTCGGTGAACCTGACATTGAAGATAACTGGTGCCTTAAGCTGGAGTTAAAAATAAATCAGGCTACAACTCAAACCGAGTTTAACGCTATCCGTCAGCTGCTTGAGCAGCTGACGGCCCTGGATCTCCTGAATAATGAGGCAGAGCGGCTGCACAACCTCTACCATGACGGACTGGCCAGGCTCTATGAAAAATATAGTCCCAGGAGGAGTGCTATTCCCGGGAAATCGGCCAGCCCGCTTCAATTAATCCAGAATTGGCATAAGATAAAAGCCCCATTTGTTTTGGTGGTGGACGGTTATAATGTTATTCTCAGCATGTCTGAACTTTTCATGTCTGATTATGAAAATGACGGTAAGCCAGGCGCGGCTTCTCGCCGTCATTTATTACAAATCATTGAAGAAATGCTTCAGGACTCAACCTGCCTTGCCGAGGTGTTTTTTGATGGCGAGGAGGCGGGACAAAGGAATTTCAGTCCGCGGGTGCGTGAGGTGTTTTCAGGCGGCGGCAGCCGCGCGATACTTAACCGGGCAGACCGGGCTATAATAGATTATTTATCATCCCGGCTGCCGGGTAGTACTCGGGATATGCCGCATATCATTGTTACTGATGATCGAGAGCTCCAGAACCAGACCCGTCGGCAGCAGGTCAAAATTATGCCGCTGGCCCAGTTTGCCGCCCTTGTCCAGGGGTGATGAAACCGCCGGCAGGGGCAGGGCAGGGGAGAGCATGATTTTCGGCAGTTGCCCCTCTGATAAAACGAATTTGAAGAAAAAGAATAAAGCCCATTGATTGATTTTATCCTGAAAGAATGGTTGTTAATCGTTTCTGGCCTTGGCTTTGTTTTGTCTTCAGTCTATACCATGCACTTGCCGGTTTACTCAATTACAGAGTTACAGGTTTTATTTATTCTGTTTACGCTTTTTATCGCAGTTAATGGTCTTCAGAACAGCGGCTTTATCTCAAAGTTTTCCCACCTGATTGAGAATGGAAAAGCCATTCCATTCAATTTGGTAGTCACAACGTTCTTTCTCTCGATGCTGGTTACGAATGATGTAGCTTTAGTTGTGATTGTGCCGTTAACTTTGGCTCTTAATATAAACCGTAAGGATATTCTGGTTATATTTGAAGCCCTGGCCGCCAATGCCGGGGCTGCCTTAACCCCCTTTGGCAATCCGCAGAACCTGTTTATCTACTGGTTTTATAATTTACATCCGGTAATATTTATTAAAACTATTGCTCCCTTTTCCTTAGTTTTCCTCAGCATCCTGATTAATTGGTCATTTATTGTTAAAACTAAAAGTACGGTTAATAATTTACCAAAGAGTCAAAAAGTTAATGATTCTGCCTACGCCTATGGGATCCTACTTTTAATTGTCCTTTTATCAATTCTGCATGTGCTGCCAATTGCTGTCGGACTTTTGGTAATCCTTTACGCGCTGTTATTTGACCGAAAAGCACTTTTGGTTGACTATGCTCTTTTATGCAGCTTTTTCTTCTTTTTCGGTCTGGCGGATAACATGAAAATACTGCTGGCCTCAAAGATAAGAGATTCCAGCCATGTTTTTTTGCTTTCCGCCTTGACCAGCCAAATTATAAGTAATGTTCCAACAACACTATTGTTCGCAAAGTTCACCAGCAATTGGGAGGCCTTGCTGTGGGGAGTAAATGTCGGCGGATTTGGCAGTTTATTTGGTTCACTGGCAAATCTGATTGCTTATAAAATGTATGTCACGCATGATAATACAGGTAATGCCGCTATGTTTACCGCTAAATTTCTTATAATTGGCTATGCCGCCTTTTTTCTGGCCATAGCATTATATTTTATGTTACATGCGCTGTAATTTAATAAAAGGGCGGGGGATTTTTAAATAAACTCCCCAGAGGCGCGGGGCACTATACCCGGTTGATCATGAAGCACCCCTTTCCCAATTGCCCGCTTTGGAGCAGGGCCCTGGTCAGTTTGTAAACTTCATCCTCACGGCAGGCTGGAAAGCGCAGCAAAACTCGGCCGCTTCCCGCATCCAGAGTGGATAAAATTGCCAGCCCGTCATAACCCTCGAGAATAAATTTAAAAAAGGCGATACGGTGGGGGGCAATAGTGAGCTCTACCCCCTCAAAGGCTTTCCTTTTATTACCTTCCTGATCAATTTTACTTTGCTTAAACACTTATATCCTCATGTACTGCGCTTAATAACTGGTGGTAGCGCTCCAGAACCGGATCAACGACCTCGGCAATAAATTCTTCCGTCTGCTGCTGAGCCCGGCCGGTAAACTGGCCTGTCTCGCCGACCATATCTAAGAGCTCTGCTTCTGTGAAGGGGATACCGGTGTCAGCCCCGAGTCTGCTCAACAGGTCATTGTCGGCCCCTTCTTCTTTAACCAGTCTACCGGCGGCGAGCGAGTGGAGCTTGATTATTTCATGAACGTGCTGACGGCTTTCTCCCTGTTCAACGCAGGCCATTAATATTTTTTCGGTGGCCATAAAGGGGAGCTCCTGCATGAGGTGACGTTCAATTTGTTTCGGAAAAACAACCATTCCGTCTGTAATATTAACAAATAATTTCAAAACCGCGTCAGCTAATAAAAAGGTCTGCGGGATATCCATGCGGCGAATGGCTGAGTCGTCCAGGGTACGTTCAAACCATTGATTACTGTAAGTGGCGGCAAAATCAGCCCAAAGTCCCATGAGTTTACGGGCCAGACCGGTCATCCTTTCGGCCCGCATGGGATTTCTCTTGTAGGCCATGGCTGAACTGCCCACCTGATTTTTGGCAAATGGTTCTTCCTGCACCTTGAGATTGGAGAGCAGGCGCAGATCAACGGCAAATTTATGGGCCGTGGCCCCGATACCGGCCATGGTCTCGGCCGTCTTCATGTCCAACTTGCGGGTATATGTCTGGCCCGTAACTGCAAAAATGTCGCTGAATCCAAGTTTTGCGGCAACAAGTTCATCGAGTTTTCTGACTTTATCGTGGTCGCCTTTAAACAATTCCAGGAAGGTGGCCTGGGTGCCTACGGTGCCCTTGGCGCCACGGGCCTTGATTTGAGTCTCAAGATGTTCGATATAGTTAAGGTCCATTAACACGTCCTGCAGGTAGATGGTATTGCGTTTGCCGACGGTGGTGGGCTGGGCCGGTTGGTAATGGGTGTAGCCCAGGGTGGCTTGATCCTTGTATTGCAGGGCGAAATTCCGCAGATTGGCAATGAGATTTACCAGAGACTTCTTGATAAGGGCCAGAGCCTTTTTCTGGTTCAGCAGGTCGGTGTTACAGCCGACAAACTGCGATGTGGCTCCGAGATGAATAATAGGTTCGGCTTTGGGGCATTGTTGACCAAAGGCAAAGACGTGGGCCATGACATCATGGCGGATTTCTTTTTCCCTGGCTGCGGCAACTTCAAAATTAATATCCTGGGCTGCGGCCTTCATTTCGCTGAGCATGTCGGGCGTAATTATATCGCTTAAGCCAAGTTCATACTGGGCTTCGGCCAGGGCGATCCAGCATTGCCGCCAGGTGGCAAATTTATTCTGCTCAGAGAAGATAAACTGCATCTCCTTGCTTGTATAACGGCTGACCAATGGTTCTTGATAGATATTGTGGTTCATAAAGACTCCTTAAATAAGTAGTGAATTTGTAATTAATAGCGGTATTTCAATTAGATAGAAATAAAACTTGTTGGCCTTGTTTAACAATATGATTCATTAAGGCTGATATCTTAGCCCGTTTTAGCGCTCAATCAACCTGTTTTGTTGCTTTTTCTGTTTCTTTTGTTCTAAAATGCCCATTTTGCCAATGTCGCATAATGTATATTATGTTTAGTTTTGTTTAAATTAATAAAAACAGGGGGTTGGCATGTCCCCCTGTCTGGTTTTATATTTTGCTTCTCGGTAACGTTAGCTACACTCCATCCCGTGGTTACGATTCTGGTACTAAAAAATCCAGAAGCTGTAGTTCGATGGTTCTCTGTCCTCTAAATTGGTTATAGCGCAGGTTAAAGGCAATGGCGCATTGATTATGACAATTAGAAAGGCTTTGGGCTGCCCGGTTGTTCAGGCCAAAGCCAATGCCCTTATACCACTTGTGATTAAATAAGGCCTCAAAACGCAGGTGATTTTTGTCCTTGCCGATCAAGCGTATATTCCGCAAGGCGCAGTCCGTAAAAAATATTGGCTCAGGATTA
>JAJRZN010000220.1 GCA_024275235.1 Deltaproteobacteria bacterium
CTCGGCCATGACGCGTTTCAGGTTACAGCGCGGGCAGCCGCTGAAGGGGGTGCCGTCGGCGTTATGGACATCACAGATCAGGCGGGCGGCGGCAATACCGTCCTGGTTGCGCCAGGGCAGAATAACGAAGGTGTCGTAGTCCGGCACCAGGTACATATCGGATTCCTCAATATCGGCAAAGCCGCTGATTGAGGAGCCGTCAAACATGATTTTGCCGTCTAAGGCCTTTCCTAACTGGCTGCGGGGAATGGCGATATTCTTCATAAAGCCGTTAATGTCGCAGAATTGCAATCTGAAAAAGTTGATATTCTCTTCTTCGACAATTTTTAAAATCTCGTCTCTGGTCATCATTTAGCTCCTTGTTGTGATATTATTAAAAGCATTCCTTGTTGGATCAGACAAGCTGTACCCGAAAATTCATACCCTAAAAAAAGAAAAAAATCAGCCGTTATTCTCTTAATAAGGCCACAAAATGATATTTTTTGCTTGCTGTGTCAGTCGTTTTGTGAGATGCAAATGTAATGCCAGATTCCAGAGGATGGCTTGTCCCCCTTGTTCTCATTAGTTATTCTGGGGGATGTGCTTTTCTATATCAATAATGATATGTATAATATGTTACAAAAAAAGGTAAAAAAAAGGAAAAAATTACAAAAATGATAAAAAAGGTGGCGGTGGAAGACCTCGCGGAATGGAATGATGCTTTGATTTGCGTCTTTTTTCTGTACGTGTTATGTTTGCGATGCTGGAGTAAACGTTTCATCAATACCCTGCTGCATGTACCTAAGTCACTGAATATACAGGGTATTGTCGTCTGTGGGTAAGCGCGTCCGTGAAACTCCGGATTTGGTGCGGCTAAACCATATTTGTTTGTAGCCTGTTCAACGTGATAACTGATACTTAAAGTCGATTTTTTTATAATACCGGGGCAAACCCGGTTATGGAGGATGCCATGGAATACTCTCCTGAAGTGGAAGAAATGGTCTGTGTGGCCAAGGGGGCTCAGAACGGCCCGGCTCCCATCCCTGAAGAGGGGCGCTGGGTGCAGGCCAGAGAGATTAAGGATATCTCGGGGTTGACGCACGGGGTGGGCTGGTGCGCTCCTCAGCAGGGGGCCTGTAAACTGACCTTGAATGTCAAGGACGGGATTATCGAGGAGGCCCTGGTGGAGACGGTGGGCTGTACCGGCATGACTCATTCTGCCGCCATGGCCTCGGAGATTCTGCCCGGCAAGACCATTCTCGAGGCCTTGAACAGTGATCTGGTCTGTGATGCCATTAATGTCGCCATGCGGGAGATATTTCTCCAGATAGTTTATGGCCGCAGTCAGACCGCCTTCTCCGAAAACGGCCTGCCGGTGGGGGCCGGTCTGGAGGATCTGGGCAAGGGGAAGCGCAGTGTCACCGCCACCATGTACAGCACCAGGCTCAAGGGGCCGCGTTATCTTGAGATGGCTGAGGGGTACGTTACCCGTCTGGGGCTGAATGAAGGGGGAGAAATTATTGGTTATGAATTTGTCCGCTTAGGGCCCATGATGGAGCTTATCTCGCAGGGCACAAGCGCTGATGAGGCCCTGGCCAAATCTACCGGTACCTACGGGCAGTTCGCCGAGGCCTGTAAATTCATTGACCCCAGAAAAGAGTAAAGGAGCTGAAAATGGCATTATTTGAGGGATATGAGCGTAGAATAGGGCAGATCCTGCCGGCCTTGCGGGAATATGGGATAGAATCTCTGGAAGAGGCCCGTCAGATATGTGAGGACAGGGGGCTTGATATTGCCGCTCTGGTACGGGAGGTACAGCCCATTTGTTTTGATAACGCCTGCTGGGCCTATACCGTGGGGGCGGCTATGGCTATTAAGAAGGGCGAAACCAGGGCGGCGGAAATCGCCAAAGTCCTTGGTGAGGGGCTGCAGTCCTTCTGCATTCCCGGTTCCGTGGCTGCTGAACGGCTGGTCGGCCTGGGCCACGGTAATCTGGCCTCCATGCTTCTTCTTGAGGAAACCCAATGTTTTGCCTTTGTGGCCGGTCATGAGTCCTTTGCCGCCGCCGAAGGGGCTATTGGTCTGGCCCATTCAGCCAATAAGGCCAGAAAGAGCCCTTTACGGGTTATTTTAAACGGTTTAGGCAAGGACGCGGCCCATATAATCTCCCGCATAAACGGTTTTACCCACGTTAAGACTACCTTTAATTATAAAACCAGCGAGTTGACTATCGTCAGTGAGACCATGTATTCCAAGGGGGAGCGGGCGAAGGTGCGTTGTTACGGGGCAGATGATGTCCGGGAGGGGGTGGCCATTAATCATCTTGAAAAGGTTGATGTCTCCATAACCGGGAACTCCACCAATCCCACCCGCTTTCAACATCCGGTGGTGGGTACCTACAAGAAGGAATGCCAGGCCCTGGGCCGGAAGTATTTTTCCGTGGCCTCCGGCGGCGGCACCGGCCGTACCCTGCATCCCGACAATATGGGAGCCGGCCCTGCCTCATACGGTATGACGGACACCATGGGCCGGATGCATTCCGACGCCCAGTTCGCGGGCTCCTCCTCGGTACCGGCCCACGTGGAGATGATGGGCCTCATCGGTATGGGTAACAACCCCATGGTGGGGGCCTCGGTGGCGGTGGCAGTAGCGGTACAGGAATCAGGGAACAGGAAATAGGGAACAGGAATCAGGAATCAGAATGGGGGCTTCTGGCTCCTGTTCCCTGCAAAGGACACCAGTCCTTTGCCTGGCAGGCCTTTATCACCAGCTTTTTTAAGCCGGAGATAAAGGCCTTTTCTGTATTAAGGGCCGGGATTCTGATAAATTTCAGTCCCAGTCCCTCTGCCAGCTGCCGGTATTGGATGTCGATCTCGCAGAGGGTTTCCACGTGGTCGGAGACGAAGCTTAACGGCACCATGATTAGGCCCCGGCAATTCCGGGCCGCCAGACGCTGGATGGTCTCCGGGGTGGAGGGGCTGAGCCACTCCACCGGGCCGCTGCGGCTTTGGAAGCATAAATGGCCCTTGATGCCGGTCTGCTGCTCCAGGGCGGCGATGGTCAGCCGCAGGTGGTCAAGATAGGGGTCGCCGTCGGCGATGAATTTGGCGGGCAGGCTGTGGGCGCTGTAAATAATCTCGGAATCCTCGCGCCCCTGGCGGGTCTCGTTTATGAAGCGGGCCAGGCAGTTAATGTAATCTTCCTGCTCCGGCCAGGAGCTGATTTCCGCCACCTCTATCTCATTGCCGCCCGGCAGAGCAGTCAGGCTGTCATGCAGGTCGCGGATGGATGAGCCGGTGGTGGCGATGGAGTAATGAGGATAGAGGGTAAGGGCGATTATCTTCCTGACCCCGGCCCTGATAAAATCAGGCAGCACCTCCCGGGCAAAGGGGTGCCAGTAGCGCATGGCCATACCGACCTTGAAGGAGCCGTGGGCGGCAAGCTGAGCGGCCAGGGCCTCTCCCTGGGCTTTGGTGATTCTGTTAAGGGGCGAGCCGCCGCCAATCTGCTCATAAAATACCCGGCTCCTGGGGGCTCGGCGCTTGGCGATCCACCAGGCGAGAGGCCGTTGCATGAAGGGCGGGCCCAGGCGGATAATGAGGCGGTCGGTAAAGAGATTGTAGAGGAAGGAACGGACATCGGCCGTGCGCTCCGGGCCGCCCAGATTGAGGAGGATAACGCCTATGGTTTCTTGGTTCATCGGGGTTCGGTAAGAGGCTTTAAGACTCTGTGTCAGACAGATTAACCGTGGTTAGTTCTTCCGGCTTTATGGGGAGATGACGGAATATCATGTCTTCAATAATAAAGGCCTGTTTGAAATTGTCATTAATGGCCCGGCAGCGGCGGGGGTCATTTTGGCCGTAGCGCTCTATAATATAGGCTAAGCGGGCGGAAAGATTTACGATCTGGTCATGGTTCACCCTTTTGTCGGCATAATAGACCACCAGCCGTTCATCCGCCTCCGGCGGCAGTTCGCCCTGGAGAATGACATGCTGACGCACCAGGGGGGCCAGTTCCTGAAAATTATGGCGCCGGCAGATCTCCTCTCCGAGGCGGGAATGATCCCGGCCGTTATTTAAACAGGCGGTCTTGCCTATATCGTGGAGCAGGGCGGCGCTGATAATCAGTTTGAGATTGAGATTAATCCTGTCTTTAATCAGCCCCCGGCCTATGAATCCGGCAATTTCGGCCACCACCCGTGAGTGGGCCCGGATATTATCCAGCATCTCATATTCGCTCATGAGGAGCAGGCATTCTTCCGGATTGGGGATCATCAGTCCCTGCGGCTCAGTTTATGAACCAGTTCCACCGTCAGCCGGGCCTTTTCCGGGTCGGTTTGAGGCACGATTCCGTGGCCGAGATTAAAGATATGCCCTTTGGCGCCCCGGGCTTCCCGGAGAACGGCGGCGATTCTTTTTTCTAATTTGTCCGGCGGCAGAAAGAGAGCCAGTGGGTCCATATTGCCCTGGATGGCGGCCCGGCCGTTTACCGTTTTGACCACTGAACTCAGGTTGACACGCCAGTCAATGCCCAGAACATCGGCGCCGCTGGTCAGGGACTGGTCGATGAGGGTCGCGCCGTTATTGGCGAAATAGATGACGGGAATGTCGCTGACCTCCTTTATTTCCCTGATGATTCTGCTTACATATGGCAGGGCGAATTCGGCGAAATCAGGGGGAGAGAGAACACCGACCCAGGAATCAAAAATCTGCACCGTCTGTACTCCGGCGGCAATCTGGCCCTTGAGATAGGTGGCGGTGCATTCGGTGATTTTATCCATTAATGATTTGTATAATTCCGGGGCGTTATACATCATCATCTTGGTGTTCAGAAAATTGCGGGAGGAACCGCCCTCAATGAGATAGGTTGCCAGGGTAAAGGGGGCGCCGGAAAAACCGATGAGCGGTACCTTGTCTTTAAGCTCCCGGCGCAGAATGCGGACGGTCTCCATGACATAGCCGAGATCGTCCTCCGGATCGGGAATCCCCAGGCGGTCAACCGCCGCCTGATCACGGATGGGCGAGGGGAACACCGGGCCCTGCTTCTCGCGGAATTCCAGGGGAGCGCCCATCTTTTCAATGGGAACCAGAATGTCGGAAAACATGATGGCGGCGTCAACCCCGATAATGTCCACCGGCTGGATACTGACTTCGGCGGCCAGCTCCGGGGTCTTGCAGAGCTCCAGGAAGGTTATTTTGTCGCGTACCGTGTGATAGGCGGGCAGGTAGCGGCCCGCCTGCCGCATGATCCAGATGGGGGTATAATCAGTTTCCTGGCCCTTGCAGGCCCTTAAAAAAGTATCGTTCATGGGGGGTCCTTTGCTGAATTCGACAGGGGAAAAATAATTATTTTTGTAATTTCAGGGGCTGGTGACTGCAGAATGGTTCGGCCTCCATATAGTCACCGGTCATGGCGTAGGCCCTGGCCCGGCAGCCGCCGCAGACGGAGACATATTCGCAGACCCCGCATTTGCCCTTGTAGGCCTTGAAATCCCGCAGATCCTTGAAGAGCTTGGAGTTCTCCCATATATCCTTGAAGGATTGCTTCCGGATATTGCCGGCCGCCATGGGAAAATAACTGCAGGGCAGCAGGTTGCCGTCTACGTCTAAGAGGGAGATGAGCTGACCGGCCAGGCAGCCCTTGGAACCGCCGGTGGAAAACTGCAGGGTTCGGCGTTTAAAATCATCGCCCTGCTCTTTGGCCTTCTCTAAGACAATACGGTAATAACTCGGGGCGCAGGTGGGGCGGACCAGTATGTCCTTTTCGCTTTTTTCCATCTCGTAATGCCAGGCCAGGAGTTCTTCATAATCTTCCACTGAGATTAATTCCTCCATGATGTCTTCGCCGCGGCCGGTGGGGACGATCATGAACATATACCAGGCGGTGGCCCCCAGGCTTTTGACCAGCTTCATGACCTTGGGCACCTCGGCCTGATTACGTTTGGTGAATGAGGAGTTGACCAGGAATTTTATGTCATTTTCCCTGAAGAGGCGGGCGGCATTCATGGTGGCCTCAAAGGCGCCCGGTGAGTTGCGGAAATTGTCGTGTACCGCGGCCGTGGAGCCGTCAACACTCAAAGAAACCATTTTTATGCCGGCCTTCTTGATTTGGCCGCATATCTCCTCATTGACCAGGGTGCCGTTGGTGGCGAGACACATCCTCAGCCCCTTACCGCCGCCATATTCGGCAATATCAAAGACATCGGGCCGCAGCAGGGGCTCGCCGCCGGAAAGAACGATAACCGGGGAGGCGTAAGATGAAATGTCATCCAGTACCCTCCGGGCTTCGGCAAAGGAAAAATCAGGATGGCCCTGTACCTCTGACTCGGATGAGGAGCGGCAGTGCACGCAGTGCAGATTGCAGCGCCTGGTAATCTCCCAGGCTATCCATTTAGGTTCAAAATCCAAGGTCGTATCTCCTCTGTCGCGATGTTAATATTATTTATTACCGGCGGGCGAAGGCCGCTGTTGACTATTTACGCCAACAGCGCAAAAATTGCATGTATTAAAAACCAAGTGGGAAAAATTATAAAAATTCAGCGGCGGCGGCAGCCAGGTTGCTGCGTTCGCTCTTCTTCAGGGTTACATGGCCGTGCAGGGTCTGTTCCTTCAGGCGCTCCACGGTATAGGTCAAACCGTTACTGCTGGAATCCAGGTATGGGTTGTCGATTTGATAGGGATCGCCGGTGAGTACCATTTTGGTGCCTTCGCCGGCCCGGCTGATTATGGTTTTGACCTCATGGGGGGTAAGATTCTGGGCCTCGTCGATGATTACGTACTGGCGGGGAATGGAGCGGCCGCGGATGTAGGTCAGGGCCTCTAATTCCAGGATATTATCACTGATTAATTTATCAATTTTATGCTTTATAGAGCCATCACCTTCTTTTTTGTCCTGTCCGTGCTGGAAGAGATAGGTCAGGTTGTCAAAGATGGGCTGCATCCAGTTGGCCAGCTTTTCATCCTTGCCGCCGGGCAGATAGCCTATATCCTTGCCCATGGGGACAATGGGTCTGGATACCAGTATCCGGTCGTAACGATTATAATTAATAACCGATTCCAGGGCGGCGGCCACGGCCATCAGGGTTTTGCCGGTTCCGGCCTGGCCCACCAGGGTTACCAGCCGCACCTCAGGATCCATTAATAATTCCAGGGCCATGCGCTGTTCCTTGCTGCGGGCCTGAATCTGCCATACCGTATCCATCTGGGGATCTAACTGAATTAAACGGCCTTTGGCGTTGGTTCTGGTCAATGCCGTGTGCTTGTCGTTTATTTCGTCTTTAAGAAGGACAAACTCATTGGGCAGCAGTTTAAGGCCCGGGGGCGGCTCTATGTCGCGTTTCTGATAAAAATCATCAATTATCTGCCCGGCAACAGTTACGGTACGGTAGCCGGTGTACAGTTCGTCAAAATTAACCTTCTGCTTTTCAAAATCCATTACCCCGAGCCCCAGGGCATCGGCCTTGAGGCGGGCGTTAATATCCTTGGAGACAAAGATGACCTTCTTGCCGTCCTGGCGCAGTTTGTAAGCCACCGACAGGATGCGGTTGTCGGGCACCGACATATCGAGTCCGGCAATGGCGGATTCCCGCTCATGGGTAATGATGCGCAGAGTACCGCCGTTGTCCATTTTGACTCCTTCACCCAGCTTGCCTTTGGCCCGCAGGGCGTCAAGCTGACGAACGACACCGCGGGCGTTTCTGCCCAGTTCATCGCTGTGGGACTTGAAGTTATCCAGTTCCTCAATGACGGTCATGGGCAGGATAATGAAATTGTCGGAAAAGGAGGTGATGGCATCGGCATTATGGAGCAGGACGTTGGTGTCAAGGACGAAATATTTGGGCATATTTAAAGTTCCTCAAGTAGTAATAATTAAACGAGACTGGCAGATTATTCTAACCCAGCCTTAAAAAATATGCTATATAAACCAGCATGAACCTGTACGAAGGTAAGCGTTTCATGGACATCCTGCTGTGCCCACTAAGTTCATGAAGCGCCCGCATACGATCGTAGTTGTACCGCTACATTTCGAGATGTTGTAAAGTCAAAAATCGGACTTTTTTATGACGCCATCTATTTTAACTTTATGAAGATAGCCCTTGCCCAGATAAATCCCGTTATCGGTGATTTTGATTTTAATTTAAGCCGTATGCGCCACTGGACAGCCCAGGCCCGGAGGTCTGGCTGCGGACTCATTGTTTTCCCGGAGCTGGCAGTGAGCGGCTATCCGCCCCAGGATTTATTAGAGCGCCGGGGCTTTGTGGAAAATCAACTGACCGCCCTCGATGGATTTCTGGCGGAAACAGAGGGCATCGCCGTACTCTGCGGGGTAGTAACCCGGCACCGGGACAGCGGCGCCGGCCGCCCCCTTCATAACAGCGCCCTGCTCTATGCCCATGGCCGGCGGCAATGGGTTCATAAACGGCTGCTGCCCACCTATGATGTCTTTGATGAGGCCCGTTATTTTGAGCCTGGCCGCCGGTCGGCCGTCCTTACCCTGGATGGTGTCAAGCTGGGGATAACCGTCTGTGAGGACATCTTTAATTATCAGGGGCTGGAGCCTGCCGCTCTCGGTGGCAGCGGGCCGCCGGCTGTCCCGGCCCGCCGCTACGCCGTTGATCCCTTAAGTGATCTTCTGGCTTCTCCGGCCGGCGGCCCGGATATTCTGATAAACATTGCCGCCTCACCCTTCAGCCTTGGTAAATGCGGCGCCAGGACGGATTTTTTCCGCCATGTGTGCCGCCGAACCGGGCTGCCTCTGTTCTACGTGAATCAGGTGGGCGGCCAGGATTCGCTGCTCTTTGACGGTCACAGTCTGGCCCTGAATCCGGACGGCAGTCCGGCCGCCATGGCCGCCGGTTTCCGGGAGGATATGATTGTGGTGGACAGCGCGCTTCGCTCCCGGCCTGCCGGGCCTGAAATCAACTGTCGGGACAGGCCGCCGGAGCGTTTCGCTCTGGAGGCCCTGATTATGGGTACTGCTGATTATGTCCGGAAATGCGGTTTCAAATCCGCGGTTCTGGGGTTGAGCGGCGGTATTGATTCCGCCCTCTGCGCCGTTATTGCCGCCCGGGCTCTTGGGGCGGAAAATGTCCTTGGCGTGGCTCTGCCCTCACCCTATACCGCGCCTGAAAGTATCAGCGATGCCCGGGATCTGGCCTTTAACCTGGGAATTAATTTCGAGATTATAGCCATTAACGATATCTTCAGCGTGGAACGGCAGACCCTTGAACCCCTGTTTGCCGGACGGGAAGATGATGTCACCGAGCAGAATCTTCAGGCCCGTATCCGGGGCAGTCTGCTCATGGCCCTCTCCAATAAATTTGGCCATATGCTGCTCTCCACCGGGAATAAATCCGAACTGGCCGTGGGGTATTGTACCCTCTATGGTGATATGAGCGGCGGCCTGGCCGTTATCTCCGATGTTCCCAAGACTCTGGTCTATGATATTTGCCGTTATATCAATCGGGATGGAGAGGTGATTCCGACAAATATTCTCCAGCGGCCGCCTTCGGCCGAACTGGCTCCCAATCAGCGTGATGACGATGATTTGCCGCCCTATGAAATATTAGATCCCATCCTCTTCAGCTATCTCGAAGAAAATAAAACCATGGCTGAAATTATCGCTCAGGGCTTTGAGGCCGGGGTGGTGGGGGACGTGATTCGCCGGGTTAATATCAATGAGTATAAGCGGCAGCAGGCCGCCATTGGTCTGCGGCTCACTGCCAAGGCCTTTGGCTGCGGCCGGCGCTATCCTATAACCCAGAGGTACATGGAAGATGTCTGAAACAATATCCATGGAGCCCGACTGGCTGCCTCTGGAGAATATGGCCACCGCTTATTGGCAGTCCGAGGTGTTATTTGCCGCCCTGGAACTGGAGCTTTTTGCCCGTCTGGAAGAGAATGGCGTCCTGGATACTCTGGCCGCGGCCGCTGACTGCCGGGCAGCGGAGCTGGAACGGCTGCTTCTTGCCTTAGAGGCCCTGGGATTGGTGGAGAATCGAGACGGGGATTGGTATAACAGTAAATCCGCCCGTCGTTATCTCGTTTCCGGCCGCGAGTCCTATCTTGGTGATTTTCTTCTCTATCGCCGTTATCTCCAGGCTCCCTGGGATAAACTGAGCGCCAGGGTCGGTCGTCAACAACATTCGGCCTCCCTTTTAAGCCCTGAGGATGATTATGAGAAACGTACCTTTTATTATGTCAGGGCCATGGATGCCCTGGCTCGGCTCAAGGCCCCGGGTATTGTTGAAATTCTTGCCGGTTTCGGCTGGCAGGGAACGATCCTGGATATTGGCGGCGGCAGCGGGGCCTTGAGCCGAGCTCTGCTGGAGGGGGCGGAAGGCGGTGGGGCCCTGCTCTACGAACTGCCGGAAGTCCTGCGGGCGGCGGCTGCTCTCTATCCCCGGCCCGCGGACTGGCGGGGCATAGAGACAATGTCGGGGGATTTCCGGCAGCAGGAATTTAATAAATCCTTCGGCCTGGTCTTGTTAGGCAATTTTCTCCATATCTATGACCGCCGGGAGGCCGGGACTCTGCTGGAGAAGGCGGCCGGGCTCACGGCTCCCGGCGGTCTGCTACTCATTCATGATTATTTCCCCGATGCCGGGGGCCGGGCCGCTGCCGTCAAGGGGCGCCTTTATGATATAAATATGATGATTAATACCTGTAATGGCCGTTGTCACTTAAGTTCAGAGCTGGCCGCCCTGCTGCCGGATGATTTTGCCCCCGCCATTACCCGTGATCTGCCAGGAGACAGCAGTATCCTCATCAGCCGCCGGAGAGTTCAATGAAAAAACATGTCAACAGTCTTATCGCCCTGGCTCTGCTTCTCATGCTGGCCGCCTTTCTTATTTTTCGGGAGAATCTCCTTAAGCGCCCCGGTCGCCTCTATGAGACGGTGAACGGCCGGGTGGAGATGTGCCTGAGCTGCCATAAGGGCGTGGAGCTTAATCCGGCCCATGATGTCAAGGTTATCGGCTGTTCAAGCTGTCATCTCGGTGATCCGCTGGCCATTACCAAGGCCAAGGCTCATAAGGGGATTGTTAAAAATCCTGGGGACTTGCGGGTGGTTGACCGCACCTGCGGGGTGAACGGCTGTCATGCCATCCGGGTGCCGGAGGTCAAGAATTCCCTCATGGCTACCAACCGGGGGATCATTGCCACCCTGCGTTATTACTGGGGCGAGGCCCCGAATCAGAATGGTGATTATTCGGTCAAGCAGCTCATGGATACTCACGAAAACTCTCTGGCCCTGGATTATTACCGTAAACTGTGCGCCACCTGCCATCTCTGGAAGCAGAAGGGCGATCTGCCCGGCTTTTTCGGTGAAAAGGGCGGCGGCTGCTCGGCCTGCCACTATGAGGAAAATCCTAATCTGCCGCCCGCTAAACGTAAGAAGGCCCATCCCTGGATTGATAAAAAGGTGCCGATAAAGAATTGCGTGCGCTGCCATAACCGCAGCGGCCGGATTGGAATATCATATACCGGCATTTACGAGTCTGAGGGCTCCGGCGCCCCCATCAAGGGTGGGAAGCTCTCAACTCAGCGGCTGCCTGGCAACCGTTTTTATCTTAAATTACCCCCTGATATCCATTATAAAAAGGGAATGGCCTGCATTGACTGTCATACCCGGCGGGAAATAATGGGTGATGGCAAGCGTTACGCCCATTTTGAGGATCAACTGGAAATATCCTGTACCACCTGCCATCAGCGCCGCGATCCGGGTCTGACCCGCAAGGGGGATCGGCTGCCGCAGATTAAGGTGGAAAAGGACGGCCGGATAATTCTCACCGATAAACTGCATGGTAAAAAGCACCTTGTGAAGCAGCCAATAGCCGGGGTCTGTGATTTTAAGGGACACCGCCGCCTGTCCTGCCAGGCCTGCCATTCCGCCTGGGTGCCGCAGTGCTATGGCTGCCATGTGAAAAGGGATTTGAGCGAGACTCATCTTGATAAACTTACCCTCAAGAAAACCCCCGGCTGGTGGGAGGAGGGGCGTTCCTATATCCGTTACGAGCAGCCGGCTCTGGGGATCTGGGCCGGGCGGGTTATGCCTGTTACTCCGGGGTGCCAGGATATTGTCACCTTAAAAGATAAAAAAGGTAAGTTCAGCGGCTCCTTTTACTCCTTTACCATGGCGGCAATTGATCCCCATACCACCCAGGCCCGGGCCCGCACATGCAGCGCCTGTCACCGCAGCCCCAAGACCCTGGGGCTGGGCCGGGGTACGGTCTGGCTGAGTAAGGGCAAATGGCATTTTGATTCGGCCTCTGAAGGTATAAAGACACCCACCGGTGAGACCCCGCCTCTTGACGCCTTTGTCACTATCGACGGCAAGGCCCTGCAGAAGGGCTTCCGCTCCGATATGCGGCCCTTTAACCGTCGGGAGCTGGATCGTATTCTGCGTGTCGGGCTCTGTCTGCCCTGCCATAATCATGTTGATGATCCAATTTATAATTCCGGCAAGAGAAAGAAGAAAATGGATAACAGAATGCCGCCCATAACCGGGGATAAGGCCGCGTTGTAAGGCGGGGGCAGTATCTGCTTGTATTGGGTTGTATTGTTTTGATTTTATGAATTTTGAATATCGAATTACGAAGTTTACCCCTTCTTTTCCTTCGACATTTAAAACATAGTTAAAGGCGTATAGTTGTCTGAGAAAAAGAAAGTTTTAGATATCCCGGCCCTTTATGTCGTTACTATGACCGTTTTTTGTGGTAAACTATTATGTTGCAGATGTAGTGCCATGGGTGGTATATCCGCTGAACCGTTACCCTGGCGGAAGAATTAATAAGGCTCGATGGGTTAAAATACCTGCTTCTGGAGTTCATTTTGCTTAAACGTCTTTTTGTCAGTTTTGTGCGCTGGATTGGTTATGATCTGGGGATTTCTCCCAATCAGGTTACCATCGGTCGTTTGTTGTGTTTTGTCCCCGGCTGGCTCATCTGGTATTATCGTTATGAACTGGCCGCCCGTTTTTCCTGCCCCTGGCAGGTTATGGGAGTTATTGCCATCCTGATTGTGGGCACGGTTATTGCCTTTGATATTGTTGATGGCGCTTTGGCCAGGTAAACCGGGCAGGTGAGTGATGAGGGCAAGATACTTGATCCCCTGGTGGATAAAGTAATTACTTACAGTACCCTTGGTCTTTTTCTGCCTTATATTGTCAAACCAGTATTTTATTATCTCCTTTTTCTGGATATATGCTCAACCTTTATGCGCGCCTCTAAAGGACGGGGGGCTAATCAGTTCGGCAAGAAAAAGGCATTTTCGCAGAATGTGGCTAAATTGTTTTTTGGTCTCGCGGCGCTTTTTGCCCTGCCTCTCTTTAATACGATTGGTAATCTGCTGCTGGGTCTGGCCGCGGTGCTGGCCTCTGTATCCGTCGGAATTCGGGCGGTTCCACCGAGGTGGTGGACGAGGATGCAGGTGGTGGTTCCGCAATTGATTACCCCCTGTAATGTGGGCTGTGGTCTTATCTCCATCTGGCTGGCGGTTAACGGTCGTTTTGCCCTGGGAGCGGTTTCTATCTTAACCGCCATGCTGTTTGATCTTGGTGATGGGGCCGTAGCCCGTAAGCTGGGGGTCTCAAGTAATTTTGGTAAACAGTTTGATACCATTGCCGATATGGTGAGTTTTGGTCTGGCTCCCGCTGTTCTGGCGGTGGCGGTGAATGACTGGCGGCCCCTGGCCCTGGTGCTGGGGGGCGGATATTTTCTGGCCACCATTGTCCGCCTCTATGATTACGGGCGCTCCAAGGATATTACTCCGGCCGGCTTTTTTCGTGGTCTGCCCAGTCCGGCCGGGGCCTGGCTGGTGGTGGCATCCGTTCTGTTTCCCGTTCCCTGGCTGTCTATGCTGGTGATGGTTGCCGCCGCTATTCTCATGTGCCTTTTTGTGGTGAACTGGATTCATTTTAATCAGATTATCTTTTCTCTTACCCCTCTGGAGATATTTTTCTGCCTTGCTCTGGGGTTGCTGCTGGTTGCTCTGGCCCGTACTCCTGAGGTCTTTGCCGCCGGGCCCATTGTGATTTACGCTTTCTCTCCCAAATGGCGCAAGCCGCATCAGGTGTAGAACTGTCGGTACCCGGAGTTTCATCCTGCCTTGCCTTTTTTCGTTGTCTCTGTTAAAATAGCCGGATTTTGTGCTGCCCTCTTCCTGGCCCATTCAGGACTTCTCGAATACCAAAGTATGCTTCGAAGTCCTGAATAAACAAACCTGGAGCACTGCTGAACAGTTACGTTCCGGGGGGCGTCACTTTTGGCATCACGCTGAATAGTTACGCTTAATGTTGGTTAAATGACGCATCATGATCCGTCGAGGGGAAATTTCCCCTCTGTAAAAGGGGTGGCAAACAATATTAAGATTCTCTTAACCTTTTGGTGTTTAAAGATAAAATGTAAATAACGCGGTTTTACTGCGGGCGTTGGCATTTAACTTGCTTGTTAAATGGCGGAACTGGCTTGATTCGCGGGGGGCTGTCTGCCCCTGAAATGTAAAATGAAGATTGGTAAAAAAAATGGATAAAATAACTAAGGGTTGGGGTACTATGTCTCGGTCTAAGACTGAATATCTTTATGGTCAGTGGATTCCTTTTCTGCTGGTAGCTGCCGCCCTCTTGATCTCGGTAATTTCCTGTCGCCAAAGTGCTCTCATCAGCCCTTTGCCCGCCCCTGCGGCGCCATCTCAGCAGGCCAGGGCTGCCGTCTCTCCGCCTCCCGCTGACCTTCAGCGGGAATCATTAATGGGACGGCGTGTATATGCCATGAGGGTTAATTCAAGTCAGGAGCTTATTGCCCGGCTGCATGAGTTTAATCTCTGGGGCGAGGTGCAGGAGGATGTGCCTTCGGTCATCATTGAGCATTTTCCGGCTGATCTGGCTCTAATTGATCTGAACCGGAAGAAGAAGGCCTTTGTGCGGGCCCTGCTGCCGGTGGTAATGGTGGCCAGGGAAGAGGTTATGCGGGAACGTCAGCGTTTACTGACCATCATTGCTGAACTGGGCGGCCCGCAGGGTTTGACTTTTTACCCTGGGCGGCAGGAGTGGCAGGCTGCCATTCCCCGGGAGCAGGTCCTTTTTATTAATGAATTATGTCGTAAATATCGCAGCCGGGATGCCGGGGAATTACTGAGCCGGGTTAATGTGTTACCCGTCAGCCTGATGCTGGCCCAGGGAGCAATCGAATCATCGTGGGGCAGTTCCAGATTTGCCAATCAGGCCAATAATCTTTTCGGGATGTGGACCTGGGGTAAAAAAGGCCTGGTTCCGGCCCGGCGTGCCGCCAATCAAAATCATAAAATTGCCGTTTATGATTCAGTCTTAGATTCGGTGCGAGCTTATATGCTGACCATAAACAGAGTTGGGGCTTACGCTGATTTACGGCGTATACGGCGTCACTCCATGGACGCCGCAGCCGTGGCGGAAGGGCTGCTTAATTACTCTGCCGGAAAGGGTGTTTACGTGACCTCTCTGCAGAGCCTTATCAAAAATAATAATCTCGAGAGTTACGATAATTGCCGTCTTGTTGATGCCGGTTAATTTTACAGATCTATCAGGCTGGACGGCAGGTAAATTCTCAACAGGAGTAAATGAATGACCTCATTATTAGCAGAAAAAGATGATGATTGTGTGAAGAAGGCAACTCTCTACTCCGCCATGGCGGTATGTCTGCTGGTGGGGTTTCTGGGCGGGGTAATATACAGTTCCCTGCATCCGGTCCATTCCAGGGACGCGGTTCATGAACAGCACGATTCTGTTGCTCAGAGCCCGTCGGCCAATTCCGCCAACGCCTCGCAGCAGGCGGCGATGATCTCGGGTCTGGAAAAGCAGGCCGCGCTGCATCCCGGGGAGGGGGAGATCTGGGTCAAATTGGGGAACGCCTATTTTGATACCAATCAGGCGGTCAAGGCTATTGGCGCTTATACTAAATATCTGGCTATACAGCCGGATAATGCCGGAGTGCTTACTGACCTCGGGGTTATGTATCGGCGGGCCGGACAGCCGGACAAGGCCATTGAATGCTTTGATAAGGCCGCCGCTATTGATCCTTTAAATGTTCAGGCCCGTTTTAATAAGGGGATTGTGCTTATGTTTGACAAGGATGATAAGGCTGCTGCTATTAAGGAGTGGGAGGCCATTGTCAAACAAAATCCCGGGGCCATGGCTGCAGGCGGCAAGACCGTGGCTCAGGTCTTGGAAGAGGTAAAGGCGGGTAAAAAATAACTTTTTGCCGGTAGAGGTTTTGTTCTGCTGGTTATCTGGTTTACAAGGCGGGAGGTCGGTTTACGGCCCCCCGTTTTTTTTTGTTATCTGCCATCTTTTTACGGCGGCATCATTTTTTGTGGTTATCCTCTGTATTTTCAGTCAGATATCGTAGGGGAAAATCGCCGGAAATTTAAAGAAACCGAATTTTTTGAGGTGGAAATCAGGGCAAAGTGATGGGGGTGTGGAGTGGCAGAGTGCTTAAATCTTCATCCCGGCGCAGGGCTTCGCCGATCAGCAGGCCGAGACGTTCCGCCTCATCCTGCTGGGCCTGGGAATGGCCGAATTTTTTATAATGGCCTCTTAAAAGGGCCGAATGTTCCGGGGCCTTGCCGGCAATCTTCATAAATACCCCGATGGTGCGCCACGGTTCATGGCATGGATGTGAGAAAATCAAGCTGTTGGGGATACGCGCCCCATGGTGCCGCAGCATGGCCTTCAATATCCATTGGTGCATGCGCCAATACCCCCGGCAGGAGATAAGGGGCAGGACAGTCTGGCCGCTGAAGAGCTTTTTCCCGTAATGGTCAATAAGATAAAGAATGGGGCCGCTGGGGTTATACGACCAGGTGGGCCCGGCCAGAATTATCAGATCAAAATGTTGATTTACCTGCTCGGAAAGGGGGCAGATGGGGTTGCGCCGCCGGAAGAGGGTGAGAATCATCATTACCAGGCAGGCGCCGATGGAGCCAGTGGGGAATTTTAAGTGAACCACGGGCTCAATTCTTTCTTTCAGCACCTGATGACCATTCTTCTCCAGGCCGGTTTTAAGACGCCTTATCAGGCAGCTCGTCTGACCGCTGAAGGAATATGAGAGGATGAGAATTCTTTTTTTTCTGGTTATGGTCATGAAAAAATGTCAATTTGGAGGTGATATGCCCGTTACGTCTGCCGGGCTAAATTTCAATTGCCGCCATAATAAGATTATATTATCGTGTCTGCAACTGCAATGTGCATAAACATGAAGCTTGAGAAAATAAAATTAATTTAAATTTGGTGGACTCGTAAAAATCTATTACTGACTGACGATGGCGAAGTCAGTTAAGCGTAGACTGCGAGGCGTGGTGATTATGGAAAACTCTTATGATGTGATAATTATCGGCGCCGGTCTCTCTGGTTTAAGCGCCGCCCATTTTCTGGCGAAATTATCTCACGCTGACCTGCGGGTTGCCATTATAGAAAAAACCTCCCGGCCGGGGGGGGCCATAAAGACCTTTAACTCGGAGGGCTATCAGGGGGAATGGGGGCCGCATGGTTTCCTTGATAATACCCCGGAAAGCCAGGAGCTTCTGCGTGATATTGATCTCTATCGTGAGGCCCAGCAGGCCCCCTTGGGCGATTTCTTCCGTTATATATGTCATCGGGGTCACTTGGAACGGCTGCCCCAGAGTCTAAGCACGGCCTTAAAGACCCCGCTTATTCCCCTGGGCGGGAAACTGCGGGTAATGGCTGATCTCTGGAAGCGGCCGAAAATGGAAGATCAGACCATTGCCGACTGGGTGAATTATCGTTTTGGCCCGGCCATTCTTCCTCTGGCCGATGCCGCTGTCAGCGGTACCTTTGCCGGGGACTTTAACCGCTTGAGTATTGATGCTGTTATGCCTGGTGTCCGGGCGCTTGAAAAGGAGACCGGCTCGGTACTGCGGGGGATTATCAAAAAAAAGCGGGTGGCGAGGGGCGGCGCAAGCAAATTGGCCCGTCTGCCCTCCATGCTTAATTTCCCCGCCGGTATGGAGAGGCTGGTTAAGGCCCTGGCCGACAAAAAAGAAATTAAATATAATGCCGCGGTCAAGGGGGTCAGGCGGGATAAAATCTGGACGGTGAGTACAGAGGCGGGGGAGTTTAAGGCGGCGCAATTGATTATGGCGCTGCCGGTGAATCAGGCGCTTCGCCTTTTAACCGCCTTTAAGGCCCCGCCGGTGGTGGAAATTCCAACGGCCAGGATAATTAATGTGGTAATGGGCCTGCCTGATTCGGCCAGGGTTCCCTACGGCTTTGGTTATCTTGCCCCGGAACGGGAACACCGTTTCGCTATCGGCGCCATGTTCACTTCGCATATGTTTCCCGGCCGCAGCCCACGAGCCTGCCGCCTGATTGAGGTTCTGGTGGGCGGCAGGCGGCATCCTGAACATCTCAGCCTCTCGGATAGTGAGATAGAGGGTCAGGCTGTCGAAGATATACGGTCACTTATTGATCTGCCGGAGCCGCCCCTTTTTACCAGGGTGCTGCGCACTGAACATGCCATTCCGCAGCTTGAGATGGATCATCCGGCTCTGCTGCGCTGGCGGCGGAGCATGGAAAGTGATTTGCCGGATTTGTATATCTGCGGTTTTGGCTGGGATGGTATTGGAATGAACGATATGATTAAATCGGCCCGTAAGACTGCGGCTGCCGTTGTTGCCGGCGGTGAGCGGCAGGTGGAAGAATTACAGGTGAAGCCGGTTTATTTTTAGGTTCTCCTGCCGGGTGCGGTACTCTGCTGGTCAGAGTATTTTAAGTGAGGAATTTCGCCCGTATTTTCTGATCAAGCATTTTTATCTGCCCCTGGATGGAAAGATCATTATTTATCGCCTTACTGATTACCCGCACTGAATGAACCACGGTGGAGTGATCCCGGTTAAAGGCCCGGCCGATTTCGGAGAGGGCGTTCCGGGTGTATTTCCGTGAGAAGTACATGGAGACCTGACGGGGAAAAGCGATGTTCTTCTTCCTCGATTTGGAGAGCAGTTCTTCGGGCTGTAATTTGAACTGGCGGGCGATATAGTCTCTAATCATTGCTGGATCAAGCGCTTTGAGCTGATTGACGATATTAGCCAGCACCTCGTTGATCATTTCCACATCGGCCGCCTGCCCCCGGAGGGCCATTTTGGCTTTAATTCCCACCAGGGCGCTTTTTACCTGCCGCATGTCTCCCTTGATTCGTTCCGCTATATGCCAGACCTGTTCCTCGCTTAACGTTATTTTAAGCCCCCTGGCCTTGCGGGCTATGATGGCGGCCTTGGTTTCGGTGTCGGGCTCGGTGATGGTGGTGATGAGACCGGATGACAGGCGGGAACGTACCCCGTCTGTAATATTGCTTAATTCCCGGGGTGGCTGGACACCGGTCAGAATAATTGTCTTGCCGCTCTCCATGAGGATGTCTAAGATTGACCCCAGTTCCTCCTGGGTTTTGGCTCGGCCGGCCAGGGCCTGTAAATCCTCCAGCATCAGGACATCGCTGCTTTGAAAGCGGGTTTTGAAGGACTCCATTTTGTGTTTCTGGATGGAATTAACCATCTCGGAAGTCAGTTGCTGGGCGCTGAGGTAATTTAAGCGGATACCGGGGGCGTTTTCCAGTATATAGTGAGCTACGGCGTGGGTTAAATGGCTTTTGCCAAGGCCGGTGCTGGAGCTTACGTACAGGCAGCGGCCGAAGGAGGTGTCACCTTCTGCCAGGGCGTGGCAGGCGGAATGGGCTATGGCGTTACAGTCACCAACCACAAATTCATCAAATACATATCTGGGATTCAGGGTTCTGACGAAGGTTGGGGTCTTGTTGATGGTGGGCAGGCATAGCTGCTCGCTTTTCGCGGCAGTTCGTGAAGCGCCTGTCTTCGGCGGCTCATCGTCGGCTTTAAAGATTATTTTAGGTTTCCGGCCCGTATAATCCTTAATCGCCGCCTGGATATCGGTCATATAGTTATCCGCCACCCAGGAGCAGAAAAAACGATCCGGCCCGCGTAATTCTATGGTATCACTGGCAAAGCTTACGCATTGCAGGGGGGTTATCCGAAGGTTGTAGATACTGGCACCCAGTTTGTCTTGAAGTCTTTTGTCTATTTGCTGCCAAGTCATAAGTTTACCTTGAAAATTGATGGCGTCGTAAAAAGTCCGATCTCTGATGTTGTGGTGGTTTGGCAGATCTCCGGTATACCATATGTATGTCCGAAACCCTGCCGAACTACCATACCTTGCGGTCTTCGCTCAGCCATCGTAAGTGTGTGATGGACTTTTTACGAGCCTGTTAAAATTGGTTCTTATGCAAAACATACCACAACGTGATAGGTGAAAGACCAGGTTACGGCGTAATGTTTAAAAAAAAAACGGCAGTCTGTCAAAGGCGGTTTTGGATGATTTAGTACGGCGGTAAAGCAAAGTTATCAACAGGGGCCGGAGGCAAGTAAAGACAAGGGCTTTAATTTACGACCGGCTTACAGGCCTTGTCAGTAAAGCGATTTGCCGATCGGGCGATAAATGTCATGTTTTTATGGCTTTAAGGGGGGATGGTGGTCTTTTCGGGCCTTGATGTTTAAAACTAATATCTCTGATTTACTCTTGTTTATTCGTAATATCTGATAAAATCTTTTTTTTTCTTTTTGTCGTACCTGGCATTATTGGCTTGTGGCTCAGGCTCGGCAGGAAAATATTTTACAGATAATATTTGAAATATCAGCCAAATTACATTATGGACAACAGATAATAATAATTTCAGGTGCCCCGTTCCGCGTGGAGATGGGGGTGATCGGAAAGTCCGGTGTAAATCCGGCGCTGACCCGCAACCGTAAGTGAGGACGAAAACCGCGAGTAAGCCACTGTTTACCAGCTCTGGTGGATGGGAAGGCGCGGTGATTAGGATGATTCATAAGCCGGTAGGCCGACCTGAGGTTAACGGACGTTTACTTCGTGGAATGGGTTGAAAGTCCGGGTAAAATTTTTTGTAGACGGGGATTAAGTTTCCTGGCATGAAAAAACAGCCCGGTTCACCAATAAATGGTGTGGCCGGGCTTTTTAGTTTTTAGATTAAAAATGGTAGTATACGGCAGATAACGGCTGAAAATGGTAATTTTCAGCTTTGTCAACTGAGGTAATAAAAATTGATGGTCTTAAAACGCGCCGCAGGAGACCTCTTTCTGGCCCGGCATGGTGAAGTCTCCGGCACCGGTGCCTATATTGGTTCATCTGATCCGCCGCTCACCGAGACCGGCCGCTCGCAGGCTCTATCCCTGGCTCGTGCTTTGCCCATAAGTCCTGCCCGCTGCCTGTGCAGCCCCCTGCTTCGCGCCCGGCAGACGGCCGGAATTGTGGCTCGTTATCATAATTTAGCCCCTGAATATATTGCTGATTTGAGAGAGATTGATTTGGCCGCTGGGAGGGCTTGACCTTTCCGGATATTGAGGCTTCTGAGGCAGAGTTTGTCGGGCGCTGGTTGTCTGAAGGGGCAGATTTTACCTTTCCGGAAGGTGAAAACATAAAATCCTTTCGGCGGCGGGTCTGCGCTCTGGCCCCCGCGCTTACTGCTCCTGGCGATACCCTGGTGGTGGCCCATGGCGGGGTTATCAGGGTGTTAATCTGTTATTTTCTGGGGCTTGAGCTTGATAATTATCTGAGCTTTGATGTCCGGCCCGGCGGCCTGACTGTTCTGCGGATCAATGACGGCGGCGCGACTATGAAAGGATTTAATTTATGAACAGAATTGTTTTGATAACCGGCGGCGCCCGCAGCGGTAAGAGTGCTTTCGGACAGGATTACGCCGAGGGCCTGGCTGAATCCAGGCTTTATATAGCTACCTCGCCGCCTGGTCTTGACGCGGAGACGGCGGCGAGAATATCGCGCCATCAGGAGGAGCGCCGGGGACGGGGCTGGCAGACTGTGGAGGAGGAGGTCGAGACCGCGGCCGTGATTAAGCTGGCGGCGGCCGGAGCCGTAATTCTGCTGGATTGTCTCACCATGTGGGTCAATAATCTGCAATGGCGGGGGCTGGTAGTGGATGAGGCCGGGATCAGCGCCTGTTGCCGGGATCTGATTGCCGTCTGCCGGGAGCGGGGGGGTGCTGTGGTTCTGGTGAGCGGCGAGGTCGGCTGCGGTATTGTTCCCGAGAAAGCGGAGGTCAGAATGTACCGGGATCTGTTGGGACGCTGTAATCAGCTGATGGCGGCGGCGGCCGATGAGGTTTATCTCGTCAGTTGTGGAATTCCATTGCGGATTAAAGGCTGAAGCCGCAGTCCGGCGGGCTTTGTCGGCTGCAGGGAAGCGGTTCGGTGATATCCCGGATTGGGCGCGGTTGAACAGTTACAATAAAACAAAGAAAAAATAAGAGAGTAATAAATGAGTTTATTAGAACGAACCGTGGGTATGATAACGGGCCAGGATAAGGCATGGCGTACCAAAGCCAGAGCCCGTCTGGATCAACTGGCTATTCCCCATTGGGCCCTGGGGCGTTTAATGGATCTGGGCCTTGATCTGGCCGGTCAGACCAGGGCGCTGCCGCCGCCGGTGTCCCGTAAGGTGATTATTACCATGGCCGGAGATCACGGGGTGGCAGCCGAGGGGGTGAGTAAATTCCCCCAGGATGTGACCCCGCAGATGGTGGCCAATTTTGTGCGTGGCGGGGCTGGAATTAATGTTCTGGCCCGGCAGGCCGGGGCGGACGTGGTGGTGGTGGATATGGGGGTGGCGGCCGATCTTTCGGCCTTAACCGTTAAAGGGAAGGTTGTTGATAAAAAGGTGGCCATGGGTACCGCCAACATGGCTCAGGGGCCGGCCATGAGCCGGGAAGATGCCGTGCGGGCCGTGGAGGCCGGTATTGAGGTGGTGAATGAACTGAGCGCTGCTTACGATGTCTTTGGCACCGGGGATATGGGTATTGCCAATACCACTCCGAGCAGCGCCATTGTCGCCGCCCTCACCGGCCGGGCCGCGGCTGAGGTAACGGGCCGCGGCACTGGTCTTGATGACCGGTAGGTGGCGGCCAAAATAGCGGTTATCAACCGGGCCCTGGAGATTAACCGACCGAATCCGGCCGACGGGCTTGATGTCTTAAGCAAGGTGGGCGGTTTCGAGATTGGCGGCATTGCCGGGGTGATTATCGGCGCCGCCGCTCTCCATAAACCGGTGGTGGTGGATGGCTTTATCTCCACGGCCGGAGCCCTGATTGCCCAGAGCCTGGCCCCCATGACGGCGGAATATATCATTGCCGCCCATCGGAGTATGGAGAACGGTCACGGGGTTATGCAGGATCACTTAAATTGTGAACCGCTGCTGGACTTAAATTTGCGTCTCGGTGAGGGCACCGGTGCCGCTCTCGCCATGCATCTCGTAGAGGCGGCGGCCCGTATAGTCTCCGAGGTTGCCACCTTTGAGGAGGCGGCGGTGGCCGGGGCAGATAAATAATGGCGGCATTCTGGGCGGCCTGGAGTTTTTTGACTATTATTCCCCTGCCCGGCGGCCGGGGGCAGCGGCCGGAAGATCTGGCCCGCAGCCTGCCGTTTTTTCCGCTGGTGGGGCTGGTTATCGCCCTGATTATGGCCGCCCTGGCTGGAATTTTCCGCCATTTTCTGCCGCCAATGCTGGCCGCGGTATTGTTGACCTTATGCCTGCTGGCGGTCTCCGGCGGTTTCCACCTGGATGGTCTGGCCGACAGCGCCGACGGCCTGTTCAGCGCCCGGCC
>JAJRZN010000221.1 GCA_024275235.1 Deltaproteobacteria bacterium
GAGCAGGAAGATAGCAGTGAGCGGTGAATGGGTGGAGGCGGCCAGAAAGGCCCCTACTCCCACCGCGGCATAGGCACCTGCCGCCGCGGTATGCAAAGGAAAAAGATGATGAACCACCCCGCCGAAGGCCCCGCCCGCCACCGCGCCGATGAACAGCGCCGGGGCAAAAACTCCGCCGGAGCCCCCGGCTCCCAGGGTAATAGAGGTGGCGGCAATCTTTAGAAAAATAAGCACCGCCATGACCCACAATACGGCGTGACCGGCCAGCACCACCTTGATATAGTCGTAGCCATCCCCCATAACTCTGGGGAAAAATATGGCGATAAGGCCCACGAGAAAAGCCCCGACAATGGGCTTGGCCTGGGGATGAATATTCCAGTTGGCAAAGAAATCACGGGTCTTATAAAAAAAGCGAATATGGAGAACAGCAAGGACGCCCATGAACAACCCCATAAGCATATAGAGGGGCAGCTCGGTAAATGATGAAACGAGATGATAGGGCGGAATCTGGAAGACCGGGCTCTCACCGTAATAGGCTCTCGAAACCACGGTAGCAATGGCCGATGAGACAACGAGAGCCGAGAATGATGATATTTCATAGGTGCCGAGCAGAACTATCTCTGCCGCGAAAAAGACCCCGGCAATGGGGGCGTTAAAGACGGCGGCAATGGCTCCGGCGCTGCCGGCGGCAATATATATCTTCATACGCTCTCCGGATACCCGGGAGAACTTGCCGCACTGCGACCCCAGGGCCCCGCCAACCAGGGCAATGGGACCCTCGACCCCGGCGGAGTTACCGGTACCAATGGTAAGCGAGCATGACAATATCTTTAAGATAATAGTTCTGAAAGGTATATAGCCCCCCTCCATATTAACCTTGCGCAGAAATTTGGGTAGACCGTAACCGTTTATTTCACCGGGGAACATCAAAGACAGGGGAATAAGCAGAATCATGCCGCACATGGGGACCAGAGGCAGGAGGAGGATATGCCATCCCCCCTGCTGCACGTAAGAATAACCGTTTACAAAAATTATTTTATGTACCAGTTCAAGGACAATGCGAAACAGGATACTCACCAGCCCGGCACCGGCACCTATAAAAGAGGCGATAAGTACCATGAGCGTGTTTTCGCCCGGCATAAATTTCTTCATTCTAATGTGCATTAATTTGTCAGTCCTTTTACCTGGGTCATGAAATAATCATCTGTCATTCCGGCGATGAAATCACGGACAATGCCGGCCGGGTGGGTTGCCGCGATTCGTTCAGCGCTCAGGTGAGAGACAAAGGCCTCAAAGACCTCCGGCCCGCGTTTTGAGTTCTGGAAATGCCGCAGACAGGCATTAAATAATTGTTGATAATACTCGGCTATTTTCTCCGCTCCCTGCTTAATCGCCGGATTCAAATAGATATATTGATAATTAAAGGCCTTCAGCTCCCGCAGAGCCTCGGAGACCTCGGGGCTGAAGGCGATATAGTCTTTCATGTGACTTCTGTCAATTAGATCCGTGACCAGACGATAGACAATAGTGCCGTTGGTGCGGCCCATGATCTCAGTACAGGAAACTGGAATATCCTCCCGCTTAATCAGATTCAGCTCAATGGCATCCTCTATATCGCGGCCGATATAGGCGATGGTATCGGCCATTCTCACCACGCAGCCCTCCATGGTGGCGGGCCGGATCTCCAGGGCGGGATTTTCGCCCTTCTCCCGGCATTGCCGGTCAAAATCGGTAAAGGTTTTATGGCGTTCAGGACGCAGCATCTGCTGATGAATCTCGCCATCATGACAGAGAATACCATCTAAGGTCTGGAGGGTCAGGTTAAGCCCCCGGCCATGTTTCTCAATACTGTCGAGAAAACGGACGCTTTGCAGATTATGCAGAAAATACGGCAAATTGTGCTGGCGGCATATTTTTGAGAGAATCTTTTCACCGTCATGACCAAAGGGCGGGTGGCCGATATCATGCCCCAGGGCAATGGCCTCAATGAGATCCTCATTCAGGCCAAGAAAACGGCCGATGGTGCGGCCGATCTTGGATACTAACTGAACATGCAGCACCCGGTGAGTAATATGATCATTCCTGACCATATAAAAAACTTGAGTTTTATCTATATAACGGGTGTAGGCCTTGGAATGCAGAATACGGTCGGCATCGGTGGCAAAATCTAAGCGGTAGCCGCCCTGTTCGTCAGCCCGGCGGCGAACAGCGGCAGCGCTGAGGCAGGCCGCTGGCCGCAGAAAATCTTTTTCCCGCTCTTTAAGTTCCTGGCGAATGGCGCTCAACATAATCAAGAGGGGACAGTAACGTCAACGGCCTCAATATAGCTGGTATTAACGCCGATAAAATTAGAGTTCAGGTTAAACGGTCTTTTAAACCATTTATCTTCTTTCTTGATTATTTCAACGATGGCAGCCTTCTGTAACGGCAGAAAACGGTCATGGGATTTTTTCTGCACCGCACCGTTCACCACGCCGCTTATTTCAAAATATGAGCTGCCCATGGTGTTGGCAATAATCTTGATATTTGAGCCTTGTTCTCCGGTTTTGGCCTGGATATTTTCCATCCTTGCCCGTTCATCATCACGACCCAGGGTGATGAATTCATCATAAAAGGCAATAATGGCACTTAACCTGAGCTGCAGGTTGCCATAGCTTTCATAAAGAGCACCGCTGGAGAGCATGAGCTGCGCCTCGTGGAGAAGGAGTGAATCCTTAAAATATCTGGCCTGCTGCTGATTTTTCCAGAACATACTGGAACTATTAAATAAATCCGTTGTCCGCAGAGCGGAATTAGGGACATCAACACGGCCTGAATAGCGTTTACCGAGAGAAGTAATTATGGTAACCTGCCGTTGTAATTCATTCATTTTATAGCAACCCCCTTAAACAATATAATAGTTGTGTCAACTTATATTTACAGGCCTTTGTTTGTCAACCATTATCTACCAATGAAAATTTACCTGGCCCCCTTGAGGGGAATAACTGATTGTATTTTCCGTACCACTTTCCTGCGCTATTTTAAAGGAGTGGACAAGGTCATGGCGCCCTTCATAAGTTCGCTGAGCGCGGCCAATGGTACTCGGCGGATAAAACCGGCTTATCTGAGCGATATAAGCCCTGAAAACAATAGGAACACGGATCTGATTCCGCAGATATTGAGTAACGACCCCAATGATTTTCTCTTCACCGCCCAGCATATATTTGACCTCGGCTGGCCGGAGATCAACTGTAACCTGGGCTGTCCAAGCCCCATGGTAACAAAAAAGAAGAGGGGCTCCGGTCTATTGCCGCATCAGGAGCAAATATGCCGGGTGCTGGATGTTGTAACGGCCCGCTGGCCAGGGCGGATTTCCATTAAGACCAGGCTGGGGCTTGATTCCGCCGCGGAGCTTTACGGACTGTTACCCATTCTGGATCAATACCCCTTGAGCGAGATAATTATTCATCCCCGTCTCGGCCGCCAGATGTATAAAGGCCGCGCCGATCTTGAGGCCTTTCAAAACTGCCGGCCTCTAACCCGTCACCGCCTGATTTATAATGGTGACATTACTAACTATGACTCATACCGCCGGCTCAATCAACGACTGCCGGGAATAAACTGCCTCATGGTGGGGAGAGGCCTCATTGCCGACCCCTTTCTAAGCGCCGGGTTCAAAGCAGGGGGATTGTACTTGAAAAGCGACAGCGATAGAGATATACTGAAATATTTTTTAGATGATCTGTTGCGACAGTATCAGGAACGTTTATGCGGTGACTCTCATATCCTGGGCCGTTTAAAAGGCGTCTGGCGTTATCTCGCCGCAATTTTTGAAGATTCAGGTAAAATAAGCAAAAAAATTACCAAAACAAAAAAACTAAATCATTATACGGAGATGGTAAAATCAATTTTTGCCGAGACGCCATTTTCTAAATGATACATATATACTTTTGATAACCGCGGGTTATCTTCATTTTTAAAAAAAATGGAATAAATATTATGATGAAACGTATCGTTTTGCTACTTTTTTTAAGTTTTTTTATAACCACCTCCTGCCTGCAGGCCGCTGAACACAACCGTGATTATGCACTTAAGCGGGCCAAGCTTTTAAGCTATATAATTAACCATGAGATCACCACTTACCATTATTTTCACCGCCCCTTAGATAATAAGATCTCCGGCCAGGCCTTTAAACTTTATCTCAAGCAGGTTGACCCGCGTAAACAATTCTTCCTCCAGCAGGATATTGATTCTCTCAGCGGCTTTAAATTAAAATTAGATGACGAAATGAGGAGTGGACATTTACAGTTTCCCATTGCCGCTGATGAAATATTAAAGGAGCGGGTAAAGCAGGTACAGGCAATAGCCAAGGCAATATTTAAGCGGGGTATTGACCTGAACAAGGTTGAGTTGATGCAGTCTGATGCTAAAAAACTACGCTATTGCAAGACGATAAAAGAATTACGTGACAGGTGGCATAAAGATATAAAATATCAGGTAGTAAGCCAGTATCTTGATATTCAGGAGATGAACAAGGCCGCCTCTAAAACAAATAAAGACACTAAGATAAAGAAACCAGCGGAGATCAAAAAGGAGGCCCTGGAAAAAGTTCGGAAAAGCGATGATTATTTATTTAGCCGCATGCTGAAAATGGACAACAAGGACTCCTATAATCGTTTCTTCTCGATTATCGTCCGGGCCGTTGATCCCCATAGTGATTTCCTGCCTCCGAGCCGGAAGGAGGACTTTGATATTCATATGCGGGGTTCATTGGAGGGCATTGGCGCCGTGCTTCAGGAGGACAGCGGCTATGTAAAGGTGGTACGGATTATTCCCGGCGGCGCCGCCTATCGTCAGAAGCAGTTAACTGCCGATGATATTATTCTCATGGTTGCCCAGGGCCAGAAAGAACCAGTTAACATTGCCGGGATGAGACTGCGGGACGCTGTCAGTCTTATTCGGGGCAAGAAGGGTACCACGGTGCGGCTCACCGTTAAAAAGCCGGACGGCACCATACGCGTAATTTCCATTGTCCGCGATATTGTCCAGCTGAAGGATACCTTTGTCAAGGCCGTCACCATCAAGATCCCCAATGATGGGCTTATCGGCTACATGAAAATACCCTCTTTTTACCGTGATTTTAAAGGGAAACGTAATGTCACGGATGACACCAGAAGGGCCTTAAAAAAATTAACCGCTCAGGATATAAAAGGTCTGATTATTGATCTCAGGAATGACGGTGGCGGGGCTCTGGTGGACGCGGTGAAAATTGCCGGGTTATTTATCCGCACCGGCCCGGTTGTCCAGATCAGGGCCGGCAATAAAACCGACATTCTCTCTGACACTGATCCCAGTATTTCATACAGCGGCCCTCTGCTGATTTTAATTAACCGTTTCAGCGCCTCGGCCTCTGAAATCTTTGCCGGGGGCATGCAGGATTATGGCCGGGCTATTATTGTCGGCAGCAAGCAATCATATGGCAAAGGCACGGTGCAGACCATGCTTAATCTTGATAATCAGCTGCCCTCATTTTTTGGCATTAATATGAGCAGATTTCAACCCCTGGGAGCCCTTAAATTAACAACTCAGAAGTTTTACCGTATCAATGGCGGCTCGACTCAGGATCGTGGGGTTGTTTCTGATATTGTGATTCCTACTCGTTTCATGTACTCCAGGATTGGTGAAAAATATTCTGAAAATGCCATGCCCTGGGATAAAATTGCTCCGGCGTCCTATAAAAAATGGCCGTCATATCCCTTTAATATCAAGCAATTGCGAAAGCTTAACGCCCATTTAATAAAGACAAATAAAAAATTTATAGAAATAGTTAAAGAGGCGGATGAGGCCCGTGCCCGCCAGCAGCACACCATGATAAATATAGATTTGGCTTCTCAGCTTCATGAACGACAGAAAATGGCCGCTATCCGTAAGGCGGCCGGCGATAAGCCTTACAGCCCATATTACCATGACGAAGACTTAGGCCAGGGTAAAAAAGTCGGCAGAATGACCCCGGCTCAGAAAAGGAAGAAATTTATAAAGCGTTTAAATGCTGATCCTGCTATTCAGGAATCTCTTGATATATTGAGAAGAGCCGAAAAGCAGTAATTTTGAAATTACAAGCAGATAAATTATGCCCGCTGCGGAGTTTGAGGAAATAAAGAGGTATATTGCCAATTTTGATCCGGCGGAATTCAGTTCTGCGGCGGACCTTGATGTTTCCTTCTCCACTCATGATAAACTGGTCAGGGCTGCCAGAATAAAAAAACGCATCAAGATGAAAAAGCAGCTGGCCCGTTCTTTTAAAGCCGTCATCTTAAGTGCCGATGAGCCCTGTCCGGTTATGATTACTCAGGAAGAAATTGATGAGTTGTTGGAGAAATTCAGTAAATAGCCTTTGGTGGAGAGACTCGGCGGTGTTCGCTTAGAGAATGCAGAGACGCTCCTGGTAAATACCCTTGTTCGCGAGCAATAAAAAACATGGAAGATTTTATTGGCAATCTTGAACCAGTACTGCATCAGTTAATTAATCTTTTTCTGATCATCCTCATCCTGGCCTTTGTCTTCAGACCCTTGCTTAATTATCTCGCGGTTAATCGTAAAATTGAATATCAGAAGCGTATTTTAAAAGAGTTGCAGGCGGAAAACGGTATTCTTGAAGATGAAGCCACCGATATCACCGCCGATAATAAACAGAATATGGCCCCCGCCTCCGGCAAGGAAGATGAGCCAGACTCCCTGGCGAATGATTTTACCCCTGAGCAGGCTGAGGCAATAGTTAAAAAGACGTTAAGAGACGGATAAACCGGCCATGAAAAAAACAATAAAACCAGAGGTCGTCGGCCGTGAAGGAACGGTGCTTTTAGAGGCGGTGCGCCGTCTCAACCGTCGTAAAGCTGTTCCCCATCTGCTTAAACTGGTCAACAAGACCCATCCCGCCGATATTGCCTGGGTATTACGTTACCTGACCCCGGAAGAGCGGCATAATGTTTTTAATGTAATCGCTCAAACTGATCAGGTCGGCGAAATATTAAGCGAACTTGATCAGTCGATCATGCTGGAGCTGGTTGATGATCTGCCGCCTAAATTCATGGTCACCGTTCTCAAGAAGATGGCCTCCAATGACGCGGCCGATCTGTTAGAGGCCCTGCCCATTGAAGTAGCGGACAATATTCGCCAGCTCATGGCCAGAGCCGACCGGGAGGAGGTCGATGAACTCCTGCAATATAATCCGGAGAGTGCCGGCGGGCTGATGTCTCCCAATTTCATGGCCCTGCATGAGGATTTGAGTGTTGACGAGGCCATTCGGGCTATTCAGGAACGGAGTGAAGACCTGGAAATGGTTTTTTATCTCTATATTGTCCGTGAAAATAATCAGTTAACCGGGGTGCTGTCCCTGCGGGAACTGCTCATGCATCCGCCCTACCGCCAGTTAAAAAACATCATGAATCCCAAGGTCATTGCCGTTAATCCGGAGACTGACCAGGAAGAAGTCGCTCATATGGTCTCGCGTTATAATATTCTGGCCGTACCGGTTATGAATCACGCCGGTAAACTGCTGGGGATTGTGACGGTGGATGACGTTATTGATGTTATCCGTAAGGAGGCCACCGAAGATTTCTTTCAGATGGCCGGTGCCGGTAAAGACGATGAAATTTTGATGAAATCCATTCGCTCAAATGCCGTTACCAGGGCCCCCTGGCTCTGTGCCAGCTGGGTTGGCGGGGTTGTATCCGCCACCATTATCGCCCTTTTCTCCGGTGAGCTGCAGAAGTATGTAATTCTGGCCTCCTTTCTCCCCATTATCAACGGAATGGGCGGTAATATTGCCAATCAGTCCAGCACCATTATTGTCCGTGGAATTGCCACTGGCCGGGTAAATTTAGAGGAAGTATTCAAAATAGTCTTTAAAGAGATGAAGGTCGGTATGCTGCTGGGCGGGATTTACGGCCTGTTCCTGGCCCTGGTAGTTTTTTTCGCCCTCCCCAACCCCAGTCATTTGTTTCTCGTCGCCAGTATTTCAGTAGTTCTCGAAATGACTTTAGCGGCCTCCATCGGGGCCTTTGTCCCCCTGGTAATGAAAAAAATGGGTTTTGATGCCGCGGTTGCCACCGGCCCTTTTGTGGCGACTACCATGGATATTATCGGGACAACCACCTTTTTTACGACAGCCATCCTTTTGTTACACTGAGTATTTGACCGACAAAATAACATTTAGAGGATTATGATTTGATCTGGTGGACAAAGGCCATGCGCTCCATTATCTCTTCGGAGGATAATGATCGTCTTGATCTCTTCAAGGTATTCCCCGGTTTCAGGCGTTTTCTGGCCAGCAGGCACCATTACGCTCAGCTTCGTACCGCCGGGGACCTGATGTTTGTTCTGGTTTTAATCTCCGGCTTCTTCGGCCCCTCCGAGGCTCGAAACAATATGGCCGTTTTTTTAACCTGGGGCATTTTGTGGCCGGTTATTGTTCTCTCCTGGTTCTTTGTCGGCCGTATGTGGTGCGGAATCTGCCCTTTTCCCGGCCTGGGACTTTTTTTACAGCGTAAAGGTTTTACCCGTTCACGGCCGGTACCAAAATTTTTAAAAAGATACGGGGTCTATCTGTCTGTTTTCTTATTTGCCCTGATAATCTGGGCAGAGATCGTCGGTGGGCTCGATAATTCACCGCAGGGTACCTCCTGGCTAATTCTGACCATCGTTCTGGGTTCCGCCATCCTGGGGATATTATATGCCGGTCAGGCCTGGTGTCGGCACCTCTGCCCGCTCGGCAGAATAAGCGGTGCTGCCGCTACCCTGGCCATCACCGAGTTCCGGGCTAATCACGAGCGTTGCGCGGGCTGTACCACCTTTGCCTGTCAGCGGGGCGGGGCTGGAAAACGGGGCTGCCCGGTATATCTTGGTGCCTATGCCGTCAAAAACAATCTGCATTGCCTGGTCTGCGGTCATTGTATCCCCAACTGCGACCGGGATTCACCGCAATTTCTTCTGCGTAATCCCTATTCTGAATTAATTAAGAACAAGGGTCGTTATATCACCAGTAACTATATTGTTCCCTTTTTAATCGCCTCGCAGTTGGCGCGTTTTTTCCGTCAGAAAGAGGTCTTTCATCAATTCGCCCGTTTCTGCCGTTCAGAGGCCCTGGGATTTACCATAATTCTTTTGCTGGCCTATATTATTGTTCTGGCCGGGATTCGGCTGGGTAACCGCCTGCTGGGCCACCAGGAGGCCTCGCTCTTCGGCCGTTTTTCACCCATGGTGCCTATCCTCATTCCCATGGCCTTCAGTGGCGAACTGGTGTATCGAATGTCATATATGGCGAACGGTTTAGGGGATTTCGTGCCCACTATCGGCAGGCAGATTAACTGGCATTTTTTAGAATATTTCACCTTCAGTATTCCCGATTTTCCAGTACAGATAATGTCCGCCTTTTTAATGCTCAACAGCAGTATTGCCGCCTGTTATATACTCTGGCGTTTTTGTCTCGAGCAATTTGAAGGAACCATCAAACTGCGTCATTTCATTTTTATCAATTTGCTGATCAGTATCTTTCTGTTTGCCTATATTTATGTCATCTTTTAGATTACCAACCTGTTAGTACTCGGCATTATCCCCGTAATAAAAATTAATTAGTATAATTTCAAGCCGTCGTGATTATTTTTTGTTGCAATTTGAGTTATAATAATTTATTTGCATAGACGTATATTACGTCTTAATAATATTCTTTAAGATGTTGTTAAGAAAGCAATAAAAAATCTACCAGGAGACTAAACATGGGGAAAACATTACTTGAAATGGCAGCCGGTATTATCCAGGCTCAGAGTTCTTCCAAGTCTATGGATACAGAGGAAATAACCGCGGCGCTGCAAACTGTTTATGCTAAATTGCAAATATTACAGGATAATGAATTAAAATCCAGTGAACCTGTTGAGCCGCAAAGTGAAGCGCCTAATATAACTCCTGATAAATCAATTCTCAAAAATAAAATTATCTGCCTGGAGTGCGGCAATGAGTTCAAAATGCTGTCGAGCAAGCATCTGGCCGCCCACAGTCTGACTCCAAGAGAATACCGGCTTAAATATGGTTTTAAATTACGCCAGCCTCTGTGCTGCAAGACTCTGTCCACCGAACGAAGAAAGGCCGGTAAGGCCCGTGGAATTCCGGAGAATCTTAAAAAATCAATCGCGGCCAAAAAGAAAAGAAGCAAGAAGTCGGCTAAGAAATAACCCGCTTCTGATGGATGATAAGTTTTCATTTTTAGGTCGGGCGCTTAATGAACGGCGTAAGGCCGGACAGCTTAGATCTTTGCAGTCTGTAGAACCTGGCGGCGCGGCCACGCTCATGGTCAATGGCCGGGAACTACTCAATTTCAGCTCCAATGATTACCTTGGTTTAACCCAGCGGCCTGAAATAAAAGAAGGGGCAATATCATATCTCAGGCGTTTTGGCGCCGGATGCGGGGCCTCAAGACTGGTTTGCGGCAACTTCTCATTTTTTGAGGCTCTTGAAGAGCGCCTGGCCCGCTTAAAAGGTCAGGAAAGCGCCCTGCTCTTCAATTCGGGCTTTCAGGCCAACGTCTCCATTATTGCCGCCCTGGCTCATCGTCACACCCTGATTGTGGCAGACCGCCTCTGTCATAACAGCATAATTCAGGGCGCGATTCTGAGCAGAGCTCGTCTCCTGCGTTTTAATCATAATGATTATGATCACCTGCGCACCATTATGCGGGGTGATTTTACCCGGCGAGGGCCGGTTTTAATTATCACCGAATCGGTTTTCAGCATGGATGGTGACCGGGCGAATCTTACGGAACTGCATGAAATTGCCGAGGAACATGGGGCAATTCTCTATGTTGATGAGGCTCATGCCACAGGAGTTTTTGGCCCCTCGGGCATGGGATTGGCCTGCGACGGAAAACAGGCTGATCTGGTCATGGGTACCTTTGGCAAGGGTTGTGGCTCCTTTGGGGCCTATTTAGCCTGCCCGCGGCAGGTCAGAGAATATCTCATAAATTACGGCCAGGGGTTTATTTACTCCACCGCCCTGCCGCCCGCGGTGGCCGGGGCTGTTGCCGCGGCCCTTGATCTTCTGCCAAAGCTTGATAATGAGCGGCGTTACCTCCAGGAATCAGCCCATTATTTAAGAGAAGGGCTTCATAATCTAGGCTTTTCCACCGGTTTTTCCAGCAGTCAGATTGTCCCGCTTTATACTGGAGCCGCGGGTCGGGCCCTTGAACTTAGTAACTACTTAGAAGAACAAGGTATCCTGGGGGTTGCCATACGACCGCCCACCGTGGAGCCTGGTCAGGAGCGCATAAGACTGGCACTCTCGGTTCTCCATACCCGAAAACATTTAGACAGACTGCTTGATACCCTTGCCGGCCGCGCGTAGAAATATTTACCTTCAGCATGGCTGGGGTCTGCATGCCGCCACCTGGCAGCCCTGGGCTGTACTGCTTAAAGACTACAGCCCTGCCTGTCTTGACCGTGGTTATTGGGCGGGATATGGCAATAAACCGCTCTTCAATAAAGCGGGGCTGAATTTAATGATCTGTCATTCACTGGGGCTCCATTTTTGTCAACCATGGTTCAGCAAGATTGATTTTTTAGTGATAATCAGTGGATTTATTCACTTTCACGGCAGCGGAGTTAAGGAAGGACGTTTCAGCCGTCGGCATATTAAACGAATGAACCAGCGTCTTGTCGATGATCCATTAACTCTGCTGGCCGATTTTTATCGGGATTGTGACTCGCCGCTCCCCCCACCTGTTGCCGGCAGGCTTAATATAAAACGTCTAAAAAATGACCTTGAGCTTTTAGACAAAAGTAAACTTGACGTTAGAGAGCTGACCCAAAAACCATGCCTGATATTACATGGCGCCCAGGATCGCATTGTCCCCGAGATTAGAGCCCATGCCCTGCATGAATTATTGCCAGTGAGCCGTCTGCGAATCATACAAGGAGCCGGACATGGCCTGCCATTCACCCACAGCGCTGAATGCTGGCGAATGATTATGGCTGAAAACAATTTTTTCCCCATCTGAATCAGGTATCAACACGCCCCAATGAAGAAACGGTAAGCGCTCCATGAACGCTTACATTTCGAGATATTATAAAGTGAAGAGTGTAGTTTATTGAGCGCTTACAAGAAACGTATTGCCAGTAATTTTTCCCAGGCGGCTGCCAATTACGATAAATTTGCCGTGGTGCAGAAAAAAAGTATCGTAACTATGGCGGGATTACTGCCTCTGTCCCATAATCTGCCGCCTGGCCCGGTGCTGGAGATTGGCTGCGGTACCGGCAGACTTAGTCAAAAATTATCGCCCCTCTTCCAGGATCGCGCTCTTATCTTCACGGATATGGCGTCTGGCATGATAGAACAATGCCGGCAGCATCTGACTCAAGATCTTCGCTCCCCCTGCCACATTTGGCTGATTATGGACGGGGAGGCCCTGGCGGCCCGTGGCTGCGCCCTGATTGTTTCAAGCCTTACCATGCAGTGGTTTAACGATCCGGCCTCGGCTTTGGGAAATATTGGGGATATTCTACGAGATGAGGGGCAGATCCTGTTTTCTTATATTGGAGCTGATTCCTGCCCCCAATGGCGGCAGGCCTGCACTGAATTACAATTACCCTGCACCATTAATCCCCTCCCTGACCATCAGCATCTGTTACCTTTATTAGAGAGGAAATTCAAAGAGATAAAACTTTGGAGTGAAGATATTGACATTGAGTACGCCACGGTACGGGATTTTTTCTATTCCCTTAAGAAAACCGGAGCCGCGACTCAGCTCAAGGGCCTGAGATTAAACAACTCTGAGATGAGAAAACTCCTCAAAGGCTGGCAGCTGAAACTTGGCGGCGGCCCTCTGACCATGACCTATAATATTCAATATCTAAGAGCGGTGCGATAATGTATTTTCCGGCCCGATTCTTCATAACCGGCACCGGTACCGGAGTCGGCAAAACAATAGTTGCCGCTATTCTTCTCACGGGACTTAAATATCACTACTGGAAACCAATTCAGAGCGGTATGGAAGAAGAAACGGATACCAGCGTCATTCGCCGCTTAAGCGGCCTGGGCCCAGGCTTTTTTATGGACGAGGCCTATTGCCTGCCGAAAGCGGCCTCACCCCATATCTCAGCGGCGGCCGCGGGGGTTGACATTGAATTTACTCACCTTAATCTGCCGGCCGACGGCCGGAATATCATAGTAGAGGGGGCCGGCGGCCTGCTGGTGCCCATCAACCGTAACCGGCTGATGATAGACCTTATAAGCCATCTGCAACTGCCGGTTATCCTCGTCACTAAAAGCGGCTTAGGCACCATCAATCACACCCTGCTCAGTCTTGAGGCGCTGCGGAAACGGCATATACCTGTCGTGGGAATAGTTATGAACGGCAGGAAAAACGCAGGTAACAGAAGGGCGATTGAGTAGTACGGCCGCAGTCCTGTCCTGGCCGAGATTGAACCGTTAGCCACCTTGAACAGTGCGGGTTTACGAGAGGCATTTAAGAAGTACTTTGCTGACAGCCGATGGCCTGATAGTCAGTAAAGGCGTAGGCGCTGTGCTTATGAATTGATTCAAAGCTCTCCACCCCCACGGAAAACCAGGAGATATCGGGATGAGCCATGGTTAACTGCGCCACCTTACGAACTACATCCTCAACAAACATCGGGTTTTCGTAGGCCTTTTCGGTGACATGCTTTTCATCCGGACGTTTCAATAGGCTGTAAACTTCACAGGAGGCCCCTGATTCCACCAGTTCAATGAGGTCTTCAAGCCATATAAATTTCTTGAATTTTACGTTCAGGTTAATTTCGGCCCGCTGATTATGGGCCCCGAAACGGCTGATCTCCTTTGAACAGGGGCAAAGGGTTGTGGTGGGAACCCAGACGGAAATAGTAAAATCCTGCCGGTCGCTTATCCGACAGCTGAACTTACAGGCGTACTCCATGAGGGAAGGGGTTAAGGTGACCGGAGCGTGTTTCTCGATAAAATAAGGGAATGAAATCTCAATCATGGCATCATCGGCCTGGAGTTTCAGCCTCAGTTCATCTACTATCTCAGGCAAGATGTCAGGTTTTATATCATCCTGATAGCGTTTTATAATATCAAGAATCACGGCCACACAGGTTTCTCGAACTCCACTGGGCATATTGGCCCGCAGGCTGAGACTCGCTACGGTTGACTGCAGACCGCCGCCCTTCTCA
>JAJRZN010000222.1 GCA_024275235.1 Deltaproteobacteria bacterium
GCCCCTTTGGTCTCGGCAGACCTTGGATTAGTGTTCTTGATCTTCATGCTGTCATCATAGCCAACAGCTACAATGGCATGACCGCCGGCAATCCTCTCGCCGGGAGTTGGATATGGTATTTTCCCGGTTGCCGCCGCCTGCCGATAAGAACTGTAGACTGTAAACCCGAACATCGAAGGAAGACCAGCGGCAAGATACGCCTTGATTCTCCTAAGCAGGGCGGCCTTATCTGTCCGCGGCGGATCAAGGCGGTAGTATCTAATCGCCTGATAATTCTGAGCAAAGGCATAACAAAATGCCGACGGCTCTTTTTCAAAATCAGCTGTTACATAGGGCCAATACTCCTCCGGCGGTACCCCGAAGAGCGACAAGGCTCCCATTGTTGAGCGAAGGAAGGCCCCGGTGTCTCCAGTCCAATGCAGCATATTTCGAGTAGCCTTATAAAGAAATAATCTGGAGGCATCAATATATTTCCCAAACGCCCTTCTTTCAAAATATTCCACCATCCCCACCCCGGCATTTGCCGTGCAGGAGCCGAGTGAGCCCTGGTTCTCAATTGGAGAACACCAGGCCCTTAAATCCACGGATGCCGGCAGGCTGACCTTTGCCGGAGCCGCGACCCCGGCTTTTTTGAGCATAGCCTTAATAGAATCTTTCTGTCCCAACTTTTTAAGTTTTGCTGGCACCTCATTTTGCTCTGCCGTGTAATCACGAAAGTCGGGGTAATCCCGCAGCCATCCCATTCCTAATTTGCCAGTTTCTTCACTCATAGCATTTTTCTCCATTTTATACCCCAGGACACTTTTCAATGGCAATGGCATCAATATCCTGAGTATAATAAATAAAATGACGGCCATTACGAACATGAGCCCACGCCCCAAGCCGAAGAGCGAAGGCGCAGGTAGTAGTTAGACTGCCAAGATCAAGTAACGCAGCCCCTGGCACCGTAGTGCTGATGCTTCCAGGCAGGCCATTATTATATACACTGCCATATGCTGTTTGATGTTCCGAGCCAACCCCCTTTGTGTACCACAGCTGCCATTTATGCAGACGATTGTTTTCCTGTGAAACTTTAATCTGAATATCCAGCAGCATATCAGCGTGCCAACGAATAACACCACACTCATTAAACACCGCAGGAACAGTAATTTCAGCAGTGGGCCGTTTGTTATCCAGAGTAATCAGCAAATCACAATGATCGGTCATGGCCGGCAGAGGAATCGGGGGACTGCCGTCACCAATACCGGCACCATTGCGGTAATCGACTAATCCAGAGTCAGTATTCAACTTATTACCGCTTCGGTCAAAGACCTCAAGACGCAGGATGTATTCAGCGGTATCCCTCTCAGCCAGCCAGCTGTGCCAGATACCGATCCAGTCCGGATTATACCAGTAATAATCATTAAAATTACGTATCTCGTATAGACTGGGCACGCCATTGACGTTATATGGCCCCAATTTATGACTGTGGCCGTTCAAGGTGACCTTATCTACCCGCGTATCATTAAGGTTAACATCAATAAATTTAAATTCATCGTCTTTGCTCCCTCGTTTAGCGTAGGAAAGCCGGTAATAAAAATAAGGCGGCGGGTCTCCGTGACCGGCATCACCTGCAGTCAGCATATCACCGAACTGACCATAGAGATAAAGGGTATGCCCATAGGCAACGTTTTTAAGATTTTGGTCATTATAAAGCCCGGTTTCCTGATCTATCTGATAAACCTCATCATCACCGACGCGGGTAAAAAACACCGGGGAACTAGGCAGCGTCTGATAACAATGGCCGTTGCCGCATACCACCTCTTCGTCATCAAGGAAGAGATCCAGATGAGCGTTAGTTACATTCCAGCGTGTACTGGTATAAGGATCCATATAAATGACGCTGGCAACTCCATTCACAACTTGAGTGATTCTGACAATTATATCAGGACGAGAATCAAAACGCAGACGCCCCTGCCGGAATTGCAGGGGCCACCAGTTGAAACAGCAACTGAAAAAACCATTGCAATCAGTGGTAGTCTCACAGACCTGTCTCTTACTGTAAAAACAGCCGGGAAAGATAAACCACGGAGCAACCCGGGAAGTCAGGGTGAGTTTATCGAAACGCGCGGCCATGCTGCTGTCCATCAGACGGGATTCACCAACACGCATAAAAGAAGAAGGCAGAACACCAGGGCCTGGAGGCTCGGGCTGAGGGTTAATTGCGGCTCGCTTAATGTTGCTGCTTAACGGCTCAGACAAAGATCTTGTCGAAGATTGTCGCGCCTGAGGGGATAGCGCGGCCATGAAATCCCGATCAATATTGGCTCCCATCCCCGTAATTTTATCTAAATTCAATTCCGGAGCCGGATCAGGGCCGGGAAATGGCGGTAAAGGAAATCGGGGTTGCCTTAACAGATCAGGAACACGAATAACCGGACGGTCGAGAAGATATTCCCACCATTTACGCAGCCATGGCCACCAGCAGGCCTCACGATCAACATCAAATATCTCCACCTTAAGATAGGGAACCGGGCAGACTTGCTGTCCACCATCGTTTTGTTCCACCTTCCGCACATGGCCGCTGACACAGATACGGTTAGAGAACCAGGGACGCCACACATATAAGGGCAGCAACGTATCATAATGGATTCTGAACAGCCGGCCCTTGCCCTCCCACTCCGCAGCTGAAAAGTCATGGCTGAAGGCGCTGGAGTGGCGTATCTGCTGCGCGTCACCCTGCGGCCCTACCACCAATTTAACCTCCATGGGCGAAGAGAGTCTGGCCTCTATGCAATATTTCCCATTATGGTCGATATCCGTGCGGCCAAGCAACATTCCGGCCTTATCAAAAAGATAGGCGGATAATCTCAACTCTCCGGGTTGACAATCAGGCTGTTCACGTTTAATCTGACCAGCAACCTGGAAACTACAGTCCCTCTCGGAATCAGTAGATCTATGCCTTTTATCTAACATTTAATTTCTCCTTTTTCTCTATCATTTTAACAGCTATACCCCGGACAATTAGTTGCATGTCCCGCCCGAAGCCATGGCCCTTACAATTACACCACCTCCTTTACTTTTTTAAATTAGTAACTATTACGCACTCAAGTAACGAACAAAATATTATCAAAACAGCAAAAATCTCACAACCAACAATGAAATTGTACCAAAAAACATATACAGATTGCAATATGTTTTGCAAAAAATTACTTTTTTACAAACATTTATCAAGTCATGTTGCATATTAGAGACACTCACTGTTACATATTGGAGACACAGGTGTTGCAAATAAACGACACATGCGTTCATCACTTCATGTTTTGCTTTAATAGTCTTTCAACAAGGTGAATGTGAAAAGGGAAATGGCAGAAGCAATCAACAGCAGAGCGGTGAAATTTTATAAGTAAACTGGCAATTGGCCACAAGGTGAAACCAGCAGGCAAATCCGCCGACCCCAGAGTCTGCCTGACAAAACTGAAAATCAATAATAAAATGACTAAAACCCCTCACGAAATACTTGATCAGGTCTTCGGCTATAAGGAGTTTCGCCCTTATCAACTGGAAATTATAGAGAGCCTGACCGCAGGTGATGATCTCTTCGTTCTCATGCCCACCGGCGGCGGAAAATCCCTTTGTTACCAGGTTCCAGCTCTGTTACGGGATGGGGTGGCCATTGTGGTGTCCCCCCTCATATCCTTAATGAAGGACCAGGTTGATGCCCTGTGCGCCAACGGGGTAAGAGCCGCCGGTTACAATTCATCGCTCAACAGGGCTGAAGCCCGCCAAACCCTGGCCCGCCTCCATGATAACGCCCTGGACCTCCTTTATGTCGCCCCCGAGCGCCTGATGAGTGCCTCGTTTATTGAGCGCCTGCAAGGAATTGAGATTGCCCTTTTCGCCATTGATGAGGCCCACTGCGTGTCGCAGTGGGGACATGATTTCAGGCCTGAATATCAGCAGCTTGGCCGCCTGCGGGAATTGTTGCCCGGCCCGCCGCTTATCGCCTTGACCGCCACCGCGGAGCCGCACACCAGAAAGGATATTTTAAAGGGCCTGAATCTGCCCGGGGCCCGCACTTTCGTCACCGGATTTGACCGCCCCAATATCCGCTATACCGTGGTCGACAAGCTCAAGCCGGCGGTTCAGCTTAAGAAGTTCCTGGCTGATCACAAAGGCGAACCGGGTATTGTCTATGCCCTGAGTCGTAAACGGGTGGAGGCCATTGCCACGGATCTTGTCCGGGCCGGGATTGCCGCCGATGCCTATCATGCCGGGCTGAGTGACGTGAAGCGTCAGGAGGTGCAGGATGCCTTTCAGCACGATGACATTCAGGTGGTGGTGGCCACCGTCGCCTTTGGCATGGGGATAGACAAATCCAATGTGCGCTTTGTGGTACATTATGATCTGCCCAAGAATATTGAAAGTTACTATCAGGAGACCGGCCGGGCCGGACGGGACGGCCTGAACGCCGAGGCTCTGCTGCTTTTCGGCTACGGTGATATTGCCATTGCCCGGAGTCTCATTGAAAAGGGGGGAAATCAGGAGCGTAAACGCATTGAACTCCATAAATTAAACAGCATGGTGGCCTTTGGTGAGGCCCAGACCTGTCGAAGGCAGATTCTGCTGGCCTATTTCGGCGACAAACAGGCCAAGCCCTGCGCTAACTGCGACATATGTCTCAACCCTCCACATCAGGTTGAAGTTACAGAAGAGGCTCGTAAGGCTCTGTCCTGCGTCTATCGGGTGGGGCAGCGTTTTGGCATCGGCCATGTAATTGATGTTCTGCGGGGTTCAAAGGGAAAACGCCTGCTGCAACTGGGCCACAACCGCCTTTCAACTTATGGTATTGGCGAGGACAGGCCGCGTGATTTCTGGAGTGCCCTTCTTCGGCATCTCATTAATCAAGGCTATCTGTTACAGGATGTTGCCAACTATTCCGTCCTGTCTCTGACTAAGGAATCCGGGGAGCTGCTCAGGGGCGAGATAAGCCTGAACATGCCGGAACCCAGAATCCGGGCCACGGCCAGAAAAGAAAAGTCAAAAGCCCGGGGAGCCTTTGACTATGATAAGAATCTCTTTGAGCAATTACGAAAATTACGCAAGCAGATAGCAGACGAGGACAACGTGCCGCCCTTTGTGGTATTCAGCGACGCCAGCTTAGCCGAAATGGCCGCGTCCCGCCCCCGAAACAACACTGATTTGCTTGCTGTCACTGGAGTCGGCAAATATAAGCTGGAGCGTTACGGGTCTCGCTTTCTAACAGTTTTGGGGTAAGCGCTCAACAAACTACATTCGAATCTCACTGTGTTCGCTAACCTGCATATCGAACTTTTTTTCTCGTTCCCACGCTCCCGCGTGGGAACGCAGACAGGAGGCAGAATAGAACAAAGTATGGGTTTCCACGCGGGAGCGTGGAAACCAGTTCGAAACAGCGCCCCCACAAAAGCCCTGATTTTAGAGGCCTATTTATGATCGCCAACTACATCCAACCCCAGAGCATCGCTCAGGATATATCGCGGCCGGCCCCTCACCTCAACCAGAATACGTCCCACATATTCGCCGACAATCCCAAGCAGAATAAACGGAAGTTCGCTTTTACTTCAATGTCCTTCTCACCTTTTCCCGCGGCTGACTCAAGGGCCGTGACATAGCATTTTTTGTCGCCCTCTTTACCTCAAAATACATTCTTCCTTTCTCCCCCGTTGTATAGTAAATACTAACTCTGTCCCCGGCATGAAGATTATTGATTTTTATACCGTTTCTAACCGGGATATAGGTATGATTATTATCCAGGGTAACTGAATGATCTGCACTTATTGCTGTAATCCGCCCTACATCCGTCCCGGTTCGCACAAACATCCGCGCCTGGCTTGAAATAGACGTTATCCCCAAAAACGCGCATAAGTATAAAAATATAAGCACCCTTATCTTCATAATTCATCTCCCGGAAATGTTTTTTCCTTATGATCTCTGATAATAATATCGGCTGAACTCCTGAAAAATCCATCACCCATTTATGCTGGCGAATTCAACTAAGATGGCATCATAAAAAGTCCAACAGGTAAGTGAACATAGTTAAATTCCGAGGCATGATAGTTCAGCGGGGCTGCGAATATACATGTTCGCAATGCCACAACACCGGATATCTGACTCTTCACGACGCCATCATATCTGATTAATTGGAATTACCCTGCAGCCAATAGTACAGATCCAGACCGGAACCAGGCGCCGGAATTTTGTAAGGCGGACTGCCGCCGGCACCGATTTCTCCCGGCCCTACAACCTTGCCCCCCATGGAGGCCATCGCCCCGGCCTCACCATTACGGGTAATAATATTAAACCCGGACGGAATACCATAAATATCGGTATATTTACGATAACGATCCGTAACGTCATACATTGCCTTAGGCTTATTATCAACCACGGTATCATTGTTACTGTTAAGATTAAGAGCGCTGGTGGCATCAAGATAGTTAAGAGCATAAACAAAGCCATTCCCCTGCGGATTACACGGGTTAGCGGAATCCGGCTGGTAGGTAGTAAAATAAAGAGTGCCATAAAAGAGGCTGAGCTTACTCAAAACCTTTTCACCGGTATGCAGACCGCTGGTGTATCCAGCCTCATAGGTGCAGTGTGAGCAGAAATCGGCATCTCCCTGATCAGGCAGAATAATATACCACCCCTTAGCATCGTTCTCATGCAGAATGCCTTGTTCAAGATAATCCAGACTATCACTTGAATCGGTGTACACGGCATCATCATACAGATCTTCCTGTAGAAACTGCTTCAAGGCGTTATCCCTGTCAACCGGATCCGTAATAGATGTTGAATGACTGGGCAGCGAGCTGATGGTAGTGCTGTCGTCCAGCTCATCGCAGGTCAAATTCAGCAGATCATCTTCGGTATAAGGCGATGATGAAACAGCGGCCGGAAAGGTTATCGAAGCGCCGCTGCTGTCTTTGACCGGCTGGCTGGTATCAATCCGGCTGGTACTGATACCTGAATCGTCATAAATCGCGTAAATTCTATTTCTTATCATGCTGTATGACGGATGTTCACGATCCCCTGTCCCCATAAATAAACTATATATCGAGTCAAGGTTGGAGAAACTCACATTATTATAGTGATAATTATGACTGTCAAAATAATTCCCGGCCCCACCAAATGAAACAGCCGGTGAATAAAAGGTTTTGCGGCCACTGTCGGAGGTATCCGCTCCAGTCCGCATATTGCCGCTGCCGCTTAAACTGCCGGGATTGGCAGAAAAGATTTTTTTAACGACCCAGGAATGTTGACTGACCTGCCAGTTGGGTGAAGTTTTGGTACCATTATTCTGAACCGCGAAATCCCATTGCAGTCTATAAACATTACCATAAATATCCGTAAAATAAACAACCTGCAGATTCCGATTTATATGCTCCGTCTGCACAACATCGCTGGTATCAGTATATGAGTAATTATAACTCCCGTAAACAATCGCAGGATCAGCGGGGAAACAGAATTTCATTCCGGTCAGAGTCTGCGTCAGGCCGCTGGTAACATTATTAGTCCCATAGGTAACTGAAAAAGGCAGGGCACCGCTCACGGACGCGGCAGGATTATCCGTATCAACCACAAACAGGCCGCGGCCGGTCGTGTCTTTATCTGGATTATAGGTATCGTAATGTTTATTGCCGTTTAGATCCTGATCGGCATTGGAAACGCTCCATTCCGCCGAATCTATGGTACCGTTGCTCTTAAACGGAGTACCATTGTTGTCAACATCGTCAAAGGGCTCGGGAAAATCATCCTCAAGGGCATCATAACCGCCGGTAAACACCAGCACATCCTGAAAAGTTATCTTGCCGGTGGCGGCATCAACGGCAACCGGAATCTTAGCGGTATCCGGCTGTGACCAAGACTGACCAAGTTCAGAATTACTAAAACTCCACTGCACCGACCAGTTAACTGGATTGGAATCAGTGACATTCAGGTTCCAGTATTTATTTCCACCCCGCCGTTCACCAAAAATAAGATATTTCGGAGCATTATCCCTTCTGAAAAGGGTAATCAGACCGTCAACCGTGTCAACGAGATCGCCCTTGTCGGCAACAATCTGGGCCAGACGGCCGAGTATTTCCGTGGGAATAAAGGCAAAAACCTCCCGGCCGTGTTCATTCACCGTGGTGGCATTATTATTGGCATCGTAATCAATATGCTTATCATAAAACACGTGCAGCATCCCGTCATTAGCCCCCACCACCACGTAACGGTCCACGAGATGAGATAATTTACTGGAATCATAATAATCCACCACGATGGGCCTGGAATGGACTATCGGCCCCAGGGCCCAGTCTCTCACTGCCGTGGGATTACCGGAACCATCGGCATCATCAGTGTAACCATAGACAAAATTTACAATTTTATCCCGTTCCGCGCTGGTATTCACGCCAAGATCAGCGGGTGTAATATTATTGCGGTCAAATTTCACCTTCAGACCGCCGATATAGGTATAAATCGGCCGTTCCCAGTAATCACCACTATTAAAATCGGCCGCCACCCTTTTTGTTAAAACCGAACCGGCTCCATCTTCCTTAACATCGGCAGAGCCATGATTATCCGAGTCATTGGGGTCATTATCATCATCCCAGATAGCCGCGGTATTATCCAGAAATGTACCGCTGGAATCAACCGCCTCGTCATTGGCACCATCATAAATCATCCATGGATTCGGGCGGTCTAAACTGCCGTCACCAAGCCTGAATTTCTTTAAATTACCCACCCAGTAACCACCGTCAGAGGGCAGAAAAAGCCCCATATAGAGATCATCACCACTCTGAATCTTATTGGCCGCGTCAACAGACACTACCGGAGCGGTAAAGGACACCGCCTGCACCATCTGCAGTGCCAGTGAATAAAAGGCATTCACTAACTGTACCTTGTTATAGGCCGTAATATATTTCCCGCCGGAGACACTGGCCGCGTCCTCCAGAAGAGGATGCCTGGCCCCGAAGGCGATATGATCCGTGATCACATTAACATATGAATTGGCCGGGTCCGTAATTAGTGACTTATCTATCCAGCTATGAGTGTACATCCAGTGCGCCACGTCATCATAATAATCAGGAGGTGGATTGGAATATTGATAGGGGTCTTCCGTCCAGCCGTCACCATCAAAATCAGAAAAGGCAGGAACATTGCTGATCCTTGACCAGTCATTATCGCCGGAGGGGAAGCCGTCTGTCATAACAATAACATAATTTTTCCGGCATAAAAGTTTGTTAAGCGCGTTCTGATTTTTATAATAACCCTTCTCAAACATATCCTGCAGAGCTTCTCCGAGAGGAGTGCCATATTTCGGCGTAACATTGGCAATCTGCTGGATTATGGCCTGACGGTGGGTATCGTCATTTTCGGAAGGATTGAGCGGTACTCGGATATTAGCGCCGTCAGCGCTTGTACCGTTATACTTGAAGGAGGCAAAACCCCAGTTCATCCGGCCGCGAAATTCATTGACCACATAAGTCATGGCATCTTTGGCCACATCAAGACGATCCTGCATAAGATAGGAATCAGCATTATACGTCACCCGGTATTTATCCACCTCATAACCGGAATAATGCACGGAATAATCACTGTGAACCTTAAGGTAAACAGTATCACCGTTCACCGTTGCCGACCAGCCGTCAGCCGGGGCGTGGCCCTTATCATATTTAGCGACCAGATTATTAGAGCCGTCATAAAGGACTACATAGTCATAACCGGTCTCAAAATCAATACGGGAGAAATGAACCTGAATCTGTTTGGCACCGGGGTGGGTTATGGTTTTTACGGTGGAGTTTTCACTCAATCCATCTTTATAACAGGGAGTTGTCATACTGCCGCTGCTGCACGATCCCGCGGGATCGCCCTTGGCTGTGTCAGGATATTTAAGACTGTAAGCAACTGGCGACCAACTGCCACTGGAGATGGGAAATAATTCGTATTTCCAGGCCGGATCCCCCTTGCTGGCCCCGGCGGGAACCGGATTATTAGTGGTATAATGCAGATTATACATAGCCTGCATATTGACCCAGTTGCCGGTAACAAAGAAATATATATTTTTATCACCGCTTTCCGCAACATTTAAGGCACCCTTACTTACCCCCTCATAACCGCTGAAATAATAACCCGGCGCGTTTAAAAGCCCGCCAAAGCCATTATCAACCTTACTGCCGTCATAGAGGGTCTGCATGTCGTGCAGCTTGATATCCATGTTTAAAGGTAAAATATGACCATCAAATAAAACATGGCCATTAGCGTTAATTGTCAAACGCTGCTGGCCCGAGCCGTCATCGGCAAGATTGCCATCGGAATCAATCACCGTATGGGTATCAACCAATTTATTGGAGTACCATAAATAATCGGGGTCGGCGGCATCACCGGTAAAAGCGACACTCTTGCCATTGACATTGGCAACCGTTACACCGATAGCACCCATCCATAAATATATTTTTTTCTGAGATTCATGATTTTGGTAAAAAACGTCACTGTCATTAACGGTATCGTAAATATAGTCACTATAACTGCCGCTATCATTTAAGGTAAACAGATAGTCAAACATGGCACCGTAATCAACATTATGCTCATAAACCCCAAAACTCATACTGCCGGAATTATCCATGAGGATATAACAATTCTGCTTGGCGTTAACCTTATAAATATCGGTATCTTTGGCATTGCCAATCCCGGCCGTAAGCACCAGAACCAGAGCAGCTAACAACAGGCACCGGGCCTCTCTCCGCCATACGACAATATTATGAATCTTCATGATAGAGTCTCCTCCTTAATTACCTACATGGATACCTTGACTCCGATTTTATTGCCGCCAAGTTCAACGACGACTTTACCGTTAGTCACTTTTGCTCCGTCAATTCTGAATTTATAGGTTGAGAACTGCGACGCGTCATACCCCTTGGGCGGAGTATCGGCGTACAGATAAGTCACAAGGGAATGATAAGAAAGCGAATTAAGACTGAAAGCGGGCCATGTATCAGGATCACTCGCCTTAAACGCGGCTTGAAGAGACGATGGAATAATGGTCAATATCTGATCAGATTTGCCGGGATCACTCACCTGATATGGCGAAGAGGAAACGCCAACCTTACCAGCCTCAATATATGAACCGCCCTCCGCCATTGAGAGATTTTGTTTAGAAACCTTGTCATTGCCGGCAATCTTAAGTTCAATATTGGTGTTTGTGGTAGTAGAAATACCGAGAACAACCAATAAAATCAAAATAACCAGAGTGGTCACCAGAATAAAGCCGTCCTCTTCAGGCATAGAATGTAACACGGTACTGCCGCTTGTCACATTTTTCCTCATGAGTACTGATCTATACAAAATATTTGTGAACAGTATTTTCATAAGCCAATTAAGTTTTTAAAGTCCAGCCGCCCTGACAAAAGTAATAGTTACCGGGGCCTGCAATAATCTATTGGTAACAATAATTTTTATGGTTTTTGAGTTAGAGGTTGGCAGATTGCTCACTACATTCCAGTAAATCTTGTAAAGACCATCCGTTGAGGTCGTATAATAATCCGCAGTTGTAGCGGGTGTAATGCCGCCGTCATCCAGACCATTTAAACCGGGGTTGGTTCCCGCCCCGTCAACAATCGCGCTGTAATTGGTATCAAGCAGAATCTCCACCCTGTCAGCGGCATAATTAGTAGCCTCTGATATATACCTGGCCTTGGCGTTGCCGCTGACGCTTGAGGTCTGCATGGTCACAACACCAAGAATACCAATGGCAAAGACCAGCATGGCTATCATTACCTCAATAATAGTAAAGCCTCCTGCCGGATCATCGCCAAAGATGTTATTTTTTTGTTTTTTATCCTGCCTGTTCATTTTAAACTATATGCCAAGATTACGGCATTTCACGGTAGTGATCATAAAACGGCGCCGATAATGATCATTGAACGGCCCCCACTGCGCACCCGAAGCGGTAATATATTTATTAGTATCAACATAGTCGGGATCGGTTCTGCCGGAACGGGCCAGAATAGAGATTTTAACCGCCCTGATGGCATTAAGCTGCATGGTGCTTGGGCTTGTGGTCCAGGTACCATCCGACAACTGATAATAAAATTCAAGGTTATATATATTATCAGCCAGAGAGCTTCCTTTCGGAGTACGCCGTAATGAATCCTTAACACCACCACCCAGAGGATTACTTGAATCATATAATTCATATTGAAACGATTCCCCGTCTCCCGGACTGCCACCGTCGTTATTAATATCAGCAGTGAAGGCAAAAGTACCAGCGGAGGCCGCGGTAACGCCATAAAGTCCGGTAGCGGACGGATCATACCCTGCCATTCTCATCTCATTTTCCATTACCGACAGAGCGGCGCGAAGATTCTGCTGCACATCCACGACTTGATCCTGAGCGGTATAAATCCTCTGCTGTTTATTATAGGTTGTATAGACAGCTCCAACCACTACGGATGAAATCAAGAGAGTAACCATCAGCTCAATAAGGGTAAAACCCGAGCCAAAGACATTTTTTTGCTTTATCACTGCCATTTTGTCCCCTGCCACATAAGCAGCCGAATAACTCCACTTGCCTGAGTGCCAACAGCATATGATGTAGATTTATTCTGATTATCAAGATACACATACCCCGCGCCGCTCAATCCTTTAGAGTTAAAGGTGACAACGTTATTATTATAGCTCACCCCGTCAGTGGGGAAGGGGTAGCCGCTGACACTGTTATTACCGGTAATATTCCCATGTCCATAACCAACCCCGCTTTGAGACGGGAAATTAACCGTCGCGACAATCTTATTGTCAGCGGTAGTTGACCATAGGCCATCAGCTCCACTGTCGGAGCAAAGTAAATAGCGGTTATGTGTGGTATCAAAAAATATCCCCCAGGTGGTATTGTCTTTTATGGCATTCATACGCGCTGTCTGCATAGTGGAATATAGCTCCCTAGCCGCAGATTTCAGACGCATATCAGGCAAAGATTTAAGAAGCTGGCTCCCGACAATGGCAAGCAAGATACCAATAACAGAGATAACAACAACCACCTCTATTAGAGTAAAGCCCCTTTCTTTTAGTCTAAAGTTATTCATCACATTTAATTTAAGCATAGAACATGCCGTCCATCCAATTAAAAAGCCGCCAAAAAATATTCTACATATTTTTCAATCATGTTTACAACAAAATTTATTTCCAATATCTTAATCCACTCCCCGTCCGCCAGAGCCATTTATCAGAAACATATGCCGGATTATCAACAATATTCGTAAGCATTCCATGGACACCCTGACACCCTGCTGCACACACTTAAGTCCCCCAGGTAAGCGAGCCTGCGAGACTCCGATATACAGGGGATATTATCGGGGTACTTAAATGCGCACAGCAGGGCACCCCTGAAGCACTCGCATACGATCGTAGTCGTACCGCTACATTTCGAGAGGTTATAAAGTCAAGAGTGTGGTTTATTGAGCGCTTAACAATATTCTGCCAATCTATAATGTCACATTGTCATTTACTCTCATGTCTCAACTTTTTTAACACCACCATTAATTTTTTTAATCATTACCTAAGCTACCATTCAAATACCGTAGAGCCCCGCCCCCCTTATGCCAGCTTAATTATTATGCAAAACGCATGAAATCATAGACGTCCCCCATTTTTGCCTTTCATTCTGATTTTCATTATTCCACCGCCAACAAATCTAAAATGAATATCATTCTCACACCTTTACAGTTCAGCTTCAATGCCCAAAAATATCACCAAGTGTATGGGCGGTAAGAATATAATCTGACCATTGGAGAATCTGCTCTTCATCGGCTTGGTCGATTTGAGACATAATGCCAGGTGGTAACTCCCCAAATTTACGTTTAAGCTGCCGCACCAAAACTTGCCGCACTCCCTGTTGCATGCCCTGTTGCACTCCCTGTTGCATGCCTTGCTGTATGCCTCTTTCCATTGATTCTCTATTCCATTCCTTCACTCGTTCCGCAAGCATAGTCTTTACCTCCTCAAGTTCTTCCATTATTGGCTGGTTTTCGGCATCAAAACGGGTTGGAAATAATACGCGGCTAAACCAGACGGTAAAAGCACGGCGCAGGGTGGCCTGCTTGGGGCCGGACAACCAATTCAATAAATTAACCACCACATTTAGAAGCTGTTCCGGACTGCGGCTGTTTTCCAGCTTAAAAAGAGCCGCAACCAGATTATTCAGGCCCTCAAGCTCTACATCGACGTAATCATGCTCGGCAAGCAGCAAGTATCGCATACTGGGACGATAACGGGCAAGGCCGCCGGGAATCTCCTCTATAAGATGGCCAATATTTTTAGAAGCTGTCCATTTACTGCCGCCATTATAAAGAACAACCGGCAGAATCGGGGGCAGCTTATGGTTACTGGTCAGCTCCTTAGTGCGGATCAAATCCTGATACAATAAACCCACATAGGTCATAATACGAACTGCCATCCAGGGATCTACCGTGGATTGAAACTCCAGCAGAATATAGACATACAACCAATCTTTGCCCCAGCGGACACGCCAGACTATATCGTCGGCACGGTTGCGCAAATCATCACTGATATAATTACCGTTTACTTTCTCTAAAGTGGAAAAATCTAAATTCTCAACCCACTCCTCCTGGACAAACCCCTTCAGTAAATCTTCCACCATGCGGGCATGTGAAAATAAGTTCTTGTAA
>JAJRZN010000223.1 GCA_024275235.1 Deltaproteobacteria bacterium
AAGTCCATCACTAACTAAAGATGGCTAAGTCAGCTAAGCGAAGACTGCGAAAAGTTCGATATACAGCTAAGCGTAGACTGCGAGGCGTGGTGGTTCGACAGGGCTTCGGCCATACATATGGTATGCCGAAGGTCTGCCGAACCACAACGCCGTAGATCGGACTTTTTACGACGCCATCACGGATAAATTATAAGCAGATAATTGACAATGAAAAAGAACATTGAGCAGAAAACCAAATTTATTTTTGTTACCGGCGGCGTCCTCTCTTCACTTGGTAAGGGATTGGCGGCGGCGGCCATCGGGGCCCTGTTAGAGAGTCGTGGTCTGACTATTACCTTTCAGAAATTAGATCCTTATATCAATGTTGATCCCGGAACCATGAATCCCTTTCAACATGGTGAGGTATATGTAACCGATGACGGTGCCGAGACCGATCTGGATCTGGGGCATTACGAACGCTACACCTCGGCGGTACTGGGACAGGATAATAATTACACCTCCGGGCGTATCTATCACTCGGTGATCAGTAAAGAGCGGCGCGGGGAGTATAACGGCGGCACCGTGCAGGTTATCCCCCATATTACCGATGAGATAAAGGCCGCTATCATGCAGCTTAACGGTACAGTGGATGTGGCGATTATTGAAATCGGCGGCACCATCGGTGATATCGAGGGCCAGCCGTTTCTCGAGGCCATACGCCAGTTCAGAACCGATCACGGGCCGGAGAACGTCCTTTATATTCACCTCACCTGGGTGCCCTATTTAAAGACGGCGGGTGAGGTAAAGACCAAGCCTACTCAGCATAGTGTCCGGGAACTGCGGGCCATAGGTATTCAGCCCCAGATTCTGATCTGCCGCACCGAAAACAGTTTAAGTGATGATATTAAGGCCAAAATAGCCCTCTTCTGTAATGTGGCTCCTGAGGATGTAATTACGGCCCAGGATGTGGGTACTATCTATGAAGTGCCGCTCTGCTTAAACAGTGAGGGGCTGGATGAGAAGATATTAAAACACCTTAAAATGTGGACCGGTGCCCCGCATCTTGAGCCCTGGCAGGAGCTGGTGCGGAAGATCAAACACCCCTCTCATGAGGTTACCATTGCCATAACCGGTAAATATGTTGATCTTACTGAATCATATAAGAGTCTGCATGAATCCCTGATTCACGGCGGGGTGATTAATGACACCAAGGTAAATTTACGTTATGTCAGCGCCGAAGATCTGGAACATCAGGATCCGGCTGAGCTTCTGCATGGTTGTGACGGGGTTCTGGTGCCCGGTGGTTTTGGTAAACGGGGGGTGGAAGGTAAGATTAATGCCATTACCTATGTCCGGGAGAGGCATATACCCTTCTTCGGTATATGTCTCGGCATGCAGCTGGCGGTGGTGGAGATCGCCCGTCATATGGCTGGGATGGTAGACGCCGACAGTATGGAATTTACCTCTGCCACCGATTATCCGGTTATTTATCTGATGAAGGAGTGGTTTGATAACCGCAGCGGTAAAGTGCAGATCAGAGATGAGACCTCCGAGGTGGGCGGCACCATGCGCCTCGGGGCCTACCCCTGTAAACTGGTTCCGGACACCCTGGCTTACCAGGCTTATGGGCAGGAGGATATTGAAGAACGCCATCGACATCGTTATGAGTTTAATAATGAATTCAGGGCGGAGCTGGAGGAAAAGGGGCTGATTGTCAGTGGTACCTCGCCGGATAATAATCTGGTGGAGATTGTTGAATTAGGAGATCATCCCTGGTTTCTGGGTTGTCAGTTTCATCCTGAATTTAAATCGTCGCCCATGAAGCCGCATCCTCTATTCCGGGAATTTATCAAGGCGGCTCTGACACAGCATGATAAATGGCAGAGTAAAAATAATGGCTGAGAATATTACCGTAGTCAGGATTAACGAACAGATAGAGGTCGGCCCCGGCCGGCCTTTTTTGCTCCTTGCCGGGCCCTGCGTTCTGGAGTCTGAGGGGCTGGCTCACGAAGTGGCGGCGGAACTGGCGGTTATCTGCCGTCGTCTGGGCATATCTTATGTGTTTAAATCATCCTTTGATAAAGCCAACCGCACGGCGCTTAACTCTTTTCGGGGGCCGGGGCTGGAAGGAGGGCTGCGAATCCTGGCCCGGATAAAAGAGCAGGAAGGGGTGGCGGTGGTCTCCGATGTCCACGAAACCGCTCAGGTGGCGGCGGCCGCCGAGGTATTGGATATTATCCAGATTCCGGCCTTTCTCTGTCGGCAGACTGATCTCCTGGTGGCCGCGGCCCAAAGTAAACGGGCCATATCCCTTAAAAAGGGGCAGTTTATGTCACCCTGGGATATGAAATATGCTGTGGCCAAGATTAAAGAGTCTGGTAACGCCGATCTTATGCTCCTGGAGAGGGGGGTCTCCTTTGGTTATAACAATCTGGTGGTTGATATGCGTTCCTTCCCGATTTTACGGGGTCTGGGCTGCCCGGTGATTTATGATGCCACTCATTCCGTGCAGCTGCCCGGTGGTGCCGGTGGCAGCTCCGGCGGCCAGCGGGAGTTTATTCCCACCCTGGCCCGGGCGGCGGTGGCCGCAGGGCTTGACGGTATTTTTATGGAGGTGCACCCTGAGCCGGATAAGGCCCTCTGTGACGGGCCGAACTCCATGCCTCTGAGCAAGGTGGAGGCCCTGCTGAAGCAATTGCTGGCAATTCATGAGGCGGTCGGTCATGGCGCGGGCTGATTATCCAGGCGACTGCGAGTTGACTCAATTTTTACGCCGTAAGGCTGAGGCCGAGAAACCAGAGACGGAGCTTACCGCAAAGGCGGCCCGGATCAGGCTCCTGCTGCTTGATGTGGACGGGGTTCTCACCGACGGCTCTATTCCCTATACCGCCTCTGGTGAGGAAATTAAGACCTTTAACAGCCGGGATGGTTTCGGGCTTAACCTGCTGCGTAAGGCCGGTATAGAGGTGGGGCTGATTACGGCCCGTAAATCAGAGGCTTTGGCCCGGCGGGCGGCAGATCTTGGTATTGTTCATCTCCATCAGGGGGCGCGTCATAAGGTGGAGGCCTTCTCGGAAATTAGTCGAGCCGTGGGGGTGGATGCCCGGCATACGGCCTTTATGGGTGATGACTGGCTTGATCTGCCTCTCTTGAAGATGGTGGGGCTGGCCGCTACCGTAGCCGACGCGGTGCCGGAGGTGAAGGAGATCGCTCATCTGATAACCATGAATCCCGGCGGCCGCGGCGCGGTGCGGGAGGTCTGTGATTTAATTCTTCAGGCTCAGGGCCTGAAGGCTGGATTACTGGCGGAATATATAACCAGAAAATGACGCGTCGTAATTTGTTGTGGCAGATACCACTGCTTATATTTATGACTCTGCCTCTATGGCGGCCCTATGCCGTGGATTTTTTAAAGGTTCGGCTGCCAAGGGCGGAGAAAAACAGCCGCATATCAAAAACCAGTTTTGCTATGCGGGGGGTTTTGTTAGTACAGAGCTCCGGGGGGCAGGATAATCTGTGGCTGCGAACTCCAAGGATGTATAGCCGCGAAAATCAGCGTCTCGTCTATCTCGCGGAGACTGAGGCTCGTCTCGGGACGGAAAAACCCGTTCTCGTTACCAGCGGCAGCGCGGTATACGACCGTCTTGAAGGCATTTTGACATTGCTGGATAACGTGGTGGTAAAAACCCCGCAGCATGAAATTCTGCGAACCCCGGTTATGCGTTACCTGGCCAGATTCGACAAGGTGAAGAGCGCCGCTTCCGTGGAGTTTGACAGTCCGGGTCTGCGGATTGCCGGCACCTCGTTCATGTATGATTTACGGAGTGGTGATTTCCGGGTTGGTTCAAGAGTGAGCTGCAAATTATGGTGAAAGAAATAAGTGATTTTACTGAGGAGCAGGGCCGTTATCTGCTTAAACTTGCCCGTTTTACCATCATGAGGCACCTGAATCTTCCTCGGCCGTCTGCCGAGGAAGAGGAGCTTGCCGCCCGTCTGGCGGATAAGGCCTTTGATATTAAACGCGGTATCTTTGTTACCCTGACCATTGGCGGGGTGCTGCGGGGGTGTATCGGCAGTCTCGCGGCCTATGAGTCCGTCCGCCAGGGGGTACAGCGTCACGCCGTTAATGCCGCCTTCAACGATCAGCGTTTTCTGCCCCTGACGGCTTCTGAACTGGCGGAAGTCAATATTGAAATAAGCGTCTTGACCGAACCTCGTCCGTTGCAATTTTCCAATATTGATGAACTGCTGGACAGGCTGCGGCCCGGCACTGACGGAGTGATTCTCCGGCGGGGAGCGGCCACCGCCACCTTTCTGCCCCAGGTCTGGAAGCAGCTCCCCCAGGTCGATGAATTTATGCGTCACCTGTGTCTCAAGGCCGGCTTAACGTCCGAGGCCTGGCGGCAGCCCGGCTGTACTATTGAGACTTATCAGGTAAAGTATTTTTCTGAAGCAACGAAAATAGACGAAACAACCTGTCTTGGTTGAACGGCTGGCCGTTGTTCCGGCAGCCCGTTACTCAGAGTTATCTCCTACAAACTAATGAAGCTTGAGGATATATAAATATGAAAATATTAATTGCAGAAGACGATTTAGTTCTTCAGGAAATGACTGGCAGGTTAATGAATCGTTGGGGGTATGAATTTGACATGGCTTCAAATGGCCAAGAGGCCGTTAAACAAGCTCAAATGCATGAAGGGGAATATGATATTTGCCTTATGGATATTGATATGCCCGTAATGAATGGTTTTGAAGCCACAAAAATTATTCGTCATAAACTAAGATACTTCCCTATTATGGCATTGACGGGCAATTTACGAGTGAAACAAGAATATTTGGAAGCAGGAATAGATGATTTTTTAGAAAAGCCATATAAGTTCGATGTGCTTTTTGATAAGATCAATGAATTATCAATAAAAGTAGGCGAATTCTACATAACGGGTAATCAGCTCCATTTCCAAAAGGGGACACCAATGAATCAAGAATAATTACAGGAATTGATACAACTTAAGAAAAAAGGGTTAACAAAATTAAAACTGGTGGGCACAGATCATACTTTTATAGTGCATAAAAATATTCAGAATAAAATTTCGTATGATCTTGTTGGCGAAGGAAAAGAATTATCAGAATTTATTGATCGTTCAGAAAAAGAACCCGGTCGGTGTCATCTTTATAAGGTGAATTTACACGTTACGAAAGATATGTTTACTCTTGATGAATTGGAAGAAGCTATACAAAAAGAAAATGAAATTGCTATAAAATTTAGCAAAGTCACAGACAGAGAACTTCAAAGCAAAGAAATGTAGTTAAATAAAGAATTGCAGTGTTATGATGAAATAACAATCGCATTAAAGAGACGGCAAGAACCCGGCGGTTTTTCGAGGCTCTCTCTCACGCTCAGAATTCATCGGTTTATCAAAAGCTTTTACTATGCCGTTCTTGCCGCCCGTTATGCGCCGGGAGTTGTTTCTTGGTCTTCACTAACCGTAATAGCCATATTGCCTATCTCCCTGCCTTTTTCAATAATGCCGTTCATCTCTCGGAACTTTTCTTCATACTGATTGACAATTCCCTGGAAAATCTCATAAAGCTGATCATCTTCTCCCAACCGGCCAGCCGCCCGCTGTAAAATTATTCGTCCCTGTCTGAGATGCTTAATGGTCTCATTGTAGATTTTCTCCCTTTCCTGATGTTTCTCCTGTTCAGCATTGATTACAGGTAAGAGGCGCTGAATGGAAAATTCAACTATGAGATCACGGGGGACATTTTCGCGCTGGGCAATGATATTAAGAGATAGAAGCGATTTTCGGCTTAAGACGAAGGTCTTGGGCCGCCGGCCATTCTTGAGCGTCTGGCAGCCCTTGGCGCTGGCGGCGGCTTTTTCCAGGGCCTGTTCGTCTTCAAATAACTGGTCAAAGATTGATTTCTGTTTCAGGCCAAGCTGCGAGGCCGCCAGGCCCAGAAGGGCTATAATCTCGCCGGGCAGCCTGAACGTGGCCCGCACTGACTGCCTGCCTTTTAGTGTTTCAGCCGAAAGAACAACCGGGGGTGTATGTTTCTTACTGCTTGTCATTATCTTCTTTTCCTTTTTAGATGCTGTAAAGGTAACTCCTCATTATATATAATAACATTATTTGATTACTAAGTCAATAAAGGTGCAAATAGTAATTAAGGACGAATGGAGTAAAAAATAATTATGTGTAGTTGACATGGGTAAATAAGTAATTATCTTTTGGGGAAAAGGGATGGGCAGTAGTTAACAATTTGTAATTGTAACTTACTGTTTATGGGTTAAAAAAAATGTAACAGGAGGTCGGCTATGTGGACAAGAATTAATGATTTTGATCGTATGTTTAGTGCCATGGATCTGCTGCATTCAAGACTGGGCAGATATTTTGAAGATTATGATCGTCTTCATGGTCGTGGCCGGGCGCTTAGTGGTGGTGAACTGCCGTTAACAAATTTTTATGACACTGGTGATCATTTTGAGCTTCAGGTTGAGTTGCCGGGGCTTAGTAAAGAAGATCTGGCCATCAAAATTCAAGGCAATTATCTCGAAATCAGCGGCACCCGGAAGGCTGAGGTACCGGAGGGTTACGAAGTGCATCGCGGCGAGAGAGGAGAAATCAGTTTTAACCGTAGTTTCACTCTGCCCTCCGACGTTGAAGCTGAAAAGGTAGAGGCTAAATTGCGCAATGGCCTGTTGACCATGACCCTGCCTAAGGCGGAGGCGGCCAAACCCCGTCGTATTGAGGTGGGGTGAAAATAAATCATTTTTAAACGGTTAAAAAAGGCGAATTACAGGAGGCTTATTATGAGCGAAAGAAAGGATATTGTTAAACGTGAAGAGAGGGTTCCTGAGCAGAGTATTCCGGTGCTGGCTCCGGCAGTGGATATTTATGAAAATGACGATGAGATACTGCTTCATGCCGATATGCCGGGAGTTGAAAAGGATGACATCAAAGTAAATATCGATAATGGTAAACTGGAACTCAGCGGAGTGCGCAGGCTGGTTACAAACGGAGCAGTTAACTGGGAGGAGTTTGGTGATGTGGAATTCAGCCGCTCCTTTTCGGTACCTCAGGCCATTGATGTCAACAAGGTAAACGCGCAACTGCGGGATGGGGTTCTTTACCTGCATCTACCGAAATCAGATAACGCCAAACCGAGACAAATTGCCATCCAGGCAGCCTGATTGCACCGTCGTTCAGGAGAGTGCCCGAAAATTATCGAAAAACGGGCCTTATCTTTCGGGCACTCTTCCATGATTAGGTTAGAGGCCGCCTGCTGGGTCTCTAATTATCACAGCGACAGGGAAGATCGTTTTTTCTTCAATGAGCTTTTGCCTATCAACCAGCCGATGAGGAATATCCCGCCACCGGCCAGAAACCAGTAAATTCTTGTATTGCTTATTAATTCCTGATTTTCATGCCGCAACTTGTCGGCCTGTTGGCGCAGCCTGTTATAGGTCTTGCTTAGGAGATCATAACTTTTTTTAAGTTTGAGTACATCCTGAGACTGAGCCAGTAATTCATTGTATTTATTGGTAATGGCCTCTGATTTGTCCTGTAATTCCTGGCTGGCCGCTTGCGCGGCGCTATCCTGCGCGCTCAGCTTATTGTTGGCGGCCTGTAATTCCGCCTGTTGCTGGGCCAATGCATCTTTTAAATTTTTAATCTTTTGGCTGAGGTGTTTATTAGTCAGTACCAGGCGGTTTAATTCTCCTCTCAGCCTGGGGGCTTCAATGGCTCCAGGGGGGGTGGGGATGGTGTATTGAGCCTTGAGCCAGCCGGTAACCCCATCTTCTGTCTGCACCTGTAAGTATTTGTTTTGTTTGTCTAAAACGGTAAGCTTTGTGCCTGTTTTCAAGGCCTTTAAGGGGGTGTATGAGGGGCCTGGGCCATCACGGAGGGTGACAATGAGGGTGTCACTTATATAACGGGTTTCGGGTTGTGATTTTGCTGCCAGTACAGTTCCACCCGGCCATACAAGAGTGATAAACAGCAAGAGTCCAATAAGACTTTTCATGGTGCTCATACTTTTCCTCCGTTTAATACGAGTAACTATTCAGCGTGAGTAACTGCTCAGGTCTGTCAGACTGGGCCGTCATCGTCCTGCAAGAGAGCCAGTAGCTCAGTCGCGGAAATTTTATGATTAAGATCAGTACCCTGGAGGAGGTTGTCGGCCAGTTCTCTCTTCTCCTTGTGCAGGGTGACTATTTTTTCTTCAATGGTATCTCTGGTAATGAGACGATATATGGTTACCGGCCGTTTCTGCCCTATGCGGTGAATACGGTCAGAAGCCTGATCCTCTACGGCCGGATTCCACCAGGGATCCATGTGAATGACATAGTTGGCCGCCGTCAGGTTCAGGCCCAGGCCGCCGGCCTTGAGGCTGATTAAAAATATGTCTCCTGCACCGGCCTGAAATGCTTCTACCCTCTTCTTTCGTTCTCTGGCCGGGGTGCTGCCATCGAGATATTGATAGTTTATTTCTTTTTTATCTAAAAACTCCTTCAGAATGGTCAAGTGGCCGACAAATTGACTAAATACCAGTACCTTATGACCGTTTAATAATAATTCGTCAATAAGTTCTTCAAAAAGGGCCAGTTTGGAACTTTTAATTGGAATTCCCGGCTCCACCATGGCCGGGTTGCAGCAGGCCTGCCGCAGGCGCATAATCTCAGCCAGAATACGCATATTACGGTGCTGCTGCGGGGCAGTCTCAAGAATGTTCAGGGCCTCACGGCGTAATGTCTCGTAGAAGGCAGCCTCTTCCGGACTTAATTTGACGTGGAGATTGATCTCAGTGCGGGGGGGCAGGTCATCAAGAACCTGTGATTTAAGGCGCCGGAGGATAAAGGGCCTGATAATTTTTTTAAGTCTCTGCTGGGCCTCGCGGCTTTTATCCCGTTCGATGGGGATGGCGAAGCGGTGGTTAAAAGAGGTTATACTGCCCAATATACCGGGATTTATAAAATTAAATAAATTCCAGAGTTCTCCAAGATTGTTCTCCAGCGGGGTACCGGTAGTGATCATTTTGAAGCGCCCCTTTAAGCGCATGGCCGCCTTTGAACGTTTGGTGGCCATATTTTTTATGGCCTGGGCCTCATCTAAGACAATTACCTGCCATTGCCGCGCGGTGAGCATCTCGGCTTCCTGCTGGAGCAGGCCATAGCTGGTAATAAGCAGATCAAAAGGACCCAGCTCATCAATGGTCTGCTGGCGGTCGGTGGGATTCAGTGAAACACAATTTAAGGTAGGGGCGAAACGTTGAGCCTCGTTGATCCAGTTATAGCATACCGAAGTAGGGGCCAGTACCAGACAGGGGCCATGGGCGGCCTGGTCGAGCATCAGGGCCAGGGCCTGCACGGTTTTGCCAAGCCCCATTTCATCGGCGAGGCAGGCGCCGCAGTTAAGATAGGCCAGCCGGGCCATCCAGGTGAAGCCCTCCCGCTGGTAGGAACGCAGACTGGCATTCAGGGTGGAAGGCAGGTTCGGCGTGTAGGCCTCGGCCTCATCAATTCTCTTGGCGGCTTCCAACCAATGTTCGTCACTCTCTAATTTGCCAAGATTCGCGGTTAGATTATGCAGCAGGGGGGCGGCCGCCTGCGGCAGACGCAGAAGATCATCCTGGCGGCTGGTTATGGCGTTTATGTCATTTAAGTGCTGGAAGAGATCTTCGGTGAGCGACAGATATTCCTGGTCTGAAAGAGGAACGAAACGACTGTTGTGTTGTTTAACCAGATCCAGAAGCTGGCGGATTTCAATAAGATGATTGTCGTCGACCTGTAGCTTGCCGTTGATGGCGAACCAGTTTTTATGTTTGTTTACCTTGAGGTATAATTGTTCAACCCCGGCCCGTTGTTTAATCCGCAGGTTTTCACCCTGGGGCCATTCAATAATCACACTATTGGTAAGAGGCTGTAATTCCAGCAGGAAATTCAGACAGTCCTGAAGGTCGGGCAGCAGCCAATGCCAATTGTCATCCGGCAGAAGGCTTATGGAAGGACAGGCGCTTACTATATCGTGGGCGGCCTCCTCTTCCAGGCTGAGATCTCTTATGGTCTGCAGACGTTCTCCATCTATATCGGCAATGATTATTCTGGCCCCTGTTCCAGGTTTCAGGGCCGGGCCGCCTGCTCCTAATGGTTTGATGTTAAAAGAGATATCAAAACCGCCGCGGTTGGGGACAATCTGGCAGTATATTTTACTGTCTGAGGTTATATTACGCAAGGTGGCGGCGGGGGCTGAAAAATCAGAATAAACGGGGACATGCCCGGCAATACCCGCTAACAAATCCAACACCTTGCTCTTGGCCTTTTCGGGTACCAGAAGTCCGCTGGCCCCAATCATATCGGCTATTTTATGGCTTGTCTCGGTTAATTGATAGACCATAACCCTTCCCGGCGGGCAGAAACGGGTGATAATTGTTTCATCCGCACTGGGAAAGGGGGTGAATTTTATCGCCACATTGCGGCGTTCATTCTTGATTCGTAACTGAGGCTCGGCCTGGATAATTTCCAGATGGATCAATTCTTCGTGATCCCGGAAGATCAGGGGATGATTAATCATGCTTAGAACTGCCTGTTCGATATCAAAATAATATTCCAGATTACGGCTGTTGCCTGTCCTTTTGTGGATGGCGGCGCAGATGTTTTTATCCTGAACACCAAAATCCCGCATGGCACTGGGCAGGGCTATTTTCTGCAGAGATAAGACCCGGCCTTTACTCCAGCCGGTCTGCTGAGAAAATTTCTGTTCCTTGGGGGTAATAGCGATTACTGCCCCGCTTGTCTCGTCGATGGTCAGAAGCCAGATAAGGCGGATACTCTGCTCGCTCACCGCGGTGGCATGATTAATAATTGATCGCAGCCCTCTCACCGCCCGCTGCCAGGGCTCTTCGTGGTGGATGGCCTTAATCAGGGGCTGACTCTGCCAGTTGTTACGCCAGGCGGCGGCTGCCTCCTGATATCCGCTGTCGCCCGAGGTTAGATAGAGTATTTCTGCCATTTCCTGGGCCAGCCAGTGGTAACCGTTCAGCGCCGCCCGCTCAAAATTATCGGTGAGCGCGGCCTGCAGCTCTGGTGACATTCTCCCCTCTAACCAGAAGGCGGCAAGACCGGCAAAGAGCGAGGATATACTGTTAAAGGCCGGCGGTGAATAATCAATGGCCCGGAGCTGGGGATCGGTAACCTGTTTCTGGCGGCAGATGAAGACATCAAAGAGAATCTGGTAGGTCTGGCGGTAGAGACGGCTGCCTTTCAGCGGTTTGCGGTCGGTATAAATTTTATGGCGCAGACTGGCGGCCTCGGGCGATTTCGACTGTAAGAGGGCCAGAAAAAATAATACGCCCTCGAAGCCGGTAAAATAGGCCTCTTCGTCGTTATTTATCTGGCGCAGGGTTTGGAGATCAGCCATGAAAATGGTCAGGGCTTCTTCCATATTGCCCTTAAGCACGGCCCGCCAGCCATCAAGCCCTAAACCTGTGAGCTGCCTGTCGTGGGCGGCAAGGATTTTTTCCGCCCGCTCAAATTCTCCACGCAGCAGCAGGGAAGAGACCAGAAGATACATAAATGATGGATGCCTGAGCATGGGGGGCTGTTCCCCGTTTATGCCGTACTCAAGATAATTAAGATGCACGGTAATGGGCAGCAGACGGCCCTGGTGATCCTTTAAAATTTCATGCAGGGCCAGAAACTGGATATGATCCGGCATGGTTGCCATCCAGGAGGCGGAGAAGGCCCGGCCGCAGATATTGACAATGGGATGCGGACTGGAGGCGGCCGGTGAGCGTTGATAATAGTTGATAAGGTGTTGATGAAAAGCCGTTGTGTCATGGGAGTAGAGGGCGATTCGTAAATCACGTATATCACGGCGGCTGGCTGATTTGTCGGCCTTGTAGGATATTGGTATGGAGGGCAGAACGGTACGTACCGCCTGGGCCAGGGTATTGAAATGCCCCTCTTCTACCGCCAGCCTGGCAACAATCTCCACGATATCATCGCGGCACTGGCAGCGGGCGTTAAGCAGGTTTTTCTCCCGCAGGTGGGCCAGGCATGGGTGGATCTGGCGGGCATAATCCGCTCTGGGAACATCCGTGGATATTTCACAGTCATAAAGACATTTTAAGAGGGTGGATAGATTTATGGGCTCATGAATAACAGAGGCCAGCTGTAAAACAAGCCGGGAAAAGGGCGGTAATTTTTGATATATCCGGGTAAAATGGTCTGAGGGCGAACTAATTATGGGCATGTCAAATGCGGAGCGGTTCAATGGCATTTTGTGGTTATTCTCTTACAGGTCAGTATAGTTTTTATGCGATAAGCCCGGATACGCCTAAAAGGAGTGAAAAAGCCTTAAACCGGCAGATAAGGGGCGGACTTTTTATTATAGTCAATAATCAAGCGCCCGGAAAGGTATTTTATGCGTTTTGTCTAATTTTAAGTGAGGGAATAAGATGGGGAAAAAGAAAGAGTCGCGGGCAAAAGGCAGGAAATCAATAAAAAAGGGAAAGATATGTTGCGAGAAGTATTTGCGGAAGGGGAAACATTGTAAGGGGTGTCCGGACATGGGGCACTGTGAGTTTACGAATTAGTGATTTTTTTGTAAGATTTTGACTTATCATGAAAAATTAAATAGAATCTTTCAGGTGGTTATTTTAATCTGAACTATTCAGGTAAGACCCAGAAACTATCCGGAACTATGAACCGTAACTTACCGGTGAGACTCCAGATTGAGTATTGCTGAAGTTGCATTTTAACAAGCAGGTTGAAATATATATACAATATGACATTTAATAGTGCTGACCATAAAATTCTGGTTGTTGATGATGAAGCTGCTATCTGTGAATTGATTAAGCATCTCGTGGTTCATGAGGGCTATGAGGCCTCCACCGCCTCCGGGGTTGATGAGGCCCTGGAAAAGTTGGCTGATGATGAATATTCCTTAGTGATATCCGATATTAATATGCCCCATAAAAGCGGTATTGATCTTTTGGAATATCTGCAGAATAATTATGATAAACGTATTGCTGTCCTGATGGTGACGGCGATTGATGATCGGAGTGTGGCCATAAAGACCCTGGAAATGGGGGCCTACGGCTATATAATTAAACCCTTTGACCGTAATGAGTTGCTGATTAATGTCGCCAACGCCCTCCACCGCCTGCAGTTAGAGATTGATAATTACCGCTATAGTGAGGAGCTGGAGGAGCTGATTAATGAGCGGACGGAGAAGCTGAAGCTGGCGGAACTGGAGGTGCGGGCCTCCAGGGAGGAGACTATTTACCGGTTGGCCAAGGCCGCAGAGTTCAGGGACAACGAAACCGCCCAGCATACCATCCGCATGGGATATTTCTGCGGCACCCTCGCTAAGGAAGCCGGGATGTCGGATGATTTGAGTGAAAGCCTGCGCCTGGCCGGCCCCCTGCATGATGTCGGCAAGATAGGTATTCCCGATACCATCTTGTTAAAACCCGGTAAGCTGACTGCCGAAGAATTTGAAACTATTAAGAAACATTCTGAGATAGGTTATCGGATTCTGTCAGACTCCAAGTCTGATCTGTTGAATCTCGGGGCAGTTATCGCCTATACCCATCATGAGAAATTTGACGGCAGCGGTTACCCGCGCGGGCTGGCCGGGAGTGAAATTCCCGTCTCCGGACGTATCGCGGCGGTCTGTGATGTCTTTGATGCCTTGACTTCCGATCGGGTATATAAGGCGGCTATGACGGTTGATGAATCGCTGGCCATAATGAAGGAGGGCCGCGGCAGTCATTTTGATCCGCATCTGCTGGATTGTTTTATTAAATGCCTGCCACAGATAATGGCCCTGAAGATGAAATTCGTGGACGGATAGACCGAAAAACCTCTCGTTCCCACGCTCCCGTGCCCCTCTACCCTCGTTCCCACGCTCCCGCGTGGGAACGCAGACGGAAGGCCGGGTAAGATAAAGTATGGGTTCCCACGCGGGAGCGTGGGAACCAGATTGGCCGGGTTGGGGTGCGGATGAAACCGGCAGGCTCCAGAAAGACCGCCGGCGAACCCCGGTCTTTTCCTTCGTTCCTACGCCCACGCCCCTTGTTTCCATGTTCCCGTGTCCCTCTCGTTCCCCTGCCCCTGTGCCCCTCTCGTTCCCCCGCTCCTCTCGTCCCTCTCGTTCCCACGCTCCCGCATGGGAACGAAGATGACGGGCTGGTTCCCACGCTCCCCCGTGGGAACCATTTGATTAACCCAATTTTGTAACTATTCAGACGGTAGCCGGGCTGGGGGTGGCAGATGAAACCGGCAGGCTCCAGAAAGACCGCCGGTGAACCCCGGTCTTTCTGGTGCTGGAGGCTGTTTTTTTTCTCAACATGCCACCTTTCTTGCTGGTCTTGTTCAGCTCTACAATCTGCCAGCATTCCGGATGGGCCGCCAGTTCCTTCATTAAGCCGAAATGCTGGCTGTGCCCTGATCTTTCGGCAATTACATGCCCGAGAAGGGGGTAGCCTAATAAGGATAAATCGCCGAGGAGATCAAGGATCTTGTGGCGGACAAATTCATCCTTAAAACGCAGTCCTTCTTCATTCATAACTCCGTTTTTATCAACAACTACCGCATTGTCGAGCGAGCCTCCCAGGGCGTAACCGCTGTCCTGGAGTTGCTTTACCTGGTCAAGAAAGCCAAAGGTTCTTGCTGAGGCGATTTCGGTGCTGAAAGACTTGGGCGATATGTCAATACTGTAGCTCTGATTCTGGATTGAACCATGGGCGAAGTCGATGCTGCAGCTGAGGCGCAGGCCGTTATGGGGCAGAATCCTGATTTTCTTATCGCCTTCCTCGTAGGTTATTTCCTTGATAATTTTTAAAAACAGACGTTTGGATTGCTGGGTTTTACGATTAGCCGATTGCAGACGTCTGACAAATTCTTCAGCGCTGCCATCCATAATGGGAACTTCGGGGGCGTCAAGCTCAATAGTGGCATTGTCGATTCCCAAGCCGCTCAAGGCCCCGAGGATATGCTCGGTGGTGGAGAATACCATATCCTTGTCAGCAATGGTGGTTGCCAGGCTGGTATCAATGACCCGGTCAACGAGAGCTGGCATTGACTGCCGACGGCCGATTAATTTAAACCGTATACCGTTGTTGGCCCTGGCTGGTTTTATGTTCAGTCTCACCTTGTAGCCAGAGTGCAGGCCGATGCCGGAGAGGCTGACACTTTCTTTTAAAGTATGTTGTGATGATTCCATTAGTTGCCTTATTTTATATCGATCATAGAAATGTTTAGGTTGTCTGGTAGATTAAGCAAGGAGCGTGCCATAAATATTGGTAAGGTGTAATGAAAAATTGAAGTGACGATAATACAGGCTGATAAACTTATTTTGGCAGGCAGCGGTTGTCGATCATGGGGCGGCAATACGGCGGTTGTGGTAAAAAAGACACAGTCATGCTGCGGTTATTGGGACACAGATTAGAGGGCGGCAAGGACAAAACGATCAAAATCCCGGGGCATGGTGAGCTTGACCCGTAGTATCCAGAGGGGCAGGGCGGGAGACAGGGCGTTGAGTTTTACCATGTCTTTTTCAGTGGTGATGAGGGCTGTGCATCCTGTTGCCCTGGCCCGGCGGTTTAAGGAAATCATATCTTTTTCTTGAAAGGGATGATGATCCTGAAAGCTTGCTGTTTCTATAACTCTTGATCCCGCTATGGCCTTTAAGGTCTGGAAAATGATTCCGGCCGGGCAATGCCGCAGAATGCCAGCAGCGGGCCGGGCGGCAGGGCGCTTATAGGGCGCTGTATGCCCTGGGGGTCAATAAGGCTGTCGGCGGTATAATGCCCCCTGAAGATGGGGCGGCCCGGATAAGCTTCAGTAAGCTGCAGGCAGAATGACTTGATCTGTTTTTCATTAATGTTTTCAGCCCCGTTAATCACGAAGCAGTCCGCCCTTTTTAAGGCCGTTCCAGGCTCCCGCCAGGGGCCGCCGGGGAATACCCGGAAACGTTCCGGCAGGGCGGCGGCATTAAAGAGGGCCAGATTCAGATCCCGGGCCAGGGCGAGGTGCTGAAAGCCATCATCCATAATCAGGACATCTGCGAGTCCCTGTTCAACAACATACCGGCCGGTGATTACCCTTTGGCGGCCGGTGATTACCGGGATTTTCAGTTCCCTCGCCAACAGTACCGGTTCGTCGCCTGCCTCTTGCGCGCTTAAAAGTATTTCTCCCCCTTCCCTGGAAACGATATTGATTGCCGCCTTACTGCTGCCGCCATAACCCCGGCTGATTACGGCCGGCCGTCGGCCTGCTTTCTTCAGTAAGCGGCCGAGGTAGATTACCATGGGGGTTTTGCCGGTGCCGCCCATGCTTAAATTGCCTACGCTGATTACCGGCAGCGCCAGCCGTTCCTGTCTCTTCAGGCCTCTGGCGTAAAGCCAGGCCCGGAAAGTCATCAGCAGGGCATAGAGAGGGGACAGCGGGCGGCCAAAGAAGAATAGTATCTTGATAATATTATTGTTACTGGTCATGGGCGAGCAAATCTTTGATAATCTCAACATAACGATGGGCGGTTCCCTGATTGCGGCGGATGAGAGTGGCGGCCCGTTTCCCCATTTTATGCCTCTTTTCCGGGTTGTTGAGCAGGTCACGCAGGCTGGGTAAAAGTTCAGCGGCTTCTACCTGCCGGGCTCCGCCGCAGTCTAAAAGATCATGGCTGATTTCCGCGAAATCCTCCATGTGGGGGCCAAAGAGGATGGGAGTGCCGTGTTGGGCCGGTTCCAGCGGGTTGTGACCGCCCTGGTCAACGAGGCTGCCGCCCACCAGGGCTATGTCGGCCAGGGAGTAAACCGTGGATAATTCGCCCAGAGTGTCGAGAATTATAAGGCCTGTGCTGCCGCCTCTGCTGCGTCTGTTGCCGGTTAAATTCATGCCTTTGATTAAGCGCTCTATGCTGTCTCGGCGCTCAATGTCGCGGGGGGCGATAATCAGCTCAAGATCAGGTAAATCTTGACGGAGTTCCTTATAGGCTTGCAGGATTATCTCCTCCTCCCCCTCATGGGTGCTGCCAGCCACCAGCAGGGGGCCGCTGGCGGCCGGTCTGTTGAATATTGGTTGTTTCCGGGTTTGGGCGGCCGGGGGAGATGGCAGGTCGTATTTGAGATTACCGGCGGTGATGATTTTCTTTGATTCAACGCCTAACCGCCGCATATTAGCGGCATCGGAGTCCATCTGTACTCCAAGGGTGGTGAAGGAATTAAAGAGGGGACGAAAGAAAAAGGCGTCCCGCTGATATCCCTTCAACGAGTGAGCGGTGAGGCGGCCGTTGGCAAGTATCATCGGGATGTTGTGAGATTTAAGCTGCGAGATGAAGTTGGGCCAGAAATCTGTTTCAATGAGAATAAATATATCCGGGGACAGGCGGTTAATATATTTTTTTACCGGCCAGAAAAGATCAAAGGGAAAGGAAATGAGATGATCCACCAAGGGGATTATGCGGGCCGCGGCATAGGCCGTGCCGCCTTTCGTCGTGGTGGAGAATATCAGGCAGGCTTCCGGCATTTGCCGGCGGATGGCCGTGAGCAGCGGCAGGCTGGAGGCGGCCTCGCCCACAGAGAGGGCGTGTATCCATATGCGCGGTTTCCGGCTCTTGTTGAGCCGGGGCAGGGTGAATCCCAGGCGCTGCCCAATTCTCCCCCGATATTTGGGATTTAAGGCCCAGATGAGCAGAACGGGACTCAGGGGGATGAGCAGCAAGGTGGTAATTATGTTATATAACAGGATAAAAAAACGCATTGGTGGAGAGGCCGCATGTCTGTAGTTTATAAGATTAAGGTAAACTGTTTATAATATCATGAATCTGATTATTGTCCAGCCGCAAGAGATAAGCGGTAACGAGCTTGTTTTGACTGACCAGCGGGCTCGGCATATTTATAAGGTGCTGCGCTGTCAGCCGGGGGATGATCTCCGGGTCGGGGTGCTGAACGGGCCCATGGGCACGGGGCGGATTATGTCCATGACCCAGGGAGGAGTTCATCTGCGTTTGAGGTTAGGCACCGCGCCGCCGCCGGCCCCGGCCCTGGATCTGATTCTCGCTCTGCCCCGGCCGGTAATGCTGAAACGGATTCTGGTGCAGGCCGTGACCCTGGGGGTTAATCATATCTATCTCATAAATGCCAGCCGAGTGGAAAAAAGCTTTTTCTCTTCAACCCTGGTCGCGGAGGGCGGCTGGCGCGAATTTTTGCTCAAAGGGCTTGAGCAGGCGGTGGATACCCGAATGCCCGGGTTGTCTGTTCATCAGCGTTTTCGACCCTTTATTGAAGATATCCTGCCGCCCGTTCTGGCCCGCCGGGGCGGGGGGAGAATCGTGGCCCATCCCGGCGGCGGGACTGTTATCGCCGCGGGAGGCGGGAGCCGGGCTTTTCTCGCCATCGGCCCGGAAGGCGGCTGGGTGAATTTCGAGGTTGAGAAGTTTCAGGCGGCCGGTTTCGCGGTATTTAGTCCGGGGCCGAGGATCATGCGGGTGGATACCGCGGTACCGGCCCTGATGGCCCAGGTTAATATGGCTCTGGCCACGGTAGAGGCCGGCAGCAGGTAGTCGGTCTCCGTCGCGGGACTCCGCTGTTTCCGCTCCCGTGATTTGTCATCCCAGGCGGGATCTGACTTTGTCAATTAGAACCCGTAATTCCTTTAAACCGCTCAGGTAAAGTATGCCGCCGTAGAGGAGAGCGCTGCTGCCGATCATCAGGAAAACCGCGCCCATGTCCGTTGTCAGGCCGTCGCTCAGCCAGCCGCTCAGCTGGTTGCGGAGCATGAAGAGCCAGGCCCACATGCAGAGGGCCGCGAAGATAATTTTGCCAAGGCTGTTAAACAGGTATCTTAAGGGATAACCGTTCAGCTTGTGATAGAGCACAATACTTAAAAATAAAAAATCACCGAACATGGCGCAGGAGGTAGAGAGGGCAATGGCCCGGTGCTGGAGAGGGCCGATGGTCAGGATTATCATGACGATATTAGTGGCCACGGCGAGGAAACTGCCCATGACCGGGAATTTGGTATCATTTAAGGCGTAAAATACCGGGACAGTGATCTTGACAGAGGCGTAGGCAAAGAGCCCCAGGACGTAAAAATTAAGGGCCTGAGCGGTCATGATGGTGTCGCGGGCTGTAAAATGGCCATGTTGAAAAATAATGCGGATAATGGGTGCCGAAAGGTAATAGAGGCCTATGGTGGCTGGGATGGTGAGGCTGAAACCCATGGTCAGGGCCGAAACATAGGTTTCCTTTAATCCCTTAAAGTCTTTGATGGCCGCGCAGCGGGAGACAATGGGCATGGTGGCGATGGATACCGCCACTCCGAAGACGCCAATGGGAAATTGAACCAGGCGAAAGGCGTAGTTGAGCCATGAGACGCTGCCCACGGCACAGGAGGCGGCGAAATTGGTATTAACAAAGATGTTGATCTGGGTAGCGCCCAGGCCCACCACGGCCGGAATCATCAGCTTAAAGACCCGTATCAGGCCCGGATCACGCCAGTCCATGACGGGCTTAAATTTAAAGCCGGTACTCTTTAAGGTGGGTAATTGTCCGGCCAGCTGCAGGAAGCCGCCTATGAGGGTGCCCATCGCCATGCCGACAATAGCCGGCTGCCCGAAGCGGGGCATAATGAGAGCGAGAGAGACCCCGCCGATAATGGAACCCAGATTGAAGAAGCTGGAGGCGATGGAGGGAATGAAAAAACGGTTTTTGCTGTTTAGTATGCCCATCACTACAGCCGACAGGGAGACAAAGATAAGAAAGGGGAACATGATGACCGCGAGGTACTGGGTGAGGGCGATTTTACCTGCAACCCTGGCAAAATCAGGGGCGATGAGCATGACGATGGGCCGGGCGAAATATATGCCGATGATGGTGATAAGCGAGAGAATTATCCCCACGCAGACAATGACGTTATTGGCCAGCCGCCAGGTGGCGGCGGCATCCCTGTTCTGGTCGTAGTCCGAGAAGACGGCGACAAAGGCGGCGCTCAAGGCCCCTTCTCCAAAGAGGTCGCGCAGGAGGTTGGGGATGCGGAAGGCGACCACAAAGGCATCATAGTTGGTGCCGGCGCCGAAGAGGGTGGCCATGACCTGCTCCCGTACCAGGCCGAGAATCCGGCTGCACATGATGGCAGCGCTTATTACTCCGGCGGAGCGGGCAAGACGGCCGCTGTTTTCTGAGGGGTTTTTCATATTGTTCTGTTTACCGGTTTACGAAATAACTGCTTGCTAATAACATGTATTTGATATATTTTATATAATTTTTCTCGGTGGTATCCGGTTATGTTGGTTAAAGATGGCTGGGGCCTGATATTTATTAGACAAGACTTTCTTGATGGCACGGATGTAGGGGCGTATTGCAATACGCCCGGATTATTTACACTGAGTTTTTTTGCCATCCTCATTTGGGGGGTGGCTCTTTTTTTTTAAAGGTAAACAAATGGAACAGCAGAATATAAGGAATGTGGCAATTATCGCTCATGTCGATCATGGTAAGACTACCTTGGTTGATCAGCTTTTTCAACAGAGCGGTATGTTCAGAGAAAATCAGGAGGTTGTCGAACGTCTCATGGATTCCATGGATCTTGAGAAGGAGCGGGGAATTACCATTACCTCCAAGAATGGCTCTTATATCTTTGAGGATCACTTTATTAATATTATTGATACCCCCGGTCATGCCGATTTCGGCGGTCAGGTGGAACGGGTAATGCGCATGGCGGACGGAGCATTGCTGCTGGTCGATGCCCAGGAAGGACCCATGCCGCAGACCTATTTTGTCTTGAAAAAGGCCCTGGCCGCCGATATGCCTATTGTCGTGGTCATTAATAAGATAGACAAGCCTGCCGCCCGCTGTGAATGGGTGGTGGATCAGGTCTTTGATCTTTTTGTTAAACTGAATGCCCCGGATGATCTGCTCGATTTCCCGGTGGTTTACGCCTCGGCCAAGGAGGGCTATGCCCGCCATGATTTAACCTCCGACAATATGGATATGAAGCCGATATCAGAGCTGATTGTTAAGCATGTCCCCGCTCCGCGGGGCTCTGAGTCGGCACCCCTGCAGATGCAGGTTAATACCATTGATTATTCCCCCTATCTTGGCCGCCTCGGCATTGGTAAGGTGGTAAACGGGGTCTTGAGGATTAATAAGGATGTGGCGGTTGTCAGCCGGGAGGGTGATATCGCCTCCACCCGGATTTCCAAGATATTCCATTTTGAAGGTAATGAGAAGGTGGCAGTTAATGAGGCCGGGGTTGGTGAGATCGTGGCCGTGGCCGGTCTGGATAATGTCACGGTGGGGGTAACCTTTACCGATCCTGATAATCCTGCCCCGTTGCCTATTATTGATATTGATCCTCCCACCCTGGCCATGAATTTTATTCCCAACGATTCACCCTTCGCCGGTCAGGAGGGTAAGTATGTAACTTCGCGGCATATCGAGGCCAGGCTGGCTAAAGAGACCCTGGCTGACGTGGCTCTGCATGTTGAACCACTCACTGATGCCGTGGGTTATCGGGTGGCTGGGCGGGGTGAGCTTCACCTCTCAATTCTCATTGAAAAGATGCGTCGTGAGGGTTATGAATTTCAGGTCACCAGGCCGCAGGTTATCATGCGGGAGGTTAATGGTGCCAGGCAGGAACCTTATGAGGAGTTGACTATTGATGTCGATGAGCAGTTTCAGGGGGCGGTTATTGAGAAACTGGGAGTCTTAAAGGGGCAGATGCTGGAGATGGGAACTAATAACGAGATGACCCGTCTCGTTTACAAGATCCCTACCCGTGGCCTTTTGGGCTTTCGCTCAAAATTTATGACCGATACCAAGGGCATGGGAATTATGAACTATGTCTTTGCGGAATACGGCCCCTATGCCGGGGAGATTATTAACCGCCAGAACGGGGTGATAATCGTGAAGGAAAATTGTACCTCGGTGGCCTATGCCCTCTTTAATCTTCAGGAACGGGGGCGGCTGTTTATCGGACCGGGTGAAAAGGTCTATGCCGGTCAGATAATTGGTGAAAACTGCCGGGGGGAGGATATGGTGGTCAACCCGGCCAAGGGCAAGAAATTAACCAATATGCGGGCCTCCGGCACCGATGAGGCCGTTATCCTCACCCCTCATGTCATTATGAGTCTTGAGGACTGTATCGCCTATATCAATGACGATGAACTGGTGGAGGTGACTCCTGAGTCTATCCGTCTACGGAAGATTACCATGCGGAAACGTTGAGTTATCATTATTTTTTGAATTTGGATTGGGAGCGGCTTGACTTTGGGAGTTTATGCTTCATTACTTAATATTGGTTCACAACCGTTTTTTGAGGTGCCAAAAGATTTTTCTGCTGACTTGGACAGCCTCTTACTGGAGCCGGGTTTGGAGATTGGCCCGGCATCTTACGAGGATATCGCGGAGATCTACCGGCTGGAGAATGAAATCGAGGGGAATTACGGGGCTGATTTTGCCACTATAACGGCCCGCTGGCGGATGTTCAGGGCTGGGTTTTTAACGGCCCGGCAGGATGGGCGTTTAGCGGGTTATATCGAGTCCTGTCTGTGGGATCGCCGGCTGCCATATTTTGAAGCCCGGCCGGACTTCTTCGCCTCCCGGCACCGTCTGGGGGCGGAAACTCTCTATATCATATTTATTGGGGTGGCCGCTGACTGCCGGAGACTGGGAGTGGCAAGCTCACTGTTAGCCGCAATCAGCAGGGTTGGCCGTTACTATGGAGCCCGCCGCCTACAGGCAGTAAGCCGGGATCATATTATGCCGCTTTACGAGGCCGCCGGTTTTTTACCGGTGACAGCCATGCCTGATTTTCTGCCTGAACCCGCTGTAGATTTTATGCTCATGGAGCAAAGCCTTTTATAAAATCGGTATTCGGCAGCATTTATCAGGAAGGCAATTAAGCCGTTCAGCCCTATACCGTGGGAGGTCTTATATTGAAAATACTCTTTATAACAGTCCCTTATCATGCCGGGGTCGTGGAGGTGGCCGGTAAATGGGTGCCTCTCTACATGGTTACCCTGGCCGGGGCCTGCCGGGAGGCGGGTTTTGAGTGCCATATCTATGACGCCATGACCAAGGGCGTGGGTATGACGGAGGTGAAACAGCAAATCAGGAACCTGCAGCCGGATGTGGTGGCGGTTTCCATGATTACCAGTACTACCCCTGATGCCCTGGAGGTTCTGCGCAGTGCCCGGCGGCTCTGCCCGGCGGTAGTTACTGTTGCCGGCGGCATTCACGCCAGTTTCATGTATGATGAAATAATGGCCCATGATTTTGTTGATTATGTGGTTATTGGCGAGGGTGAAAAAACCCTGGTGGAGCTGTTGCTCTCTCTGCGGGGCAGTGACCAGGACGCGGTTGCCGGTTTAGCCTTAAGAGATGGTGAGGGTAAGGTTAAATTAACCGCGCCCCGTCCCCTGCTTACCAGCCTCGATAACATGCCCATGGCCTGGGATCTTTTAGACTGGCAGGATTATACCTATTTTATTATCCCCGGTTCCCGGCTGGGGGCGGTGGCCTTTTCCAGGGGCTGCACATACAGCTGCCGTTTCTGTTCGCAGCACAAATTCTGGGGACAGTGGCGGGCGCGAAGCCCTGATGATCTGATGGGGGAGATACGCCGCCTCTATGAGGAATTTCAGGTCAACGTTATCCTGTTCACCGATGATTACCCCACCCCGGAACGTCAACGCTGGGAACGCCTCCTTGATCTCTTGATCGAAGCCAATCTGCCGGTCTATCTGCTCATGGAAACCAGGGCGGCGGATATTATCCGTGATGCTGATATTCTTGATAAATATCGACGGGCTGGTTTTATTCATATCTATATCGGTTCCGAGGCGGCTGATCAGGAGCGGCTTGATCTTTTTGCCAAGGAGCAGTCATGCTCCCAGGCTGAAGAAGCCATGGAACTCTGCCGTCGGCACGATATTATCACCGAGACCTCGGTTATTATCGGCCTGCCCGCTGACACCAGAGAATCAATAGAGAGAATAATCCGTTATACCCAGAAATTGAATCCGGATTTCGCTCATTTCTTAACTATCTCTCCCTGGCCTTACGCCGATATGTATCCTGAACTTGAGCCCTTTATCAGCAGCCATGATTATCGGCGCTATAATCTGGTCGATCCGGTGTTAAAGCCGCAAAACATGAGTATAAAAGAGGTGGACGATATTATTATCCAGGCCTATCGTGAATTTTACATGGCCAAATTCGCAGAAATTATGACCATGAGCGATTTTAAACGCCGTTATATGCTCACCGCCATCATGAGAATAATGAATAACTCATTTTTACGCCGCAAAATGGGCGATATGACTGGCGCCATGCCTGAATCCATGCGTGCGGCCCTGGCCCGTCTCCAACCAGGTCTTACTTCCCGAAACGATGTTCAGTTAAAGGCGGCTCCCTGACCCCCCCCCCTTTGTTACGTCTTTACCTTAGTGAAGTTGCCATATAATGCCCATGGCGGTGCCTAAGGTGAATAAAATCCCCATCACTATATGCTTGATAATCAGTACCTGGCGGCGGGCCTGATGATGACCGCCGTGATTACCGGCAGCCGCCTTTTTCCGGTGCAGGTAACGTCCCAGCCCGGTGAGCATAATCAGGCCGAGGGCGATATTCTGCATCCATAAAAAATCACCTGACAGCTCACTGACCAACTGCCATTCAGTGCCACTTGCTCCCCCCGTCTTCAGGCGGATCAGATAGATGGCGGCGAGAGAACTCAGCCACAGGCCGGTAAAGAGATCATGGGCAAAGTCGTTGATAATATATATATATTTCATGAAATGAGAGATTTTGTGTAACTGTTCAGGAAAACGCAGACTCTGGATTAGCTGCCGCCAAATAAGTTACGATTTCGTATGACTGGTATTGGTGATAATCAGCGATAGAAAGCGGGGGATGATCCTTTAAGCTGTCCACCAGGGGGAAATAACCTCATTTCACCGGCAATTTTTCTATTTTAGGCATTCACCTTGATGGATTTTTATTGTATCATCTATTTAAAATTATAAATCATTTTGGCATATAACTCAAAAACCTTTTGTATCCCGGTGCTGGTTGCGGTACAATTTTTTTCATGACTAAGACTACCCACATAAAACAGGGCAGTATATTAAGCTCACCGCTGTTTCGCCGTTTTCTGGCCCCCATCGTCCTTACCATGCTGGTCTTTACCATGGCCATCTACTTCTTTGCCGTACCCTATCTTAAAAACCTGGTCTATTCCCTGGAAGAGAAATCGGTAATGACCAATTTGAATGATATTCACAGCCTTATTGAGGCCAATTATTATGCCACCGAGGCCTATAAGAAATCGGTTATGTCCGCTCATCGCCGGGAGATGAAGAATATTACCCTTTTTGCCGAGACCTATCTGAAAAACAAGGCGGCTCAGGTTGATGAGGGCCTGATCAGCAAAAAAGAGGCCCAGGCCGCCGCTCTTGCCGAGCTGCGGCAGTTTAAATATGGTGCCAAAAAAGAAAACTTTGTCTGGGTCTCGGATTATAACGGCTATTTCCTCTCTCATCCCGACCCGAAGATGAATAAAACCGATTTCTCCGAAGTCCGGGATGTCTTTGGTAATTATATTCTTACCCCCCTGATTCAAAAGGCCCTGGATAAAGGCGAGGGCTATCACTCCTATTGGTGGCAGCGGCCAGGTTCTGATCTGCCGGCCGAAAAATTATCGTACGCCAGGGTCTTTCCGCAATGGGAGTGGATCATCGGCACCGGGGTATTTATTGACGATCTGCAGGCCGAGATCCTGGTACGTAAGGAAAAGATGATCGGGGAATTAAGACGTATTCTAAAACCCATTGTCGTTGGTAAAACCGGTTATATCTACATATTTGACGCCTGGAATAATGTCATTATTCATCCCGATCAGAAACTTGAAAACACCGATATCTCCAACCTGATTAATCCTGTCACCAAGCATAAACTGGTGGATGACCTCATCGCCGCTTCCCGTACCAAGAGCCAGAAACTGGTCTATAAATGGAATAAACCCTCCGACCCCAAACATTATATATACGATAAAATCGACTGGGTGCAGCATGTCAAGGGCTTTAACTGGTATATTGTCGCCTCGGTCTATACCGATGAGTTGAATGCCAGTTCCTATATGCTGCGGAACAAAATTCTGATCATCGGTGCCGTGGTGGTATTGATGTCTATTTTTATTGTCGCCCTGCTCATGGGCCGGCTTTTAATGCCCATTCGCAGTCTGTCCATAACTGCCGGCCGGGTCGAGGAGGGCGATCTGCTGGCCCGTTGTGATGAACGGGGCAATGATGAAATAAGCGTTCTCGGCCGGGCCTTTAACCGCATGGTGGAGAGGCTGCGGGAGAATATTGAGGAGTTGGATCATAAGGTTATGGAGCGTACCAGGAAGTTGAACCTGGCCAATAAGGATCTGACTTTAATGGTGGACCGTCTCGAGCGCCATAACGAAGAGATTACCTATCTTAATGTCCTGGCCGAACAGCTTCAGGCCTGTAATGAATTGGCCGATACCTCACCGGTGGTGGCTGATGCCATGGTCAGGCTCTTCCCGCAATGCGGGGGGATGCTGGCCATAGCTGACAGCAAAGGGGAAACCTTAAGCCCGGTGATATCCTGGGGAGGTTATGAGCCGGGAAAGGATGATTTTGCTGTATCTCAATGCCTGGCCTTCAAGGACAATAAAATTCATTTATCTGAGCGTCCCGGTATGCAGCCCCTCTGTGAACATATCCACCCTGCTGAGGAACATTTATCCCTTTGTCTGCCTCTCTGCAGCCAGACTCAGGTGCTTGGTATGATATATCTGCAATGTGCCGGGGAATTCAACCATATGACCGTCGAAGAGAAGAGTCGTAATCTGAACCACCTTCATCGTCTGGCGCTCACCGTAACCGATCAGTTGTCCATGTCCATGGCCAATTTACGGCTCATGACCCGGCTTCAGAACCTGTCGGTACGTGATGGTCTCACCGGTCTCTTTAACCGGCGTTATATGGAAGAGACCATGAACCGGGAATTTCAGTTGGCTAAGCGCCATGAAACCAAGGTGGGAGTCATTATGTTAGATGTTGATTTCTTTAAGAAATTCAATGATACCTATGGCCACGAGGCCGGTGATCTGGTGTTGGTGGAATTGTCCCGCCTCATGCGGGACAATGTCAGGAAAGAGGATATTGTCTGCCGTTACGGCGGCGAGGAGTTTGTCATTATTATGCCCAGCGCCCCCCTGGAGTTAGTAGCCCAGCGCGCCGAGTTAATAAGAAAGATGGTCGATGAGGAACTGAGGCTGGAATATAACGAGCATAAAATTCATGTCACCATCTCCATGGGCGCCGCCTGTTATCCCGATCATGGTGAGCAGC
>JAJRZN010000014.1 GCA_024275235.1 Deltaproteobacteria bacterium
ATATACCCGCAAGGCTTCACACGGCATGGGCTTTGGGGTTAATTTTTTCCTCATCTTTGGATTAGGCTCCATCGCCACCTCCAGCGGTGGTTATGTGACTGATAATTATGGGGTGGATGTCTTCTACTGGATTATGTCCTTCGTGGCCGCCGCCGGGCTGCTGGCGGCCCTGATGGTTTATTTTTCCCGTCGATTATCGCTAAGGGTCGCCTGCCGGTTAGAAAAAAATTAAAGGAAGCAACAGGGGTCTTTCTCGGTAAAGATGTTGAGGCCGAAGCCGTGGCTCACCGCCAGGCAGCCGCCGCATACCGGCCGGATGTCGCAGTGGGCGCAGGCCTCGCTGCCCTGCCGGTAACGGCGGGCCGGCTCACCATCGTATATATGGCCGATTTTCTCTTTAAAGGCGTTACCAATATATGATGGCAGTTTGCGGCAGGCGTGGGCCTCGCCGTCAGGCAGGATGGCAAAGAAATTAAAGGCGGCCCCGCAGCCGTAACCGGCGCAGCCGCCGAAGAGGGGGCGGTTCGCGCGGTGCTGGATGATATTCTGGAGATTGTCCTTGGGTCTCAGGACATTATTATGACGGCAGGCGGTTAGATAACGGGCCGCGAAATTCTCGTAGTCCTCCGGCCTTACCGATTGGAGATTAGCCCCTTCACCCACCATGGCGAGGCGGTTATAGGTGAATTCATCCGCCCGGCTCCGCAGAAGTTCGGCGAGGGGCAGAACCTGCTCCATATTGGCCCTGGTCAGGGTCAACATCACCACGGAATAAATATTAAACTCCTGCAGCAGGGTTAGAAATTTCAGCAGGCGCTGGAAATGCCCCGCCCCCCTGATATAATCATTATGCGCCGCTAACCCCTCTAAACTCACCTGATAAAAGATGGGGGTCTGGATGGCGCAGATTTTCTCTATTATTCCCCTGTCGGCGGGATTCCCCAGGATTGCCACCTGCAGGTTTCTGTCCACCGCCGCCTGATATAATTTTAGAAAATGGGGATAGAGCAGGGGATTGCCGCCGGTAAATGAGACCTGGCCCCGGACGTTTTTTTCGAGGCAGAACTCCCGGAGGTCATCCAGAACTCGCAAGCCCTGATCGTAAGGCATGGCGGGCCGGGGGCTGCGGTCGTAACAATGACGGCAGTGGAGGTCGCAGCTCTGGGTGATATGCCATTGCAGGGTGAAGACCTGGGCGGCCATGAAAGCGGGATCAATCCCTTTGCCGCGAGGGAAGGATGGCGGCCGCCGGATTGCCGAGGGCGGCCGGAGCAGGAGGCCGTTGTCCACCGCCGCCTGGAGCAGGCGGTCAATAGTTCCCACCGGTACCCCGCCTTGCCGGGCCGCCTCGGCGGGGCTGAGGCCTTCGGCCATGATCTTAATGGCCAGCAAATCATTATCAGCAGCGGTTTTCTGCAGCGGGCCGCCGGCCGGATCGTAATAGGTGAGGATGAATTCCCGTCCGGGAGCTGGTTCTACTTTTTTATCTTTAAGCCGGGCAGTCAGACCACGCCATTCTACCTGCCGCAGTTTGAGGCTGGGGTTTAGGCTCAGGCCGTTGACCTGATCGCCTGTCGGGTCTGGATCCTGGGAGATTTCCCGCCAGTACTGCCGTAAAAGCTCTAATTCCTGGTGATATGCCTTGTTCATATTCTGTCGTCCGCCTCTATAATTACCGGCATGCCGATTCCGGCCTCTAATAAATCCGCGGCCCGGCCTTTGTTTACGGCAATTTCCAGGGCGTCTGAACTGTTGATAATGAGAAGCGCTCTGCCGGGAGCCGCCTGCTCATAGCTCTCGGCCATGAGAGTTATCTTGTGGTTATTGAGGCGGGCGGTCAGCGGCCTTGATAAAGGCGTCAAATCCGCGGCCTTGATATTGGTTATTATATTGCCGAAGGAATCAATATCTAAAATTATGCCGCGCAGTTGGCCTTCTTTAACTTTGGGGGGAGGTATCGGCGGCAGGGTAATTAACCGACGGGGTGAAATCTCCGGGCCGCAATCCGCGGGGCGTCCCCCGGAGGCGAGATGGGCGGCCGCCGGGGCCATTATGTCCCGGCCGTGAAAGGTGCGGCTCAGGGGCTTAAGATAAAGATCAGGGCGCTGGAGAATAAAACATTTAGTCTGGGGATGAGCAAGCGGCAGACGGCTCAAAACCCCGTTATCCGGGGCTATAAAATAATGACCGTTCACCGTCAGCAGGATAATCTGCCGTCCGCCGCCCACCCCAGGATCAATTACCACGATATGGATGGTCGTGACGGGGAAAAAACGCCAGGATGACGCAATTATCGTGGCGGCCTGGGCGATGTCGTGGCGGCGGATGGTATGGCAGAGATCAATAACCGTTGCCCGCGGCGCCCGGCTGCTGATTACTCCCTTCATCTGGCCGCCGTAATGGCTGCCGGGGCCAAAATCAGTGGTCAGGGTAATAACTGTCATTAATCGTAACCATCATTAGTCTTTGTTCCGCAGGTCAGTAAGGCCGTATTCTTTAATCTTATAGAGAAGGGCGGGGATGCTTATCTCCAGGAGAGCGGCGGCCTTGGTTCGGTTGTCGTGGGTCTCCGCCAGGGCTTTGGAAATCAGGGTCTTTTCCATGACCGCCCGGTTTTTTTTAATGGAAAAGCCGTCGAAATTATTGACAGTAAGGCCAGTGCCGCAGCCCCGCTGGCGCAGCTCATCGGGCAGATCGTCGGCGCGCAGTATATCGCCGTCACCGAGGGCCATGCTGCGTTCAATAACGTTTTCCAGTTCCCGGACATTGCCGGGCCAGGGATAGTTGATTAATTTCTGCATACACGGCCCCTCCACCCCTTTAAAGTCCAGGCTCAGGCGCTGGTTGTATTTTTTGAGGAAGAAATCGACCAGGAGGGGGATGTCTTCCGGGCGTTGGCGCAGGGCCGGCACCTCAATGGCTAAAACATTTATCCGATAAAAGAGATCCTCCCTGAAACGGTTCTCCCTGACCTCCTCCGGCAGGTTCCTGGAGGTAGCGGCGATAATCCGGACATCAACCTTGATTGATTGACTCTGCCCCAGGGGACGGATGGTTTCTTCCTGGAGGGCGCGCAGCAGTTTTACCTGTAATGGACTGGGCATATCACCGATTTCATCTAAGAACAGGGTGCCGCCGTCGGCCTCCTCAAAGAGCCCCTTTTTCTCCTGATGGGCATCGGTGAAGGCCCCCTTGGCGTGGCCGAATAATTCACTCTCTAATAAGGTTTCAGGAATGCCGCCGCAGTTTAAGTCAATGATGGCCTTATGACGGCGGATGCTGTTATAGTGGATGGCCCGGGCGATAAGCTCCTTGCCGGTGCCGGATTCGCCAGTGATTAATACCGTGGTTTTGTAATTGGCAATCTTCTGAATAGTGGCGAAGATATGGCGCATGTTCCGGCTTTTGGCGACAATATTGGCAAAGATATATTTATCTTCCAACTCTCTCTGCAGGCGGCAGTTTTCTTTGCGCAGCCGGGCCTTCTCCTCGGCCTGCTGGAGGGTGAGGATAATTTCATCATCGGACTGAAAGGGCTTGGCGATGAAATCGCTGGCTCCCAGTTTAAAGGCTGCCTTGGCATTCTCAAGCTCGGCGTGGCCGGAGATGACGGTAATGATGGAATCAACGGCGTTTTCCCGCAGTTTTTTGATGAAGGTCAGGCCGTCCATCACCGGCATATTAATGTCGGTAATGATATGATCGAAGAACTCTTTCTCCACCCTGGCCATGGCGGCCTTGCCGTTGGCCGCCACTTCCACCTCGTAGCCGTTAGCGGTCAGAATGGCGGATAATACCTCGCGGATTATCTCTTCGTCGTCAACTAATAAAACCCGTTTCAGTTTGTCTGCCACTATTATTTCTCCTTACAGGCCCTTTAGTATTTATGGGCTGTGCCTTATTTACTTCATGGTATGAACAACCTGAAAAATCAATTTTATCTTACTGTAGTTCTCGTCTTCCCTCAACCTTGTTGATAAAATTGTGCCGCTGGATAGTTCCTTTTTGTTGTACATTCAGGCAATATTATGTGATATAATTATAAAAATGAATAATTGCGGGGAGGGAGTAATATGGGTAAAAAAATGCGCCTTGGTGAAATACTGGTTCAAAAGAAGCTGGCCAAAATAGAAGATATTGATGAGGCGGTACGGATTCAGGTGGGTGGCAACCGCCGTCTTGGTTATATCCTCATTAAAATGGGGGTGATCAGCGACGATCAACTCATGGATATTCTCTCCGCTCAGTTGGATGTACCGATTATCAGGATTGATGATGAGTTCTCCCCCGAAGTCAAGGGGGCTATTCCCCGTTACCTCTGCCAGAAATATACGGTAATGCCCATTGTCAAAGGGGGTAATAATATCCTTAATCTGGCTATGGTTGATCCCTCGGACGATGATGCCATCAAGGATATTGAGGGCTATACCGGCATGGTAGTCAAGCCCATGCTGGCTCGGGAAAAGGATATTTCACAGGCTATCAGCTCTCATATTCCCTTTTCGGTTCGTGACATTTTTAACCCCCTGATTTATGGCCGCGCCACCCGGATAATCTCACTCATCGCCCTGGTTTTGTTAGTGATTGTCGGCATTGCCTCCTACCAGTATATCAAGGTGGAAAAATATGGCACCGTGTCGGTAATTGGCGATTCCAAGACCTTTAAAAACCATGATTTAATGGTGGGGGTTGAGGGTAACGGCAAGATTTCCCTGCTTGGTCACGGAGCTTATTCCAAGGGCTTTTATTCCGTCTCTTTTACCTCCGACGCTGCCCTGCGGGCCTTTCTGGAGCAGAAAAGGAAAAATTTTTCGGATAAGCAATATGATTGGTTGAACTGGGTAATCAGCAATCAATTATCGGCCCGTAAGCCCCGTTAATTTTGAGCCCCTGGACGACTGACACCCCTGCCGCGGATTCTCTGTTTGAGAGGATATGGCGTTATCTCTGGCCCCGGCCGGCGGCGGATGCCCCTTTGTTTCGCCGCGCTCTTTGGGCCGTCTTTCGGGTTATGGCCGTATTCTGGCGTGAATTTCAGCAGAACAATCTTCCCATGCGCTCCAGCGCTCTGACCTTTACCATTGTTCTTTCTCTGGTACCCACCCTGGCCCTGGGAACGGCGGTCTTAAAGGGGTTAGGGGCTGGAGATCAGATGCGGCAGGCGGCCTTTCGTTTTGTCGATCAGATTGAAGGGCCGCCTGAGGCGCAGTCTGCCCCGGTAAAACAAGAGGACGGCACTAAGGCTGTAGCCGATGGTCACTCAGGACAGGGAGCCCCGCCGACCGCCGCCGCGACTGACGATCAGCAGATTGCCGGTCATCTTCATACCGCTGTGGCCAAAATTTTTGATTATGTTGACCGGACGGATTTTGCCGCCCTCGGGGCCTTTGGTATTATCGGTCTGGTCTTTGCCGTGTTAAGCGTTCTGGGCCGCATTGAACAGGCTATGAATGTAATCTGGCAGGCCCGGCAGGGGCGGCCCTTTGGCCGCAAGCTCATGGACTATCTGGCCTTGATGATTTTACTGCCCCTGAGCGTTAATCTCGGTTTTGCCACTGAGGCCATGCTCCAGAATCAGAATATTATTCAACGGATTGCCATTGTCCTGCCCGTTGCCTGGGTGGCGGCCTTCATCTTTAAACTGTTGCCCTTACTTATTGTTGTTGTTACCTTTTCCGTTCTTTATCGCTTTTTGCCCAATGCCAGAGTCGGCATGTTTCCCGCATTGGCCGGCGGGGTCATGGGCGGGGTCAGCTGGTTTTTGATTCAGGCGGTCTATGTGCGTCTGCAGATCGGGGTCGCCAGGTATAACGCTATTTATGGTTCCTTTGCCACCCTGCCACTTTTTCTGCTCTGGTTGAATATTGCCTGGATTGTCTTTCTGGCCGGGGCCGAATTTGCCTTTGCCTGCCAGATGTTTAAGGATTACGCCTGGCAGCGGCCCCGCCTTACTCCATACAACCGCCTGGCCCTGGCCTTTGATCTCTTAGACGATATTTTCAGCGACTTTTCAGCCCGTAATCTCAGCACTGCTGCCTCGCTGTATGAACGGCACAATTGCTACGACGAGAAAGTAATTACCCGGGTTCTTGCCCTGCTTGTCGAGGGTGGTCTGCTGCGCCGGGTGGAAGATGGTGATTCTTATGTTCCGGCGGCTCCGCCGGCGGAATTCACGGCCGGGGATGTGGTGAATGTTATCTGGGGTGAAAAGGACGGCGGCCATCCGCTGGCCAATCAGGCCCTGGCTCAGGCCGCTAAAGGGCTGGCCTGGCCCCATATTACGGCACCAGTCCGGATTGCCGCTCGTTGAACAGTCGGTTATGGAATTAATCACCACTCATCTTCACGCCGATTTTGACGCTCTGGCCGCCATGGTTGCCGTCCGCCGTCTATACCCCAAGGCGCTTATGGCCTTTCCCGGTTCTCAGGAGAGGAATGTCCGTGATTATATTAAGCAATGGGGCCAATATCCCTTTCAGCGCCTTAAAGACATCAATCTTGCCAGGGTAAGCCGGCTGATTGTAGTTGATACCCGGCAGCCCAGCCGTATCGGTAAGCTCGCGGCCTGCCTGACAAATCCAGGCCTCAGCCTCCATCTATACGACCATCATCCCGACGCTCCCGGCGATATGCACGGTGATTTAGAGGTGGTCAAGGAGATAGGTTCCACCACCACGATCATTGTTGAAATATTCCAGCGCCGGGAGATTATCATCACCCCGGAGGAGGCCGGCCTCCTGCTCATCGCCATTCATGAGGATACCGGTTCCTTTACCTTTGCTTCCACCACCCCCGAAGACCTCACCGCTGCCGCCTGGCTTATGGAGCAGGGCGGCCAGACCTCGCTAATAAGCCAGTTTACTGCTCAGGAACTTTCCAGCGCTGAGCTGGGCTTGTTAAATGATATGATTAACGGGGCCATAACCTATACAATCCGGGGCATTCAAATGGTTGTCGCCAAGGTTAACGCCCCGGCCTATGTGGATGAATTTGCCCGCCTGGTGCGGAAATTTATGGTGCTGGAAAATATAAATGTCATTTTTGCCCTGGCCCGTATGGGTGACCGGATATATTTTATTGCCCGCAGCCGGATGGCGGAGGTTAATGTCGGTAATATCGCCCAGGAGTTTGGCGGCGGCGGCCATGCCTCGGCCGCCTCGGCCACGATTAAAGACCAGACCATGGTGGAGGCCGAGGAAAAGCTGGTGCGTCTCCTCCACAAATATGTCCTGCCGGAAAGCCGGGCTCTGGATCTGATGTCGGCCCCGGTTATCTTTGCGCCGCCGGGCATAACTATCAATCAGGCCCATGAAATATTGACCCGTTACAGCATAACCGTACTGCCGATTATCGCCAGGGAACGGGTACGGGGCCTTATCTCCCGCCGGGTGGTGGAAAAGGCGATTTTTCATGGTCTCGGTGAGCAGCCGGTGGATGATTATATGACCACGGATTTTGCCGTTCTGCCCTCCAGCGCCACCATGGCCGATATTCAGGAGGTTATTATCGGTCATCGCCAGCGTTTTATCCCCGTGGTGGCGGATGACAAGGTTATCGGGGTTATTACCCGAACCGATCTGTTGAATATCCTGATAAAGGACCCGGCCCATTCACCGGCCGCTCTCCATAAGGGGGGGCAGCCCTCCCTGGAGCGCAACCGTAATCTTAACAATCTGCTGGTGGCGAGTCTCTCCAAGAAGATGATGCGTCTTCTCTGTACCATCGGCGAGGTGGCGCACGCCTGTAAATACCGGGCCTATGCCGTGGGCGGTTTTGTCCGTGATCTTCTTATTAAGAGCGTTAACCTGGATCTCGATATTGTGGTTGAGGGGGACGGCATTGCCTTTGCTCATCGTCTTGCTGCGGAGCTGGGGGGGCGGGCCAGAGCGCATGAAAAATTTAATACCGCCGTGGTTAAGCTGGCGGACGGTTTCAAGATTGATGTGGCCACCGCCCGCCTGGAGTATTACGAATACCCGGCTGCCATGCCGACGGTGGAATTAAGTTCGGTGAAGCTTGATCTCTTTCGCCGTGATTTTACCATCAATGCCATGGCCATTCATCTGAATCCGGATAAATTCGGTCTGCTGGTGGATTTTTTCAACTGCCAGAACGATCTCCGTGACGGTCAGATCCGGGTGCTGCATAATTTAAGCTTTGTCGAAGATCCCACCCGGATATTCCGGGCTATCCGCTTTGAACAGCGCCTAAGTTTTAAACTTGGTAAATTAACGGCCAAGCTGATGAAAAATGCCGTTAAAATGAATATGTACGGCCGTTTTTCCGGGGGGCGTTTTTTCTATGAACTAAAAATGATTCTGGCGGAGGGAAATCCTCAGCCCGCTATATACCGTCTGAATCAGTTTAAACTCCTGCCTTTTCTGCATCCGGTTCTGCGTCTTGAGCAGGGTCTGAAAAAAATCCTGCGTGAGACACATCGCGCTCTGGCCTGGTATAAACGGCTCTATCTGGATCGTCCCTGTTCTGAATGGCGGGTATTTCTTCTGGCCCTCACCGCCCGGCTGAAGCCCACTCAGCTCATGGATTTTTTTATTAAATTTGAGGTGGCGGATCGTGAACGGCAGCGCCTGATGGCCGATAAACTAACGGCTGAACGTGCGGCAGCGGCCCTGGCGGGCAAAATCGTCCCTCAGGTCAGGAGACGGAGGGGGAAGAACGCTCCTGTTCAGCCGCGTAAACCAGCGGGCAAGCCGGTTAAGGCCAGTGAGATATACCGCCTTCTATATGGACTAAGCGTCGAGGCCCTGTTATATTTAATGGGCATGACCGGTGATAAGGGTACGGAGCAGGCGGTTTCGCTCTATGTTACCCGTCTCCGGGATGTTAAAACCTCCCTGAACGGCCACGACCTTTTAGCAATGGGATACGGGCCGGGGCCGGAAATAGGTCTCCTCCTCACCGCCTTACTTAATGCCCGCCTGGACGGCCTGGTGAAAAACAGGGCCGATGAAGAAAAATTTCTCCAGGAGCAGAAAACAACTCCATGACGGCCATTATCCAGGAAATAATAATACTGGGCCCGCCCTTACTCTTTGCCCTTACCCTGCACGAGTACGCCCATGGCTATGTCGCCAGGCTTTTCGGTGATCCAACTGCTGCTGATATGGGCCGTTTAACCCTTAATCCACTTAAACATCTGGATCCAATCGGGGTTATCTGCTTCATCCTGATCAAAATAGGCTGGGCCAAACCGGTGCCGGTTGATCCTCGTTATTTTAAAAATCCGCGTCGGGATATGATCTGGGTATCTCTGGCCGGGCCGGGGATTAATTTTGTTCTGGCCGTTATCAGTGTCCTCATGGTGAAACTGCTTTTCGCCACCTCATCCCTCTGGCCCCTCTTTATTATCAGCCCCCTGATAAAGATGCTTGGCGCCAGTATCTGGATTAATCTGCTGTTAGCGGTTTTTAATCTGCTGCCTCTGCCGCCTTTGGACGGCAGTAAGGTTCTCATGGGGCTGCTGCCTGAGAAAGCAGCGGTTTCCTTTGCCCGTGTAGAGCCTTACGGTTTTGTCATTATGTTAGTGCTTTTTTATACCGGCATCCTGCCTAAAATAATTCTCCCTATTATCTCCTTTGCCCAGCGGCTGATCATGTAGCCGGGCAAGCCGGTTAACGGCCGCCATGGCTGCCTCAATATCTATGTTCAGTAATTCACGATCTTCCATTACCAGTCTGCCGCCGATTATACTGCTCCTGATCTCGGCCCCATTAAGCGCGTAAACCAGGAGGTCAGGGCCGTAAAACGGAGTGAGGTGGGGCTGGTGGAGGTCAATGAGTATCATGTCCGCCGCCATGCCGGGTCGTAGAACGCCCAGGTTGAGGCCCAGAGCGGCGGCTCCGCCTCTGGTGGCCATATCGAGGACAACATGGGCGGGCAGAATAGTGGGGTCAAGGTTTACGGCCTTGTGAATTTTGGCCAGGGAATCCATCTCGCCCCACATGTTGAGGTTATTATTGCTGGCGCAGCCATCGGTGCCGAGGCCTGTTTTAATCCCGGCGGCCAGCAGGGCGGGGATGGGGGCGATGCCGGCGCCAAGTTTCATATTGCTTTCCGGGCAGGTAATTACGCCGCAGCCGCTGTCGGCCAGCATGGCAATTTCCC
>JAJRZN010000224.1 GCA_024275235.1 Deltaproteobacteria bacterium
GGCGGCAAGGAAATGATGAGCATGGCCCGCCTGCAGGAACTGCTCGGGCAGACCATAAACACAGTAGAGGCCGGCAAGCCTGAAATTAAACCGGTTGGTTTCCTGAATAATCTGGTTGATGTCCTGCAGCAGGCGGGTTTCATCAAGAAGGACACAAGCTGGGGGCCGGTGGTTCAGAAGTCATTGACCGCGGTCTATCAGCAGCTGCAGAAGATGGTTGATCTCTCAAAGGTCAAGGTTGATAAAATTAATGACATTATGCGCCGGAATGAAGAGTTGACGGCGGATTGGCAGAAATCATCCCTGACTGATACCGATGCTGATATGGTGGATGGCAAAAAACTTATGGGGCAGTTCGCTAAGGATAATCCCGGCGCCGATCTTGTGAATGAGCTGGCCGCCGGGCATGATTCTAAAGGCCGGAAGTCCGAAAACGGGGGAGTGGATTTTAGTTCCCTGTCCTCAGCGGCTGTTCCGGTTGACAGCCGCTCAGCCGATGCCCTGTCGGCGGCGGTCAGGCCGCGGCCCTCCTCAGCCCCTGTCATTCTGCCGCAATTTGCCTTTGAGCAGATTAGTCAGGGCGTTACTCAGGCCCTGCAGCGTGATGATCATCACCTGGTTTTAACCATGTATCCTAAAGAGTTGGGAGAAGTTAAGGTCGATCTTCAGATCAGGAATAATCATGTTATGGTCTCCTTTGTGATGGATAATCACCGGGTCAAAGAGACCCTGGAAAAGAATATGGAGGAGTTTAAGCAGAATCTTAATCAGCAGGGCTATAATCTGGAGTCCTGCATGGTTATGGTTGACCAGCATAACAACTCTGAAGATAGTCGGCAGCGTTTCGAATCGGCCTGGGAACAGTTGAATTTAGATAAAGGCCGGCGGGGCGGAGGACAGGCCGCTGCTCTTGAAACATCAACATCTCTGTCCAGGTCATTGCTGCGCGCTGACCGCTGGTCTGACAGTCAAATAAGTGTCTTAGTCTGAGTTCCAGGCAGAGAAAGGGGGGAAAATGTCTATTTCCGGGGTCGCCAATAATACCACAAGCACTCTCGTGCAGCCCAAGGACGCGGTGGGCTCCAAGACGCTGAATGAGAGTGATTTTATGAAGCTGTTTATCACTCAACTGCAATATCAGGATCCCATGAAACCCATGGATAATTATCAGATGGCCTCGCAGCTGGCCCAGTTCAGTAATATGCAGGCTACCACCAAGATGAGTGATAACATGGAGAAACTGCTGGACTTTCAGACCTCACAGAACAACCTGCAACTCTTGAGCCTCCTGAATAATAAGGTGCTGGTAAGCGGCAATAAAATCGGCGTTAAAGATGGGGTGCCAAGCTCGGGTGAATTTACTTTGAGTAATGCCAGCAATACCACCACAGTCCAGATCTACAACAGTGCTGATCATCTGGTCTGGCAGGAGGACAAAGGCGGTTTGAAGGCTGGTCATTACGCCCTGAAGTGGGACGGTAAAAATCTGCTTGGTAAAGAGGTACCGGATGGGGCCTATTATTACAAGGTTAAGGCCCTGGATGCCACAGGTCATGTTGTCGACGTTGACTCAAAAAGCAGCGGTCTCGTTACCGGGGTTGATTTTTCAGGAGCCAGCCCGGCTATTACCCTTGATGGTCATATTCAGGTCGGAGCGGATGATATTCTGCAGGTTATCAAGTAGGCAGGGATAAAAGCCGCTGATTCGGCCGGTGGGCCGTATGGCTGCAACTGGACGATTAACGCATCAAAACATACTAATTCACATTACAAGGAGACGGCAATGGGTGTTTCAAGTTCATTGTATTCAAGCATAAGTGGTTTAAGTACCATGGGTGAGGCAATGTCGGTATTGGGCGATAATGTGGCTAATGTCAATACCGTGGCCTTTAAGGCCAGCCGCTCGACCTTTCAGGATGTTCTGGCCCAGTCAGTATCCACGGCGGCCGGTTCCGCGCAGGTAGGCCGCGGCGTTACCCTGAACGCCATTGACAGCCTGTTCGCGCAAGGTTCATTTGAGAGCTCATCCACCCCCACGGACATGGCCATTGGCGGTCAGGGCTTTTTTATGCTGCGGGCGGCGGACAGCTCCGCGGCGGATATGTACACCAGGGCCGGGGAGTTCCGTTTTGACAAAGATGGCGCTCTGGTTGATCCCGTCGGCCATTTCGCCCAGGGGTGGACTATTGATTCCGCTACCGGTGAGCGGGCCGGTACCATTGGCGATATCAGTATTGGTAAGAATACGCCGCCGGTGGCCACGAAATCGATGGAGGTTATTGCCAATGTTGATTCCCGGAAGAGTAATGAGGTTAATGAAGACCGCTTGTTTAATAACTGGAACGGTACCAACGCGGCGGCGATAAACCCCAGTGACCCCATTGATTCCACCAAATATGATTATACCACTTCAGTGAAGATATATGATTCCAAGGGGGCCAGTCATGATATCTCGACCTATTTTGACCGCACGGGCAAGGATAATCAATGGGAGTTTCTGATTACCTGTGATCCGGCGGAGGATTTAAGGGCTCTTGACACCCGCGAGCAGGCAATTTACAACCCTGATACCCGCTATAATTACAAAAATGACAAGGGGGCCGGGGCCTTGATGTACGGGGTGATACAGTTTGACACCGGCGGCAATATAACCTCCATCGATGCCTATAAGGTACCGCCTGACGGTCAGGTAGATCCGGCCAAACCGGATAACCGTATATTATTGGGGGCTGGAGATTCCTATTTTTCCTTTCCCACCAATTTTACCGGAGCCGACACTAATCAGTATATTAAATTAAACCTTGGAGCCCGGTATAATGGTACCAGTTCGGCTCAGAGTCAGATTCTGGTGAGTGATTCAGGGGCCAGGGCTCTGGCCTCGGGTGGTGATATTACCCAGTTTATCAACTCCGCCACAACCTGGTCAAAGGTTTCGGACTCCAACGGTAACGCCATCTCCCAGGGTGATACCTTTATCTTTGAGGGCTGGAACAACGGCTCTGATCCCGTTACCCGCCTGGTTTATACCGTGAAACCCAACAATACGGTCCAGGATCTCCTGGATAAGCTGGATACCACCTTTGGCTGTACGGCATCTATAGATGCCAAGGGCCGTTTGAAACTCACCGATAATACGGCTGGTAATTCAAGTATGTATGTGACCCGTTTTGAGACCATATCGGCCAATAACTCGGTGCCCTTTGGCGGCGGGACGACGGTTGGGCTGACTGATGCCCTGAAGACCGATAGCGGGATTACCACTGACGGCAGCTCGGTGGTGACGGATGATACTCAGCTCCTCGTTGGTTTACGGGGAACATCTCTGCCCGCTGTTGACGTTAATGATACCTTTACCTTTACGGGAACTGATGTTGACGGCAATGCGGTCAATACCACCTATACCGTCACCGCTACCTCCAAGATCAGTGATCTGCTCAGCAGTATGGCAACGGCCTATGGCGGTGCCAACTCTTTAGCCCAGGCGGTTCTGGACGGTAATGGTAATCTGCGGGTAATTGATGTGAGTCAGTCCGGCAACCTGGCCGCCTCCATGGCCTATAATGATGTTACCGGCGCCAGCACCGGTGCCAACCCCTGGGGTCTGGTCGATGACGCGGGGGCTACTTCCTTGACGGCCATAACCTCTACTGAGGCGCAGATAAATGTTACCACCGCCAAAAGAATGGTCTTGGCTCCCGGTCGGGCCTTCAGCACCAATACCGGTGATACCACCCCTATTACCGCTTCCACTCAGTGGGACAGTGTCTATGATGACAACAGCGATCCCGCCATCAACGGCGGTAAGCCCCGAGGAGTTAATGACGGTGATATATTTAAATTTACCGGTACCAAGAGTGACGGCAGCAGTCAGACCAGTTCCTATACGGTAAATCTGACCGCTGTTCCCCCGACCACCGTTCAGGATATGCTGTACAAGATAGGGAAGGATTTTGCCTGTGATGCCACTATTGATTCCGCCGGCCGTCTGGTGCTGACGGACTGGAAGGCCGATACCGTCTCTTCGCAGAGCAAGTTGTCTATCTCCAAGGTGGAGACCACCTATAATTATACGGTTGTTGCCCCCAAGGTGGCGGCGGATTATCAGGAGGATATATTCGGGCCGGTAACGATTGCCGCCGGGCCGCCGGTAGTGGGGACAAGTGATTATAAATTTAATGTTATCAAGGGCGACCTGACTTCAGAGGACGGCAGCGAGGTCGGGGATACCGTCACCACCTCATTTTCACCCGAGGCCCTGGCCACCACCCAATATGCCAACAGTTCCACCACGATCTTTCAGGATCAGGACGGCTTTGCCTCTGGTTTTTTACAATCAGTATCCACCGATGTGGACGGGGTTATTACCGGTCATTATTCCAACGGTCAGGTCTTAAAGAAGGTGCAGATGGCTCTCGCTAATTTCAGTAATCTGGCCGGACTGCGGAAGGAGGGGGGAAATATCTTCACCGAGACCACCGATTCAGGAGCCCCGGTTACCGGGGCCCCCGGCACCAACGGCCTGGGGTCCATCGCCCCTAACGCCCTGGAGCAGTCCAATGTGGATCTCGGTACTGAATTTGTTAAACTGATTACCGTGCAGCGCGGTTTTCAGGCCAACTCCAAGATCATCACCACCACCGATGATATGTTAAATGATCTGATTAATATGAAGAGATAGTAGATTAATTAAAAAGGGCTTCGTCCCTCTCCGTCTTCAGGGGGGGGAGGGATCAACAAACCATATTTTTGACTTATAATACTTGATGGACTCGTAAAAAGTCCATCACTAACTAAAGATGGCTAAGTCAGCTAAGCGAAGACTGCGAGGCATGGTGGTTCGGCAGGGCTTCGGCCATACATATGGTATGCCGAAGGTCTGCCGAAACGCCACAACACCGTAGATCGGACTTTTTACGACGCCATCACACTTCGGATTAAAGCGAATGTCGAGGTGAGCGGTAGACCCCGATGTTAAATGCCGAATGTCGAACAATGAATTTTGAATGAAGGAAAAGAAGGAAATAGACTTTGTAATTCGATATTAAAAATTATGCCGCGAATATTTTGTCAAAGGCGGCGAAGGCCTGAGCAACCACCGGGGTCTCCGCCGGTAATTGCAGATACGATTCTCCGCTCAGCTCATAATCAATCAGCTCCTCGCTGGCGGAGAAGATTCCGGCCAGGGGCAGATCGCTCTCGGTTACGGTCTGCTCGATTCTGTTCTGCAGGGCGGCGGGTACCGGCTCCGGAGCGCGGTTGACAATGAGTCCTTTCTGTTTGATGGTCAGCCCCAGTGGAGTAGTGATTTCAGAGATCCGGCCGGCGGTCATGATCCCACGGGCCGAGGGGTCGGATATCACCAGCAGGTAGTCAATAATGGTGAGATTCATGCGGCTTAAATGCTCCATCCCCGCCTCATTGTCCACCAGAATATAACGATAATTGCCGGCGAGATGATCCATGCTCATGGCGAGATACTGATTGGCGGCACAGTAACATCCCGGCCCGTCGGGTTGTCCCATGACCATGAGATCAAAACCGCTCTCCTCGATTAAGGACTGCTGGATCTTCATCTCCATGAACTGGTCCCGGCTCATATGAATGGGAATTTCCCCCTTAATCTCCTTCCTGATCTGGCCAATGGTCTGGCCGATCCGCAACCCCAATAATTCATTTAGATTGGCATTGGGATCGGCATCCACGGCCAGCACCGGGGTAAGCTTCCTTTCAGTGAGATACTTGATTAAAAGGGCGGAAATGGTGGTTTTGCCGGTGCCGCCCTTACCGGCCAGGGCTATTATCTTGGGCATATCTATTCTTCCTGTAAGATTTATATAATTTAAGACAAAGTTAAATTCTGTCTCCTGATTCCTGATTACTGAACTACTATATCCCGAAAATAATGTTCTGAAAACGTCTATTTTCGTCTTGCAAGTTTGCGCTTTGCTGGTATCTTTAAAGGTTTACCATTGCTCATGAAGATGGGTAAGACCAAGAACCAACCAGCGGGAGTAATAAACCATGGATTATAAATCCACCCTGAATTTACCAAAAACCAAGTTTAAAATGAAGGCCAATCTGGCCCAGCGGGAGCCGGAGTTCCTGAAGCAATGGCAGCGGGATGATCTCTACGCCAGGGTGCAGGAACACACCGCCGGCCGCCCGGCCTATATTCTCCACGACGGCCCTCCCTACGCCAACGGCCATATCCACATCGGCCACGCCCTTAATAAGATTTTAAAGGATATTATTCTCCGTTCAAAACGAATGTCCGGTTTCCATTGCGCCTACATTCCCGGCTGGGACTGCCACGGCCTGCCCATTGAGCATAACGTCGATGAGGAACTGGGAGAGAAAAAACGCCGGATTCCGCCCCTCTCCTTCCGCAAAGCCTGCCGGGACTATGCCAATAAGTGGGTAAAGATCCAGCGTGATGAATTCAAGCGTCTCGGGGTGCTGGGCGACTGGGACAACCCCTATCTGACCATTGATTATCGCTATGAGGCGGCCACGGCCCGGGAGTTTAACCGTTTTCTGACCTCCGGCTCGGTGATGCGCAGCAAGAAGCCGGTATATTGGTGTTCCTCCTGTCAGACCGCCCTGGCCGAGGCCGAGGTTGATTACGCCGATATCTCCTCGCCCTCCATCTATGTTAAATTCCCGGTGCTGGATGATCTAAGCGATATTGATCCCCTCCTCACCGGAGATATCAAGGTGATTATCTGGACAACCACCCCCTGGACTCTGCCCGCCAATCTTGCCGTGGCCATGCATCCGTCCTTTGTCTACGCCGCTGTCAAGGTGGCCGATGAGGTCTGGATTATGGCTGAGGAACGGATCGAGGCGGCCATGGCCGAGTTTGAGATCAGCACCTATGAGATTTTAACCACCTTCTCGGCCCGCCAACTGGAGAGACGGCATTGCCGGCACCCGTTTTTAGAGCGGGATTCGCTCCTTGTGCTGGCCGATTACGTTACCCTCGATACCGGTACCGGCTGTGTGCATACCGCCCCCGGTCATGGCCGGGAGGATTATTTGACCGGAGTACACTATGGTCTGGATATCCTGTCACCGGTGGACAGCCGCGGCCGTTTCACCGAGGAGGCCGGGGTACATCTCGGGATGGACATTAATGAGGCCAATGAGACGATCTGCGCCGACCTTGAGCGGCACGGCAGTCTTGTGCGCCGAGCGGCAGTCTCGCACAGCTACCCCCATTGCTGGCGCTGTAAAAAACCGGTTATCTTCCGGGCCACCGAGCAATGGTTCATCGGTATGGCCAATAACGATCTGCGCCGGAAGGCCCTGGCCGCCGTCCATGAGGTGAACTGGACTCCGCAATGGGGCATGAACCGGATCTACGGTATGGTGGAGTCGCGGCCTGACTGGTGCCTGTCCCGCCAGCGTTCATGGGGGGTGCCCATTACCGCCATTATCTGCGCCGACTGCGGGGCAATTATCAATAACGAGGCAATTAACCAGCGTATAGATGAATTATTCCTTAAAGAGGGTGCCGATGCCTGGTTCAGCCACGATATCAAGGACTTTGTCGCTGACA
>JAJRZN010000225.1 GCA_024275235.1 Deltaproteobacteria bacterium
GAACCAACAGCACTCACCCGTCCAAAACTCTATTCAAAATCGTTCGACGATAAGTTACGGATATTTGTAACGGGGAGATGCATTCTTTTATTTACGAACTATAATCATTTATTTTGTTCTCTTGGAACAACTATAAGTTACCTTATCTCTTCATAATATTTCTGAATGTAACGCTGGGAAAATTTTTCTACCTTATTTATACTGGCAGCGTGATTGACAAACAAATCACCTGTTTTCACCTTTGCCAACAGCGCTGTTACATTATCCCGCACCCGTTCCCACACATTCCGCCTGTAGGCTGTGTCTAAGGCGACAAGCTCTTCAGGTTTGGCCTGGCAGCGTTTATAATAACCCGGCAGGCTGAACTTCAGCCCCCACAATAAGACTAAAGCCGTCACAATACTGAAGCTGGCCAGCGGCATAAGCAACTGTTCCGGCCGAACCACGCCGGTGGACAGTAGAGAGGTTAAAAAGGGATGGGCGGGAAATCCGTATAATCCCCGGCTGATCAGATCAAGGAACAAGAAACAGAAGCCCCCGGCCAGCAGGGCATTTTTCACCATCCGCCAGAATATTTTCTTGCCGCCCTGGGCAAAACTCCACATGGCCTCGGCCACCATATGCAGCTCCTGAGTCTGCTTGTCAACATTCTGCAGAACGTGGCTTATGCGCAGCCCCGGAGCCTTTAGAATCAACTCCTTCAGGAGCTGCCTCTCCGAAGCCCATACCATAAGCTCCTCCTGGGCCACAGCCATATCCGGGGCATAGGTCAGATAGATACGGGGAATATCCTTACGGCCCGTCATCTGCGAAAGATTCCAGCACAGAGTGCCGTAAGAGCGCACCAGATCAGCCAGATTATCGCATTCGTCAATCCGGCTCATGACAAAAACGATTCGATCTTCACCCGCGGCCTCGGGCAGGGTATTACGGATGGTCTCATAGGTCTCCTGAATCGTACCGGCCTTATGGGGGTCAAACATCAGGATTATCAAATCAGCGAGACGGGCGAATTCCTTCACCACCGAGGAATAATCATAACCACGATCCTTCTCCGACACCGAATCCAGCATTCCTGGACTGTCAATCAAGGCCAGGTTTTTAAATTCTTCCGCCTCAACCGTCTTCATGCGAAAATGGGCAATAAACTGCTCGCCAAAGGTTTTAAACCCGGTAAAGGGCAACCGTTCGTCATTTACCAGATCAGCGCCCGGCACATCGGCCTCAGTCGCGCCCGGCTCGGGGGCGGTAATCAGGGTAAAAGAGTCATCAGTGGGAGCCTGTCCCGTCCTCTGCACCTCCCGACCCAGTAATTCATTGATCAGAGTTGATTTACCAGAGGAATAATTGCCGAGAATCAAGACCAGCGGCTTCCATTTCAGCATGGCCTCCATATCCGAAGAATCGGTATGATAACGATTCAGCATGGGGGTAAGCTTGGCCTGAACCTGATTCTGAATCTTTTTCAACAGGGCTTTTTCATTCATTTTAACACCTGGCATATTTTTTTATTACCGGCCTGTTACAATCTCAGCAATGAGAACTTATAACAGGCCGCCAAAGGGCAAGCGGGCATATTTATCCTATCATGGCCGCCGGTCTTTAAAAAGACTTTTTTACCAATAGCGCTGATTGCCGGTAAATAGTTCTTGATACCAGCCAGGCTTTTAAGCTAATATTTCTATTAGTACAAATGTTGCTGCTCCAACATTAATCCCAGTACTATTTGAGATAAACCCATGGCCTCCTTTATTCTTACCCAGGAAAAGGTAAACGCGGTTCACAAACTGATAGATGACAAACTCATCAGGGCCGGGGTGAAAAAAGTTATGATCATTGATGAAGCGGGCAATATAATAACGGAATGCGGCCACGACCCGGCGATTACCGATCCCACCGCCCTGGCCGCCCTCACGGCGGCCAATTTCGGGGCCACAGCCCAGATCGCCAGACTCATCGGTGAAGAGGACTTCACCCTGCTTTTTCATAAGGGTGAAAATTCCAGCATGTACTTCCTCCGCCTCGATGAAGAATTAATCATGCTGTCAATATTCAGTGACGAGGTCTCCCTGGGCCTCATCAGGTGCCGCGCGGACGAATTGCTCGCCCCGGTAAAAAGTATTTTAAAAAACGGAACTGTTTGAGGCAGCCTGTCTACCCTGGCCGCTTAGTTACTAAAAGGCTCTGATAATGGCATTAATTGATCTTGGTAAACGCGAAATACACTGTAAGATAGTATATTACGGCCCTGGACGCTGCGGTAAAACCACCAATCTCATCTATATCCACCACGCCATGATCCCAAAGGCCAGGGGCAAGATGGTAACCATTGATACCAAGGGTGACCGCACCCTGTTTTTCGATCTCCTGCCCCTCCACCTTGGTTCGGTGCAGGATTTTGATATCCGTATCCAGCTCTACACCGTGCCGGGCCAGATAATGTATGAAGCCACCCGCAAACTGGTGTTAAAGGGGGTTGACGGGATAGTCTTTGTCGCCGACCCTCTCCAGGTGCGCCGCCAGCGCAATAAAGACAGTCTCGCCGGGCTCAGTAATAATCTGGCCGAACTGGGGGTAAAACTCAGCGAGATTCCCATTGTTTTGCAATACAACAAACGAGATCTCACTGAGAGCGAAATTCCAACCTTGAGCGTCAGCGAATTATCCTCTGACCTTAATTCTGAACTCCAGGCTCCGGAATTTACCGCATCCGCCACCCTTGGTGAAGGGGTTTTTGAGAGCCTGCGGGCCATAAGCAAACTAACCGTCCATCAGGTCGCGGAGAAAAACCGGCTGTTAGAATAGGCTTCTGCATTATGAAAGTCACCGGCTAATGGGTATTGGCCCTGGCTCGATTTTCATGTTTCGTTATGTTCGGGCAACCGGGCATAGCTGTTACAAATAAAGGGTAATATTATGTCAGAAAAGGGTCGGGCAAATTTTGCCGAGCAAATTGATAATGCCATAGACGAATTGTTCACCGCGAGAAGAACCATCAAGATTGACCCCTTAACCAATGAAGTTAAAGAGCTGGCCGGGGCTGAGAGTGAGGCACCTCATTCTAACCCTGATAGCCGAAAAGCGGATAATGCCCCCACTACGGCAGACAAACCACCCCGGCCGCATACCGCCGCCCCAGGCGGAGAAAGCGGCCCTCAGGCGCCCGCAGGCGGGGACAAAACAGCAGAAGACAAACCCGGCGGTAACAACCAGCTCAACCTCCTGCTTAAGCGCCTTGACCAGACCTTTCTCGCTCTCGACTGGGAGGTTTCCAGATCCGGGGCAGATGATTTTCAGGCCCTGTTAGATGATTTACGCCGGTTATTAGATAGCGGCGATGAAGAGTTATTGCGGGTTATCGACCTTACCCGCAGCCTAATGAGCGCGATAGCGGATAAACCAGCCGAGGTACCACCCAGGGCCTCTGGTTCACTACGCAAGGCCATAATTATCTTTAAAGACTTTACCAGCCCCGATCAGACCCCGGAGATCAAAACCAGAGCCGCCGGACTCATAAAAGAGCTGCAGGCCATTAATGAAGAAATCTCCACCGGGGCCAGCGCTGACGCCAGGCAAGAAAACCGGCCGGCCCCGGATAATGACGCCTTCGGCCCAGAAATCATCAGTGCCGATCTGCCCGACAGCCTCCCCCGGGAAATCAGCAATATTATCAATCTCCACCTCAGCATCCTGGCTCAATGTATCAATCGTCTCCTGCCCCTGGAAAAACTATTCGGCCAAAATTCACGTTACGCAGAGTATCTAACCATCCATCGACAGGTCAGAGAAATATTGGAGGAGGAAAAAGACCGTCTGACTACGGCCCTGACCAGCAATTACAACCCTAACCAGCCGGGCCGGATTCCAGAGGTTCTAAGCGACGCTCTAAGATCTAATATCGAAACAATCAAACAATGCCTGAATAAACTCAGGCCGGTGGCGGAATTAGCCCGCCGTAAAAAGGCGGTAAAGCTCTATCGGGCGGAACAGGAAATCGGCCGCCAGCTCGACAGTCAGCAGAAGTTGCTGGCCATGGGTCTGCGCCACGGCTTTCGCCAGGAGCAGCTTCCTCCATCACCGGCTCTCGCAGCCGCGGTGCGGGATCATATTGAGGCCCTTGGCAAATGTATAAAGCAGATACTCCCCCTGGAAAATCTTTTCGGCAAGACCAAGGGCTATGATAAGTTATATGCCGCCCAACGCCGTATCCGCCTATACCTTGAAGCTCAGAACAAACAGCTGACCGCCAGGCTGCGGGAGACGGAAACAGCAGTAACGGAACAACAGTCCGCCCCGGCGGCTGCTTCCCCATGGCCCGTTCTCTTTAAGGCCCGCTGGCAGGGGATTACCGTCCTCATCCCGCCCGATGAACTAACCATTGAAACCCAGGGCCGCCCCGTTAGATTACCATCGGATCGCCCCCTGGCCCTGAAAAAGCTAAAGCCCCGGCCCTGGTCAAGATTACAGCCCCTTTTTAAGGGTGAACTGGCTCAAATGCCTGAGGCCGCCCTCCGCCGCTTGGAGCTGCCCTGGCTTACGCCGCTGATAAACGCCCCAGGCCAGGTGAACCGAAAAAACGGCAGCTTGATTATTCTCTATAAAAATCAACAGGGCGGCGGTGCCATTATTGACGAACCGGGCACGGAAATAAGCATAGATGACAACTGGCGCTGGCAGGAGGCGGGTGCCGATGAGCATTTCATGTTTAAGGGCTTTTTATGGCACCATAAAGAGAGACTGCCGGTATTATCGGTGAGTGGAAAAAATAATCATTAACCTGTAAAGCATGATTACCGAAGACATAAGAAAAAAAATCACCGAGGCCCAGCTTTACTGGAGCCAGGGGTTGGAACAGGAGGCCAGGCTTATTTGCCAGGCAATCATGGCGGCAGAGCCCAGTGAGTCAGTCAGGGAGAACGTCGAGGAACTCACCGCCGCCATGGACAGGAACAACTCACATACCGCCCAAGACAACAGCCCTGACCAGGAAGAGCAATGGCTCACCTGCGAGGGCTTAATCACCGCCGGTTTTTATGCTGAGGCCATGATCGGATTAGAGGGCCTGGCCGCCACCGGCTATAAGCCCGCCACCATTCGGTGCGCCATGGGCGAATGCTGTCTGCGGCAGGACGACCCCTTCGGGGCTCAAAGTAATTTTGAAGAGGCCCTGAAGGATAAAAGCGCCGACCGGGATCAACGCCTTGAGATTATGGATCGTCTGTCCACGATCTATGAGAATAACGGTGCCATCCAGGAGGCCATCAATACCCTGCAGCAAATCATCGGGCTTTCCCCCACCTTCAGCAATGCCGGGCAACGCCTGGCAGCCCTGACCGAAAGCAGCGAAAAAGCCGGCCGCTTCTATGGCCTGCTGAAAAACAGGCTGCTGAACATGGCGGATCTTGAGCGGGCCAAGGAACTGGCCCGTTCAAAAAACAAGTTAATTGAGGAAATCCTCGTAAATGAGTTTAATATCAGCAAGGAAGATCTCGGTAATTCCCTGAGTGATTTCTATCAATGCCCCTTTCTGGAGTTTGACGAACAGGCGGCCGGGGCTGCTCCGTCCTGTATCAAGGCTATCAAGGAACAATTCTTCCGCGCCAATTGCTTCATCCCGTTTTCTGAAGAGACCGGGCGTCTCCGGGTGGCAGTGGACAACCCCCACGATCTGGTCAAAATTGATAATATCAACAATGCCCTGCAGGCTGGCCATATTGAATACAGCGTGGCTCTTAAGGAAGATATTAACAAATTCATTGACTACTATTTTGGCAAATACTCCTTTACTGATCCCGGCCCGGAGGAGGGAGACGGGGTTTTTGAGCAGATTGATCTTGACTATGAGGATGAGGACCCTGAGCCGGAAGAGGCCATCCAGGCCGATGGCGTGGTGGTGCAGATGGTCAACAAGGTCATTGAGGACGGGATTCTCGCCGAGGCCTCTGACATCCATGTCGAATCCCAGCTGGGCACCAAGGGCATCCAGATTCGCTACCGTATTGACGGTGAGTGCCGCCACTACCGCAACATCCCCTTTAACTATAAACGCTCGCTGGTCTCCAGGCTCAAGATTATGGCCAAACTTGATATATCTGAACGCCGGCTGCCCCAGGATGGTAAAATAAAATTCAGAACCCGCAACGGCCGCAAAATTGAGCTGCGGGTCGCCACCCTGCCCACCACTGGCGACAATGAGGATGTCGTCTTAAGAATCCTGGCCAGCAGTAACGCCATGCCGCTGGATCAAGCCGGAATTTTAGAGCCCAACCTGCAGAATTTTAAAAATCTCATTGAGATGCCCTACGGCCTCATCGCCGTGGTTGGGCCCACCGGCTCCGGTAAAACCACCACTCTCCACGCCGCCCTGCATTATATAAACCGGCCCGAGAAAAAGATCTGGACCGCTGAAGACCCGGTGGAAATCGTCCAGGACGGCCTGCGCCAGGTACAGGTGCAAACCAAAATAGACCTGACTTTCGCCCGCGTATTAAAGGCCTTCCTGCGGGCCGATCCCGATGTCATAATGGTGGGCGAGACCAGGGATAAAGAGACGGCTACCACGGTCATCGAGGCCTCTCTCACCGGCCATCTCGTCTTTACCACCATGCATACCAATTCCGCCCCGGAGACCATTACCCGGCTCACCGGCATCGGCATAGACCCCTTTACCTTCGCCGATGCCCTGTTAGGCGTCCTGGCCCAGCGTTTAGTAAAACGGCTCTGCCCGAAATGCAAACAGGCCTACAAGCCGGATGAGCAGCGTCTTCAGGCAGTCATGGAGGCCTATGGCTCACACCCCACCGCCCCCTTAAACCCCGATGATTTAAAGACTGTCACCATGTTTTCACCCCAGGGCTGCCCGGCCTGCAAGCAATCCGGCTATAAGGGCCGCCTCGCCATCCATGAGCTATTGACCTCAAACGACGAGATCAAACAACTTATTTCCCAGAACCAGCCCCTGACAGCGATCAAGGAATCAGCCATGCGCAATGGCATGCGTACCCTTATGCAGGATGCCATTTGTAAAACCATAGCCGGAGACACCAATTTCAAGCACGCCAGAGGCTCATGCCTTAAATAGGTTCAGGGTAGTTCATCCCGGCCTGCACAGAACCAATTAACCAAACTATGAACAAAATAGAACAAAGAAAGCATGCCAGATTATTATTCTCGGCCGCCGACCAGGCCAGAGCCCTGATTGAGGTTCCGGAACAGGAAATAGTCACCGCCACCGTCCTCGACATCAGCGAATCAGGTATCGGCCTCTCTCTAAGACAAAATGAGATCTTTATTGACCAGGGAGAACATTGTATTATGATTGAATTACGGGGGCTGGTCGGTATCCATTTTGATTTCGGCATTGAGATAGAGGTGCGCTGGCTGCTCAATTATGAGGCCATGGGTCTCCTGGCTCTGGGCTGTCAGTTTATTAACATCCCTCCTCCCATCAGGTCAGCGCTCCGGGATTTTGTGGCCCGTAATCTAACGACCTGAAAGACTCACGATTTTCAGGCTTTCACGATCCACCTTGCAAAGCACAGAGTTTCCCAATGCCGGTAAAGGACATGGACAACAATTACCAAGGCCATATAAGCGGGATTCCCCTGACCTCCTTCCTGCAATTAATTGAGCTGGACCGTAAGACCTGCACCCTGCGGGTAACCTCCGGCAAGCGGCGGGGAAGCCTATATTTCGTCAACGGTGAGTTATGGGATGCTCAGAGCGGGGATGAGTATGGGGAGGAGACGGCCCTGCGGATTATCAGCTGGCGGCAGGTCACAATCGACATTGAGGACAGATGCCCGCTGACGATTAAAAATATTGACCTGCCCCTTGGCTTTATGCTTATTGAAGGAGTCAGACGCGGTGATGAGAGGCGGGAGACAGCCATCCCTCAAAGGAACAGCAACAATCAAGAGCGAGCGGTTAACAAACTGCTCTCTCCCATTCTATCCCGGATCAACCTCCTGCCAGCGGTACAGACAGCCCTTATTTTACTGCCGGACAAGATTATCAAACATCAAGAAGGGCCGCTCAGCACCGAGAGCTGGCATCGAATAGGCTGTTTTGTCCGCCAGATGACCCTGGAGAGCAAGGGCGGTATTTTGAATATGGAGATAAGGCTTAAGAGTTCTCTCCTTATCATCAGACCACTCAGCCCGGAGGCGACCCTGATCGTCGCCACCAAACCGAGTCTCAATCTCGTTCTCATTAATGCTAACCTGAAACTCTTAAACGCTGAGCTCCAGGCGGCCCTGCGAGGCGAGACCCAGCCCCGCAGGACTGCCGGCTGGCCCGGTTCAGCCCCTCTGGTTCACAGTCTCAAACAACTGGAAAGCGCGATGACGGAGATAATCGGCCCCCTGGCCCATGAAATCTTCCAGCCGAGTCTTGCCGACTGGCAGCTGGCCGGGCCTGCATCTGCCGGCCGCCTCCAGGAGTTCATTGACCTTTTATGTATGGAAATTGGTGATCCACCATCAGAAAAGCACTTCCGCCGGGCCGCCCGGCCCATAATAGAGGCATGCCGGACAGCCGTCCTATGAAGTGCCGAGGGCGTTTCTTATGGAGGCAGACAATACCCTCATATCAAAGGGCTTCTTTAAAATATCCCTGACCCCTAATTTTTCAGTACCCTGCATAGATTCCTTAGGCAGACGATAGCCGGAGAAAATAATCACCGGCAGTCTGATCCCCGCCTCCGTGATCTGCCGGGCCAGCGCCAGACCGGAGAGCCCCGGCATCATATAATCACTGAGCAAAAGATCAAATTCAGCGGGACGTGCCAGAACCGCCTCCAGGGCCTGTTGACTTTCAGTAAAGGCGGTAACCTTATAGCCCAGTTTCTCCAACATCCGCTGAGCCAGATTGATAATAGTTGCCTCATCATCGACAATTATCAGATGCTCATTCCCCTTCGGCAAAAGTTCGTCGTCTATAACCTCAGGATCATCAAGCATCTCCGGCAGATAAATCCTGAAGGTGGAACCAAGACCCTGCTCACTTTTAACCTTGATATCACCGCCGAAATGTTTGATGATGCCATAGGCTACCGACAGCCCTAAACCGCTGCCCTGCCCCTTGGTGGTAAAATAGGGCTCAAAAATTCTCTCCACAGTCAAAGGATTCATGCCGATACCGGTATCAGAGACCTGCAGGCAGACATAGGTTCCCGGACTCAAGGCATTCATTTTTTCCAGCTCAACGGGCTTAATTTTGACCACCTTCTGCGAAATGCTCAAGATACCGCCGCTGTCCTCCATGGCCTGAAAGGCGTTGGTGCAGATATTCATCAAGACCTGATGGAACTGACCGGGATCCGCCAATACCTTGCCGCAATCCGGGGAGATATTGGCTTCCAGCTTAATATTAGCCGGCAGGGTGGCACGCAGAAGCTTTATACTTTCCTTGACAATAGGAGTAAGAAATATGGCCTGGGGGCAGGTTTCACCCTGGCGGCTGAAAGCCAGAATCTGAGCCACCAGATCCCGCGCCCGGCGGGAGGCCTTCAGCACCTCCTCGAGATAGGGAACCGCCTCATGTTCCGGAGGCAGAATACTCCTGGCCAGATCAGAAAAGCCCAGGATAACGGTGAGAATATTATTGAAGTCATGGGCAATGCCGCCCGCCATGGTGGCAATGGATTCCATTTTCTGGGCCTGGCGCAACTGACGTTCCAGTCCCCTCTTGTCACTGATATCAAGACAATACTCAATAACCTGGCTAACCTCGCCCTGCTCATCGAGAAGGGGATAGGCATGAATTTCCACTATTATTTCGCCGCCCCTGGCATCCGTATGGACATGCTCCATGACCACGGGTCCCTTGGTGCGTTTGCACTCTTCTATGGAGCAGGGATGATCGGAGCCACTGCAGGGATGATCACTGTTATGGGTCAACTTGTAGCAGGGCGTCCCCTTGTAATCAGCGGGAAAACCGCTGGCCTCATTGGCCAGCAGCACCTGATAATTGCTGGCATCAACGAGATAGAAGGGATGAGATACCGCGTCGAGCATCTTCTGGAGGAATCCCTGCGGCGCCTGTTCAGGGGCCGTATTCTTTGGTTTATCAGTAGTCATAAGTTAGAATAGAGCTTCTTATTATGTAATTAAAGTGCCGTAAGCTTATCTATGATGGACTCGTAAAAAGTCCATCACTAACTAAAGATGGCTAAGTCAAAAAGTTCGATATACAAGGCGTGGTGGTTCGGCAGGGCTTTGGCCATACATATGGTATGCCGAAGGTCTGCCGAAACGCCACAACGCAGTAGATCGGACTTTTTACGACGCCATCATCTATATAATATAATAAGTCGTCAAAAACGAAGCGCCAATAACACGGCTATTTCATCGACCAGTACGTCTGCCATTGCCAACTGAATTTCCGGGGCTGACTCTCATCCCGGCTCATCATCTGCCGCAGCCATGACCTGATTAATTACCGTCCGCAGTTCAGTCAGCTGATAAGGCTTGCTGATAGCGGCCCGAAAACCAAATTCCCGGCAGCGAGCCATGACCGGATCATTGGAATAACCGCTGGCCACCACCAGCCGGGCCGCAGGATCAAAGGCCAGGATTTCAGCGGCCGCCTCCCGACCGCCCATACCGCCGGGAATAGTCAAATCCATAATAACCAGATCAGGAGCCTTACCCGCCTCAAACAGCTCCTGATAACGTTCAACCGCCTCACGGCCATGGGCCGTCTTCACCGTTTCACATCCCAGGCGGCCCAGCATGAGAGCGGCCAGATCTCTTAAAGGTCGTTCATCATCCAGAATCATCACCGTACCCTCCTTTAGTGCCTCGGGATGCGGGTTCTGAATCGTTTTTCCACCGTTAACCGCTGCCGCGCCGGATTGTACCGCCGGCAAGTCAATGATAAAGGCCGTACCTTTACCAGGTGTCGATTCCACCCGCAGCCGCCCGTTATGCTTGTGGATAATAGAGTGGGAAACGGCCAGCCCCAGACCGTTGCCTTCGGCCCTGGTAGTAAAATAGGGATCAAATATACGTTCAACAACCGCCGGTTCTATCCCTGCCCCCTCATCACGGATAATCAAACGGACAAAATCATCATCCGCCTCACTGAAATTATGGCAGCTGATGACAATCTCTCCGCCCTGGGGCATGGCCTGCTGGGCGTTAATCACCATATTTTGAATCACCTGACTGACCTGACCACTGTCAATCATCACCGGCCAGAGCTTAGTATCAAAGTCATACCGACAGCTGACCTTACCACCCCGGAGAACGAAATCGGCCGAATCACGAATAACTTCATCAAGATTGGCAACATCCTTTATCGGCTCACCGCCCTTGGCAAAGGTCAGTAACTGCCCGGTGAGCCCCTTGGCCCGTAATGAGGCCCGTTCGGCCTCAGCCAGCAACTTATCCACCCCGGAGCCTGCTTCCAGCTCCAGACGGGCCATATTTATATTACCAAGGATGGCGGCCAGAATATTATTAAAATCATGGGCAATACCACCGGCCAGCACCCCCACGGCCTCCAGCTTTTTAACCCGTTGCAAATCGGCATCTAAGCGGGCTTTGACCGTTACATCACTGAATACCAGCACCACCCCGATGACAATGCCCGCCTCGTCCCGGATCGGAGCGCCGCTGTCGGCTATTACGCGCCGGCTGCCGTCCCGGGCAATGAGAACGGTATGATTAGCGAGACCGATAATCTTGCCGCTGGCCAATACCTTGCTCACCGGATCTTCACAGAGCTGGCCGCTCTGTTCATTGACAATATGAAAAACCTCCGACAAACTCCGCCCGCAGGCCTCCAACTGATGCCAGCCCGTCAATTCCTGGGCCACTCGATTAATCAGCGTAATCCGTCCCTTAATATCGGTGGTAATCACCCCGTCGCCTATCCCCTGTATAGTCACCAGTAGACGTTGCTGCTCGGCCTTTAAAGCCAGTTCCATCTGTTTGCGGGCCTCAATATCCCGCACTACAGCCACCACATGTCCCCGGCCGCCGAATTCAGCATAGCGCAGACCGACCTCGGCCCAGAATGGCTCACCCGTAGCCCGACGGGCATGCCACTCAAAACGCTGCGGCCCTTCCTTTATCGCCGCCTCAATCCGCCGCATTGCCAACTCCGGCTTATAGACCTCGTCAATCTCGGTAAAGGCCCGCGGGAAACCGGCCAAGGCCTCACTATGACTGCATTTAAACATCGCCAGCATACTCTGATTAACCTCTTCCACCACGCCGGTGGCAGCATCGTGGATAAAGATAGCATCAGAGGCGGCATTGTATATAGTCTCGTATTTCTGCTGCCCCTCGAGGAGCTTAGTCTGCTGAGCGGCCATCAGGTCTCTGTCGGCGATGAGCCGGCGGCGCATCTCGTTAAAGGCGGTTACTATACGTCCCAGTTCATCGGGACGGGAGCGAGGCTTACGATTCAGCAGCAGTTCCCGCCCCAGATTATCGAAATCCAGTTCAGCGGCAAAAATGGCAATTCTCTGCAAATGGCGGCTGACCATAAAATAAAAGAGAAAGAAAACAAAAACGCAGATCAAAACAATAACAACAATATTCAGCCCGGACTGGAGAGGCATATCCTCCACCACATCCCGCCAGGCATTCTTTGTGGTGGCATATACCAGACAACGGCCCAGAACGACCTTATTGCCGTTGGTCTCATAGATCAGGGGAAAGGTCTGTGAAATAACAGGCTCCCCGGCTGTCGGCCGTTCTCCATCCTTGAACAAAACCCCGGAGGCATCAGTAATCTCAATATAGATTATATCCCTGTTCTGGAGAAGACTGCTTAACTGTAAACGCACCGCCTCGTCATTCATTGTCCAGAGATTACGAGTCAGCACCGGCACCTGGGTCTGCCCCAAACCGGCTATATATTGCCGAATATGTTCTATTTTATAGCGATACTCAGAACTACTCCCCAGCACGGCGGTAAAAAGAACGGCCGCCACCCCGAAAATGGCCAGATATAATACCATACGGGTGAGCAGGGGGGACTGACGGTAAAGACGCCCAACACCCATTATTCCACCGCCCCCGGCCCACCGCCAAAGACCAGCATCCGGCCCTGGAGGTGAATATCAATTTTAAGTTTTTGTGACCAGCGCCGGGCAATAGCGGCCAGGCTGCCGTCTCCACTCATTGCCTCCCAGGCCCGCTGCCAGTCATGAACCACCTTGAGCGCCGTCCCCTTTGAAATAATAATCGCGGGGTAGATATCCTTAATCACCGCGGCCCGGCTGAAACAGCCCCAGGGAATACCATTCTGACGGGCAATGAGCGCGGCCTCCATGTCAGAGGTCGGCCAGAGATCAGCCCGACCGGCGGCCAGCATACGCAGAGCCTGGAGATGACTGCCGACTTCAATGACATTGCGAAAGCCCGCCTCACACAGCAATTGCGCCCTGGCATCATCACGCATAACCACAATACTTTTCACCTCCCGAGCCAGATGCCAGTCGGAGAAATGATAGCCGCTCTGCCGGCGGGCCAGAAAAATCCAGCGTTTCTTAAACAACGGCCCCACCCAGTAAAAAAGTTTATCACGCCGAGCGGTATGACCAGCGGTAAAGAGGACGACATTGGCCTCATGGAGAGCGGTATTATACGCCCTGGACCAGGGCCATAACTGGACAACCCCCTTAGAATGGGTACGCCGCATCAATTCACGGACAATATCGGTACTTATCCCGGTAATCCGGCCATGTTCCATATAATTGGTGGGGGGTTCTTCACAGGTAAGTACACGCAGGCGGGGCCGGGAGACAGCTGACACGTTGAGGGGATAAAGCAGAAAAAGCGTCAACAGCGGCAGAAAAATCATTACTCTAAACATAGAGCCTCCTCTACTCCCTCTAACAAAGCTGGCTGAGAGCTGAACAGAGTTCAGCCTGGATTGTAAATAATTACCAGTTCCGTTTAAAGTAATTTATACAGAATAAAAGGTAAAGGAGAAAAGAAATTCCAATGTTCAGCAGGGGGGTAGACAGAGCCTTAATGACGCTCAATACCGGCACCCCAGGCCTGCCGATAGAGGTTTAAAAGCCTCTCCTCCACCTCAAGGCGTCTCACCTCGAGATCGGCGGCTTTTAAATGAGAAGGGATCAAAAGCGGCTCCCCGAAACAGACCCGGATGGTGGTACCGGGGCGGGGCAGAATCATGCGGTCCCAGCTGTTAAAGGCCCAATAGCGCTCCATTCCCCAGGCCACGGGCAGGATGGGGGCCCCGGTTCTCGAGGCCAGCAGAATCGCTCCGGCCTGCAGAACAAGGGGCGGCCCCTGGGAACCATCAGCGACAATGACGGCGTTTTTACCCTCCTCCGTCATCTGCCTCATCATCTCCCGCAGGGCCCTGAGGCCGCCCTTACCTCTGGAACCCCGTACCGTATCCACGCCGTGGCGGCACAGAAGGCGGGAAACATACTCAGCATCCCGGCTGGCGCTGACCATGGCCACGGCGGGAGTATGCTCGGTCATCATTAATGAACAGAGTACCGAGTAATGCCAGAAAAGGGCGATAAAGGGCCTCCCGGCCCCGACAACCTCGTCACGATGACCGCCGCCCTCCTCCCGCAGCCGACAGGTAGCAAAAAGAGCTCTGGCCAGGAGGCTGTATAGTGGCGGCACTAATTTCAGGGATAATTTATAACTCAGGGACATTTTTCCTTAATTCAAAATTGTAATTCCAACTCCCGCAATTTCTTGATCCGATCCCGCAGACCGGCGGCCTCCTCAAAGGCCAGTTCCGCCGCCGCCTGCCGCATCTCACGCTCAAGCTCTTTAATTTCACGACGCAGATCGGCCAGGTTGGTGTAACTCCCCTCCGCCTCGGCGGCCATGGCGGGTAATTCCGGATAATCGCGCTCATAGATAGTGGCGGCAATATCCTTAATCTTAGATTTTATGGTCGCCGGAGTAATTCCGTGCCGCTGGTTGTAATCCGCCTGGATCAAGCGGCGGCGGGCCGTTTCCTCAATGGTATAACGCATGGAACCGGTAATCCGCGCCGCGTACATAATCACCTTGCCCCTGGCATTACGGGCCGCCCGGCCGCAGGTCTGAATCAACGAACGCTCACTGCGCAGAAAGCCCTCTTTATCGGCATCCATAACAGCCACCAGCGTAACCTCGGGGATATCCAGGCCCTCACGGAGAAGATTAATGCCGATGAGGACATTATACTCACCCCGGCGCAGATCACGGATCAGCTCCACCCGTTCCATAGTCTTGATATCGGAGTGGAGATAACGCACCGCCACCCCGAGGTTCTCGTAATATTCGGTTAAGTCCTCGGCCATGCGTTTGGTGAGGGTGGTGACCAATACCGCCTCCCGGCGGGCGCTGCGGCAGCGAATCTCCTCTAAGAGATCATCCACCTGACTGTCCACCGGCCGCACCTCAATCTCCGGATCCATGAGACCGGTGGGCCGGATAATCTGCTCCACCACCCGGCCCTGAGCCGCCTCCAGCTCAAAATCACCAGGGGTGGCAGAGACAAAAATCACCTGTTTGATC
>JAJRZN010000015.1 GCA_024275235.1 Deltaproteobacteria bacterium
GGCGGCCGTTCTTTAAAAAACTTCGCTGAATAGTTTTACCTTTCTTTCAATATAACTTTTCTCGAATACCAAAGTATGCTTCGAAGTCCTAAATAAACAACCCTGGAGCACTGCTGAACAGTTACGCTCCGGGGTTTTCGTTACTTTCAGGCATCACGCTGAAGTTACAAAATAATGAAAAGGGGAGGTTTAATCATGGCTGAAGCACTGACCAAAAAAGAAGTTACAGCAATGAATGCGTATTGGCGGGCGGCGAATTATCTATCAGTCGGCCAGATTTACCTCTATGACAATCCCCTTTTAAAAGAACCGTTGCGGGCGGAGCACATCAAACTGCGCCTGCTTGGTCACTGGGGAACAACTCCGGGGCTTAATTTTATTTATGTCCACCTGAACCGCCTGATCAAGAAATATGATTTGAACATGATCTATATTGCCGGCCCCGGACACGGTGGGCCTGGGCTGGTGGCCAACACTTACCTTGAGGGAACCTATAGTGAGGTATATCCCAATATCTCCCGTGATGCCGAAGGGCTGAAAAAACTCTGCCGGCAGTTTTCATTTCCCGGCGGTATTCCCAGCCACGTGGCCCCTGAAACACCGGGTTCTATTAACGAAGGCGGCGAACTTGGCTATTCACTGGCTCATGCCTATGGGGCTGTCTTTGATAATCCTGATCTTTTGTCTGTCTGTGTAGTTGGGGACGGAGAGGCGGAGACCGGCCCCCTGGCCACCAGTTGGCATTCCAACAAATTCTTAAATCCTGTGCACGATGGCGCTGTCCTGCCGATTCTGCATCTGAACGGCTACAAAATCGCCAATCCCACGGTGCTGGCGCGGATCAGTCATGATGAACTGGATCAGCTTTTTCGTGGTTACGGTTACCGGCCCTATTTTGTTGAGGGCAGTGATCCTCTCAAGGTTCATCAGCAGTTAGCGGCAACCCTTGATACGGTTATTACCGAGATCAGGCGCATTCAAGATGAGGCCCGCGCTCACGGCTTCAGCAAACGACCGGCCTGGCCGATGATTATTTTCCGTACTCCCAAGTGTTGGACCGGTCCCAAGGAGGTTGACGGTCTGCCCGTGGAAGGCACCTGGCGGGCCCATCAGGTGCCGTTATCCGCGCCGGCGACTAACCCTGAGCATCTTACACTATTGGAGCAATGGCTGCGGAGCTACCGTCCGGAAGAACTTTTTGATACCAACGGCAGACTTATTGCCGAACTGGCTGAGCTGGCGCCTGAGGGTGAACGGCGCATGGGGGCCAACCCTCATGCCAACGGCGGGCTTCTGCTGCATGATTTAAGGATGCCTGACTTCAGGGATCATGCCGTGGCTGTGCCGCGGCCGGGCAGGACGCTGGCCGAGGCAACCAGGATCATGGGGGCCTTTGTACGTGACGTAATGAAACTCAACTGGGAAAAGCGCAATTTCCGGGTTATGGGGCCGGACGAGACGGCCTCGAACCGCCTGACCCATCTTTTTGATATCACCGAGCGGGTTTCGACTGCCGAAATCTTAAAAACCGACGATCACATCTCTGCCGACGGCCGGGTGATGGAGGTGTTGAGTGAACATCTCTGTCAGGGGTGGCTGGAAGGCTATCTGCTTACGGGCCGTCACGGCCTTTTTTCCTGCTATGAGGCCTTTATCCACATTGTTGATTCGATGTTCAACCAGCATGCCAAGTGGTTGAAGGTTACCCGTAACATCCCCTGGCGGCGCCCCGTGGCTTCGCTGAATTACCTGCTGACTTCGCATGTCTGGCGGCAGGATCATAATGGTTTCAGCCACCAGGATCCCGGTTTTATTGATCATGTGGTGAACAAAAAAGCGGAGACCATCCGTGTTTATCTGCCGCCTGATGCCAACACCCTCCTGTCTGTGACCGACCATTGTCTGCGCAGCCGTGATAAAATCAATGTCATTGTCGCCGGCAAACAGCCGGAGCTGCAGTGGCTGGATATGGAGGCGGCCGTCAGGCACTGTACGGCCGGACTTGGTATCTGGAAATGGGCCAGTAACGATGAGGGTGGCAACCCGGACGTGGTTATGGTCTGTGCCGGTGATATCCCGACTCTTGAGACCCTGGCCGCGGTGGAGATTTTGCGCCAGCACTTCCCTGATCTGAAAATACGGGTAATAAACGTGGTGAACCTGATGACGCTGCAACCGCAGAGCGAACATCCCCACGGTCTCTCTGACATGGACTTCGATGTGCTTTTTACGGTGGATAAGCCTATTATTTTCGCCTTCCACGGTTATCCATGGCTGATTCACCGCCTGACCTATCGCCGCACTAATCATCGACAGCTGCATGTCCGCGGTTACAAGGAAGAGGGTACGACCACCACGCCTTTTGACATGGTAGTGCTGAACGAGCTGGATCGTTTCCATCTGGTGAGCGATGTCATCGACCGGGTGCCGAGTCTGGGTTCCAGAGCGGCCTATGCCAAACAGTTTCTGCGTGATAAACTGCAGGATCACAAGGAGTATATTCGCCAGCATGGTGAAGATATGCCGGAAATACGTAATTGGAAATGGAGCGGCCGGGGCGGCACGGAGGAGGAAGGCCAGGGCGGCCTCAAGCAATAGTGAGGGTTTGCGGTAATAGACGGGGGCAGGCTTCTAATGTGCCCCCTTGGTCAGAGTTGCGGACTTTCAGGCCCGAAAATTATCCGGTACGTGTGGCGGGCGATCATCAGTTCTTCATTCGTCGGTACAACCATAACCCGGCAGGAACTGTCGGCTGTGGAAATTGTCCCGGCATGGCGTTCATTAAGCGCCGGATCTATGTGGACACCGAGATAGGTGAGCCCATGGCAGACGCGGTGCCGGACTGGCGCGGCCTTCTCACCGATGCCGCCGGTAAAAATAATGGTATCCAACCCTTCGAGCACAGCGGCTAACGCTCCGATATGTTTACGTATATGGTAACAGAACATCTCAACTGCCTGGGCGGCGCGGGAATCGTTGTTTCTTCTCTTCAGCAGGGTTTCCATGTCGGAGCTGATTCCCGAAACTCCGAGAAGGCCCGATTGATGATTAACGAGTTCCTCAAGTCCAGCAACATCTCGGATCTTTTCTCTGGACAGATAGAGGAGGAGCCCCGGATCGAGATCGCCGCAGCGTGTTCCCATCATCAGACCGCCGGTTGGGGTAAAGCCCATGGTGGTGTCTAAGGGTTGACCGTTCAAAATAGCGGCCATGCTGGCTCCGTTGCCAAGGTGGGCGATAATCGTTCGGCCCCTGGCGGCACTCCCGAGAACATCAAGAATATACTCATACGAGAGACCGTGGAAGCCGTATTTTCTCACACCGTGGTGCCAGAGATCGCGCGGCAGCGGAAAACGCTGGGCTATCTCCGGCATTCGCCGGTGAAAAGCGGTATCGAAACAGGCAACCTGGAGTATCTCAGGAAAACGTCGGAATATAGATTTAATTCCCTGGATTTCCGCGGGCAGATGAAGTGGCGCGAAGGGCGTCAACTTTTTCAGGGCGGCAAGCAGCGGCAAGTCCACAATCATGGGGGAATCATATTCCCTGCCGCCATGTACTACCCGATGTCCTACGGCTTCGGGCCTGGGCAGACACAGGGCGTCAAGGGCATCCAGAGCGCTGTGAATCGCAATGTTGTGGTTGGCAAAGCCGCGGTTTAATTCGGTAAGAAGTTTATGTCTTGCCCCGAAGACCTGGAGCAGACCTGTCGGTAAGCCGATACGTTCAACCGCGCCATGAGCGAGAAGAGTTTCCTTTTGCCCCCGGTATTGAAAAAGGGCAAATTTGACGGACGATGAACCGCTGTTAAAACAGAGAATTATGCGCTCATCGTATGATTCAGCCGTGTTCATTGATTCTCCTGATATGCCTCCTTATCGAACCAGCCATCTTTCAGCTTATGCTCTTAATATCATGAGATGTTAAGGAGGGCACAAAACCGGTCTCTTGGGAGCCCGGTTTTTTGTATTTGATAAAATAATATATTGGTTTGAGTAATAAAGAGACTGGAAAACATTAGCGAAGGATACATTATACAGTGTTGTTTTGCGGTCTATCGCATTGCGGCAATTATGACAACTTCACAGGATTTTTGAAAGTAAGCAGATGACTGTAGCCGTCGGAACCTACTATTTCGATCTTATCTATGCTGTTGTCTGTTTCCCAGACCTTAACCTCAAGGGTTTTCTTGATTCGATGCTCAAGGTTTTCGCAGAAAATAAAAAGAACATCTTCCTCAGGATTATAGGAGATTCCATGAATTCTGATCCAGTTAGTCTGCTTTTTATCCATGGTGCCCATGGCCATGACTTCAATTTCAGCCATTCTATCCTGCAGGGCTTTGGACAGGTTGTTAAAGTAAGATTCGCATTCGGATTTATCAATTTTTCTCATAGACATATCATATCTCCTTTGAATAAATTAGTATATCCTTCTGCTTCCAGCAAACAACCCTAAGCATTATATTGAATCTTGTTAAGGGGGCAAGAAATTACAATAAATATTCTTTATGAATAGAGCCCGTCAATACGGGGAGAAAGAAAAGGGTAAGTATTGAGATTGAAAAACAGGCCACCATCAACCAGGCGGCCTTTTTCCCCTGCCAGCCGTGGAAACGCCGCAGGTGCAGGAGCAGACCCAGGAGCAGCCAGGTTATAAGTGACCAGTTTTCAATGGGATCCCAGCTCCAGTAACTGCCCCAGCTCTGCTCTGCCCAGGCGGCCCCGGCCACGATCATAATTCCCCAGAGAATAAAGGCGAAGCCGGCATATTTATAGTTGCAGGCGTCAAGCACCGGTAGAGAAGGTAGCTTGCCGGACGGCGGGCGTTTTTCCTGCCACAGGTAAAGAATTGATGAACTTATGGCGATAAAAAAAGCTCCCATGGCCGGAATGATGGAGGTTACGTGGATGGCGAACCATATGCCGTTAAAGGTAGCTGGCGGCCTGATTCCCGCCTCGGCCGGCAGGAATAATTGAGCCGTCATAAATATGAGAACTCCCGGCAGCAGAACGGTGCCGATCCCCCGTAAGCGGGCCGATTTGGCGCTGAACAGCAGAAACATGCCGATTGTTCCATAGGCGAGAACAGAGAGAGATTCATCTTTCTGCAGATAGGGGCCGTGACCAACGGCCAGCCATCTGGCGCCGAGGGCGAGAGTGTGAGGGAGCATGCCGGCGGCGGTGAGCCAGAAACCTATCTTGAGGCTCTTCGTTTTTCCGCTCCTGAGACCATGAAAGAAAAAGCCGCTTGCCGAAAGATATAAGGATACCGCGAGCCAGTGGGCGACGGCAGTTAAGATAAGCAGGTGTCGGTGGTCGGGGATTGTCAGTATCATCAGGTGGGTGCTGTCTTTTGAAGTTCGGCCGCGATTTCTTGTAATTCCTGGCTAAAGAGGGGCTGGTATCTCCGGGTTCGGCCGCTGATGGAGATTTGTTGCAAGCGCTCGGTTTCTTTCTGTTGATCTGGCCTGGCCGCACCGATTTGTATATATGCCACCTTAACCGGCAGCATGTACATTAAAAAGGCACCTGTAATGCATAAACCGAAACCGGCGTATAGTAAAGGGATTCCATAGCTTTTGGCAAAAATTATTCCAGTCCAGTAGGATACCCTGTTAAATGTCAGGGTATCACCCAAAGGCAGCACGATGCTCTGGCCGGGGAGTAGTATGGCGTTGAGCGGTGGTACTCTGGAGACATTGACCGTAAGGCCGACGCTGGGTGAGGCCAAAAGCATGGTGGCTTTTCCCCGGTTGTAATGAAAGTTGATATGCAGCCGGTAAGTGGTGGTGGGGATTGTCATATCGTATGCTACCGCGTCGTTGCGGCGGGCGGGGGTGGTCAACAGAATATGGGAGAGAATTGGGTGAGCGCTGTTGCTGTTTAAAAGTAAATCCAGGGCGTAGCCGTAATCACCGGACAGGAAAAGTTTAATTCCATTTATATTCCCTGGATGATTAACGGCAATTGGGATAAAGGTATTTTTGCCGTCCCGCTCAACAATGGTTACTTTACCGTGGAGATTTTTTACCTGGCCGTTAGGCCAATACCGGGGCTGGAATTTGTCGAGGCGGGTCGTAAACTTTGGTTTAAAGGGCTTGGCCAGTATTCCCGTTCTTGTACTTGCCCATCTGTCGGCCTGCCCGGCAAAGGTTTCTCCCACGGTGAGGATAGCAAGGCCTCTTTGCCGCAGGGAGGCGTTCCAGAGTCCGGCCAGCAGGATACAGAGCAGCCCGAGGTGAAAAACAACTCCGCCCCACAGGCCAGCCCGGTTTTTACTGAAAATCCAGTGATTATGGGATGAACCGGCCGCAGAGTGGTGATAACCCCGTCCCCGCATAATCCGTTTAAGTGTATTTTCAGATATAGCTGCATGGCATGAGAGGTTCGTTGATTGAGAAACAGGCCTGTGGTCAGTGGTTGATTTCCCGGCATTCAGGGCTCTTCTAATCTGGTAATAGAGTGAACAGCTCAGGCTGCAGGTGATTGTGGCGATGAGGGCTAAAAACCAGACGGAAGTGTATATCCGGTCAAGCTGTAAGCGTTTGACAACGGTATACAGCAAGGGATTGGCAGCATGCCAGGCGGCCAGAAAACGTGGAGTTTTATCCACGCTTTGCGGGATGAATGTTCCCATGAGGCTGGCAGCACCCATAGCGGTTATCAGGGTGATAATGGTAAACGGCGAAAGCAGGAAGCGGGTCAGGCGTTTCATGGGTGGTAATATTATTAATGAATTCCGCTGCAATTTGCCTGACAGTTACTGGTAGAATATGAACCAGTCGTAAAGGTGAATTTGGTAATTTGGGCCGTATTACCTTTATAGTTGTACGGTGCCGGGTCGCTGGCATAGGCGATAAGCCTTGCGTGTTTACTGCCGTGCGGCACGGCGCTGTGGCAGGTAACACAGGAATAATTACGGTGCCAACTTTGGGTGTGGACATTGTTGCCGCCCGATGAATCAGTATTGTATGACCAGAAAAAATGTCCCCAGTTGCCGCCCCCGGTGTTGCTGCCGCTCAGGGTGTGACATAGTTTGCAGAAGATGCCGCTGTCGCTCAGATCATTTAATGTCCACAGGGTGGTGCCGTCCGATTTCGTTGGCCATGAGCCCCATTTTAACAGATATTTATTGGTTGAACCGTGGGGGCCGTCGGGCTTACTTGAATCGGTATCACCGTGACAGTCTGAGCAATACATTGTTTGGTCGCCGGGGCTGCTGTTCCATGGGGGGCCAAGACGGGAGGCTAACAATGGATTAGCGTTGCCGAGGTTCGCCGTGGTGATGACCGGGTGATATGAGGCGTTGGCCGGATTAAATTCCCTGGCCTGGTCGGTGACACTTGACAGGCCGGAGGGGGAATCAGAAACAGAGTAGGAGCCGCTGCCGGTATTAAAGGCATAGTTAGAGTGACATTTAAGACAGATCTGATATTCCTTGACGGCCGGTTTTTTTTCCGTAAAGCTGGTGGGAACGGTCCAGGCGGAGCCGAAAGTCGGTTCCACACCCCAGACCCCCTTGAGAACATTTGAGATAAGATTGTTATTCTGGGGGTTACTGGTATCAAAGGTCTGGGTACCGGGCTGAGCGACATGCGGATTATGGCAGTCTGTACATTCCACATGCCGCAGGGAGCCGCGGAATGGGGCACCGTTCTGGCCGTATTCCAGTTTGCTCAGGGTGTGACGGCCGGAGTAGAGATCAATGGGGTGGCGGTATGCCTCGTTAAACTGGGTCAGGATATCCCGTGAGTTGCCCCCGGCGGCACTGCCGTTGTGGCAGGTAAAACAGAGTTTTTCCTCCGGGCTGAAGACCAGGGCGGCGTTGGGGCCGGATGGTGAGGTTGGTGCCGGTTCACTACCTTGCAGGCTGGCATGCTGCTCATGGCAGTGAGCGCAGCTGCCGGTCGCGAAGTCGGAATACTTACTGTCAATGGTGGAGCGGTTAACGCCGGTGCTACTGTTGCCGTGAGCGGAAGAGCTGTAGGCTCCGGCCCGGGCTTGAGCCGCAGGAAACAGGAAAAGACAAAAGATTGTGAGCAGCGAGGAGAAGTTAATCAGCCGGGAAAAGTTCTCCCGCAAGATGGCCAGCACATGAGCGAGAGCGCTGTTCTTTGTTTTATCCCCGGCGGGTAACTGGATTAACTCGGCAATTCGAGCTGAGCAGCTGCAGGGTTTATCGTCCCGGCCGATGAGGTCGTCGGTGATTTTTGTAATGGTTTCTGATTCCATTGGCATCATCCCCGCCCAATCCGTTTAGACAGTTTTTTATAAATGCTGTCTAATCGTTTCAGGTTTCTTTTTAGTAAAAAATTGGCCATCTGGGTGATAATCTTACCGCCGTGGGCTCCGCTGATGGCCTCGGCATCAAGTCTGCCCGGTTTTTTCTTCCAGCGCCCGACAATTTCAAAGCCCTCTTCAAGAATCAGGCCCAGATTATCCGTCTGCACCGCCACCACCATGCTTCTGTTGGCCAGATCGTAATGCTTAAGCAGCCCCACCTCACCCGCTGGCAGCGGCTTAAAGCCATTAATATCAACCACCTCGGTTCTGGTCCAGGGCGCGATAAGTTTATAGCGCTCAGCAGCCGCTTTTTTCTTTAGATAATCGCTCAGGGTGTTGTCGAAAAAATTGGTGCTGACTTCGCCCATGCCCAGGACATTGATACAATGATGCTCCGCTATATTTAGTATCTTTTCGCATAGTTCAAAATATTGTTCTTTGGAGCATTCGCCGAACTGCCCCATATAGCCGCCCCCGTCACAGATACGGCTGCCGGGCGGCAGATTGAATCGAATATTATGCTTCAGGCATTCCTTAAAGAAATAGATGAAGCCAAGAGTGCTGCCGATCAGGGCCAGGGGCTCAGCGGTGTTTTCCGACTTCAGCAGGGATTGCAGCAGAAGTTCAAGATCAAGGCCCCGTCTGGAGATCAGATAGGCGCTGTCCGGGGTACCAAACTGGGTTCTCAGCCGCTCTAAGCCCACGGCCATGCCAATGCCGGGTGCCATCTGCGGCGAGGGGGTCATCAACATGATTTTCATTCGTTCAAAATCAGGGAAGACGTATTTTTTGGTTAACAGGCCGTTGGCGGCGTTGACCAGATTGACCGCCCCGGCGTCACGGTAGATTTTACCTTTTTTTAAGGGATTTGTCGTGCCGCTGGTAAAATAGGCATGTTCGGCATCCTGCACCGGAAAGGTGGCGAGGACAAAATTCTTAAAGGCATTGGATGGTACAGCTGGGATATCCTGCCATTTTTCGGCCTGGCCGGGGGTGATCCCTTTATGAAGACAGTAGTCTCGATATGGGGGGATGGTATTGAATTGTAATTCAAACTCCTTCAGGGCGAGACGATTAAATCCTTCCGGATCGTTATTGTTAAGACCTTTTTGGATGAAGGTGAGAATTTCGCTGTCCAACTCCTTGACAAAATCTGAGTCCGGGGCGTATTCAGCAGGGAAAGAAGGACGATTGCGAAACATAATTGGGGCCATATGATTATGATTGTCTATAAGTCAGGTGATTTTTACTGCTTATAACATTATAGGCATTATTTCAGGGAATTAAAAGTATTAGCTGCCGATGTTGCTGATTGATTATTAAAGCCCGGAATGGTCTTTGACTGGCGGGCTGGCCTGGGGGGGATGATGAAGGGGGTGGCAGAAAGACCGTAAGCGTTTCAGGGGACGCTTACGATCCGAGGTGTTATCAAGTCAAGAATGTGGTTTATTGAGTGCTTACCTAATAGTCTTCTTCTTGAATACCGGCTGCCACTTCGTTCCAGACAGCACTGTTCCGGCGGGAATGGGTGGCAATTTTTATTTTGCGCTCAGCCCTCTGGCCGTCGACATCCACCACTGTAAGCTGGAGGACGGGGCCGGGGTTCTTTATGGTATTGAAGGATGAAGGGGCGATAAATGATATTCTGGAGCCCTCCTGATTATTGAGCCTGATTTTGACCGGAGTGCCGCCGATCTGCTGCCAGGAAAAGATCAAATTTTTTCTGTCCTCGTCTCTGGTCGCGCTGGCATCAATGTTTACTCTTTCTCCAGGAACATAGCTGGCGGCAAGGGGGCCAAGTTGAATTTCCGGGGGCGGATAGCCCGGTTTAATTCGTAATTTTATTGTCCTGACCCGTGATTTTAAGCGGGCCAGCCGGAATCGGTAACGGATATATTCGGTGCCGCTGAAGTATTTGTCAGGCCGATATATATAATGGCCGGGACTGATTTTACGGAGATGACCATGGAGATTAGAAGAAATGATTTCTATTTTGGTCTTGCGGCTGAAGGGTAGATAATTGGCCTTTGCCCACAGCTTTTTCCAGTTAATCTTTAAGGACCTGGTGCTGATGGTGCTGTAAGCGGCATTAATCGCCGCGATTACCAGCCGCCGCGGTTTTATTGTCTGGGGCTTTAAGGGGGGAAGCGGTTTGCCGGCCGGTATCTTTGCTATGTCGGCTTTCTCGGCCGGAGTTGGCGCGGCGGCCTTGGGTTTTGTTGTCTCCGCCGTGGCGTTTGCTGTTGAACTTTCGTTTGTACCGATACTGTTGATTTGGATTGTGGCGGCAGGACTTTCATTATGACCGTCTGAGACCCGGAAGACGATACTGTCCTTCCCGGTGAAATCTTTATCGGGCAGATAGGTTAGATTGGGAACCCGGCCGGATAATTTACCGTGCCTCGGCAGGGTGATTATCTCATAATCCAGGGGGTCATGATCGGCATCGCTGGCCTTTAAGGTAATGGCCAGCTTGGTATCTCCGGGCCTGATGTAGAGTGATGAGCCACTGGCCTGGGGGGGGGGTATTTTGAGTTGCCGTCCTGACCTCAGGCACGGGGCGCTGGGAAGGCTGGGGAGCGGGGGTGGTTGAGGCCGTGGCCGGTATCCGGGCACTAACCGGCGCCTTTCTGGCCGGTTCTCCGCGCAGCATAAATATAGCGGCCAGCAGCAGGATGAGAGCGCCGCCAATGCCGGCCTGTATTTTTCTGTCCTGTAAAATCGGGGGCAGAACGAACCTGGCGGGACTGGAAGGGGCTTCGCTCTCCCCGGTAATTCCATCGTTTTCTAAGGTCTTGTCAGCGATTTGAGGGGCATTATGGCTTTCATCTCCGACACCCTCCTCCATAATGGTGGAATCATCATCGCTTATGTCGGGGATATCCGCCAGCTCGTCGTCATCATCCAAGCCAAAGGCCTCGGCATCAAAACCGTTGTCAGCTTCATCTAAGGCCTCATTGTCAATATCGGCGGCCAGATCCTTAAAGTCAATCTCTTCAGCCTGAAAGGGGTCATCGACGGTGGCCGCGGTTTTATCAGCCTCATCTTCAACCTCGGAGAACAACTGGTCAATATCCTCCTGCGAGGGGTCTTCATTGGCAGAATCGTCAGCGGTCGGCAGGGCGGCAGAAGCGCCTTGATCCCCGCTGTCGTCCGTGGTTTCGGGAGGCGCGGCCTGGGGCGGCTGGGACTCCGGCTGGCTCTCGGGCGCGGCTGTGTCGTCGTCATCGTCGTTCAGCAGGGAGTCTATGTCGGATTGATCCAGATCCTCGGAGCCGGTGTCTTCCGCGTCATCATCAATATCGTCCAGCCAGTCGTCTTTTTCTTCTTCTGCCATTATTCAATCCCCAAAAATCACAAGGTTATCCCCTACCTGGGTAAGGTTCTCTGGAGTGAAACTATCTAATATATGAATGCAGAGCCCGGTACAACGGTTCTGACATTTCAACATTTGTCACATAGGAGATCCGCTGCCCCCGGTAATTAACGCCGCTGATATGAATTCGGAGGTAGCCGTCCATTTCTTCAAGTAAGCCGCTGAGCCGCTGCCGGCTGGGGGGCTGCTTGTTGCCGCTGTTTGTTTTCAGGGTGATGGTGTTGTTGTTTATTACCGCGACCATCTGATCCGCCAGGGTTATACCGAGTTTTGAGATTCCTGGCCGCAGGGCTTCGCCGATGGATATAAATGGGGTTACCGCCACTAATCCAGGGCCGTAAAAATGTTTGAATTTGCCGTCAGCTTCATCACACAGGCTGGTGATTAACTCTGGAAGTGAGGCGTAATCCCGGAATTTTATGGTGGGCGGCGGCGGGGTTTGCTTTACAAACTCCGCTCCGGTTTCCTGAGCTCCCTGGGCGAGACAGGGCAGCAATATAAAACAAAATAAAAATGTCTTGATCAGTAAATTACGAAACAGGTGGTGATGGGTCATTTTTTTCTCCTTGGATTTTCTCACTGACCGATTCCTTTGACCGCAATGGTAAATGGTTTCTGCTGGCCGGTGGAGAGCAGGGCCAGTAATTCCCGGTTAAGCGGCAGGGTATAACGCCATGAGGTCTTGATCAGACCTGTCTTTAAGGATATCAGACGGCCCTGCAGGATAAGGGTCTTGCGGGTATTGGTAAAGGTGGAGGCAACTACATAATCCAAGGCTGGTTTATCGTTGGCTATTTCGCCGGTATTGCGTGAGAGGATGAACTCCCCGGTCTGAGGTAGAATATTAATATCCTTGTCTAAACGTAATTCTTTGACCCGCAGACCGCGGTCGGCTAAATCGGTGAGGTAATATTCGGCTATCAGGCGTCCGAATTCCGTTTCTCGTTTCAGATCAGAAAGTGGAACGGCTGCCACCACCGCCACGGTGGAGGAGAGGTGGCGCTGGCCGGCCGCTTTCAGTTCGTAAAAGACCTTGCCGGCCACTTCTTTGGATATTTCTGCCAGTTTTGTCTCTGTCCCTAAGGATTGCGAGGCATCCGGCATATACTGATAAACGGTGTGGGTGATTACCTCCGGCATGGTCAGTTTAGCGTTCATGGCCAGTTTGGCGTTTTCCTTGCTCATGACTGGCTTCCTGATGACCATCGGAGGTGCTGGCGGCTTATTTGGGTGTTTAACTGTTAGAGGAGCCGGTTTTGCGGGCTGTTTTGCTGCCGGGGGAGGCGCGGCGGCTTTAGCGGTCAGAGCTGGAGATATTAATATAAGGCAGAGGATCAGGACGTTAAGCGCTCTTGGTCTCCTGACTGCGGTTCCGGCCTTTTCAGTCGTCACCATATGTCCTTGCAAGGCCTGCTGTTTAGTCTGATTTATACCGATAAATTCCATTATTTTCTCCCTTTTTTATAGATCAAGACGTTTCATGTATATTACCCCGTGAGGACGTGGAGCTGCTGAGACTGCGTCGGAGAGCAGCATTGTGGTGAGGGCGTCTTTGTTGAACATACCGCTGGCGCTGGATAATAACGTGGCGTTTTTATTGTCTATTATTCTGGCGTTAACCATAATTTTATCGCCGGCTATGGTGTAGGTGCCGGTAACCATTGCCCGGGCCGCAACTCTGGGAGCTATCTGCTTTATATCTCGTGACAGGCCGTATTCGCCGCGTCTCGGCTGGATTAAGATATCCCTGGTCTTTCTTATTTCCACTACATTATACCCTTGATGCTGAAATTCCGTCATCATCCGCTCAGCGATATAGCGGCCAAAAGATGAGGTGCGGGAGAGTTTTTTAAGATCCACAAAGCTGCTCATCACCACCCCATCGCCAAGATCGCCAACCACCGCGTCAGGTTCGGCCAGATTAGCAAAAAGGGTATGGGTTATCTTTTTAATTTCCTGATCAAATTCTTTGGCCTGGTGAGCATATTTGTCCACTGGAGTTTTCAGGACGACTAATGCTGTAGCATTTTTTTGAGCTGGGAAGAGTGAAAATGACCAACCAGTCCGGGCCTGAATGTTTACAGCGAGGACAATAAGGCCGACGGTGATGATGAGATTCAGGGCTGATTTTCTCTGGAACATTGTCTGTCATCCGGTTAATATTAAGATACAAGATGCCAACGAGCTATTACTACAGAGCCGCGGTGATAAAGGCTCTTTGTCAGAATATATCGGTATTATAAAACATTTTCTTGATTATTATTTCAGATAAATACAAAAAAGAGGTTTTGATTTTGTCCGTGGAGTTAACAGAACGTGAATCAGTTATTGAAGATGAGGTGTTGATCGTTGAAACAAGCGGTGAGATGCCGGAGGTGGCCTATCATGGTTCACTTTATTATTTAAGCCATGATCCTGAGGGCCCGGGGCTGAGCTTAGACCACCAGGACAAGGGCCGTCTGGTTTCAGCAGTGGTGGAGGGCTATAGACGAATTATTCGCCGTGACCTTGACTTGGAGAACCGGCAGAAATCATGTTATCGGGGGCTGGTTCGCTGCCTGGTGAATTGGCGGCGGCTGACCGGCTTTGCCGCCTCCCACCGACTCAATCTGACAGAGCTGCAGGAAGAAATTGCTGCAGCTCTGCAAACATTTCTGGCTGGTGAGGCGGCTGATATAGGCCGGGGATGCCCCACCTGCGTCAATTGCTCCCAGACTGAGCTCAGGGAATTAATCAACGCGGTGGGTTTGAGTGATAATCATCTGCCGTCGGGCTTGATTAATTTATCAGTAAAGGCTAACTGAAAAGGCTGCGTTTCATTCTGCCGATGAAATGTTGCTCTCCGGGGGCCTGGTGGCGCAGGTGACGGTAAACCTGAACCTTGACCAGGTCGGTTACAAAGGCCGAGCAAATGGAGTATCCCCATATAAGGGCGATTTCCGGCCAGGTGATGGGAGTGATGAAGCCAAAACCATAGGCGGCCAGAAAAGTAGCGGCAACCTTGGTGATTACCGTTGACCAGACCATAACCGGCGCGGGCCAGGGCCGTTTCCAGAAATGATCTTTACTGCGGGCCACAAAAAGTACCAGATGCCCGGCTACTGACAACTGGAGAAAAACATAGGTCTGAATTTCCGGCACACTGAGCTTCAGCCAGTCCATGGCCAGCAGCTGCATACCGAAGGTGCCAATGACACCAACGATTCCCATGGCTGTGCCCACGGCAATTACGCTGTGCATATCCCATCTGACAGGCTCCTGCTCCAGCCTGGTGTGATCATAGGCAATGGCCATGATGGGAATATCGTTCAGGAAGGCCAGCAGGATGATCATGATGGCGGTAATGGGATAAAAATTGAAGAGCAGCATTGCCATTACCACATAAACCATAATCCGGATGGTCTCGCTGATCCGGTAGATGGCGTAGCTGTTCATCCGTTCAAAGATACGCCGGGCCTCTTCAATGGCGGTAATAATGACTGACAGGCCGGGTGAGGTGAGTACCAGGTCGGCGGCGGCCCGGGCCGCGTCAGTGGCACCGCTTACGGCAATACCTACATCAGCCTGCTTCAGGGCCGGCGCGTCATTAACCCCGTCACCGGTCATCCCGGTAATATGGTTACGTCCCTGAATGATTTTAACAATCGAAAATTTATGCTCCGGAAAAACTTCAGCAAATCCATCGGCCTCCTCAATCTCCTGGCCAAGAGAATCGCCGGGAATTGTTTTTATGTCCCTGGGCAGAATATCAGATTTCAGGATATTGCTTTTTAAACCAAGTTTGCCCGCTATCTGCTTGGCGATTGCGAGGTTGTCGCCGGTGACCATCTTGACATGAACCCCGTATTCTCTCGCCATTTCAATGGTCTTCTTAGAATCTTCTCTCGGCGGATCAAACAGCGAAATGATGCCAAGAAAGCTCCAGTCATGTTTATCACCTTTCTTTATTCCTACCCCCAGGGCGCGGTAACCCTGAGCCGCAAAGGCATTTACAGCCTTGTCGGCTCTCTTTAAATCATCCCCGCTCAGCTTGGCCATTTCCATTATCACCTGCGGCGCCCCTTTGGTGACCAGAAAGGTGTCACCCTGCGGGGTAAGGACAGTTGCTTCGGTACGTTTATGAACCGGATCAAAGGGGACAAACTTTGATTGTTTAAATGAGGCCAGCAGTTCATTATCAGTCAAGCCCTGAATAACCGCGCTGTCAATGGCATCCCGATCTTCTTCCCGGGAGGCGAGAGAGGCCATGAGTAACACCTCCTGGGCATCAGCGGCCTCGAATGTCTCTATGTCGCCCAGGGTCAGTTTGTTCTGGGTAAGGGTTCCTGTTTTATCCGAGCAGATAATATCCATGCTGGCCATTTCTTCAATGGATTCCAGCCGGGTGACGATAGCCTTCTTTTTTGACAAAAGCATGGCGCCTACCGCCATGGTCATGGAAAGGACTGCCGGCATGGCCACTGGTATAGAGGCCACCGTTAAAATCAGGGCGAACTGAACCAGGTCCAGCCAGGGGGTATGACGGTGGAGCTGAACCAGTACCAGAATGGCGACCAGGGTCAGGCTGACATAAATGAGATAGTTGCCGATGTTAAGAACGGCCTTTTGGAAATGGGATACGGTTTTTGCCTGTTCCACCAGCCCCGCGGTTTTGCCGAACCGGGTGTTTTGTCCGGTGGCCGTCACTTCGGCCAGAACCTCACCCTGCTTGACAATAGTACCGGACAGAACGTCTTCACCCTGTTTTTTGGTGACCGGTAGTGATTCACCGGTCAGGGCCGACTGGTCAACGCTGATATAATCACCATCCACCAGTTTGGCATCAGCCGGGACGACATCTCCCAAACGAATACGGACAATATCACCCGGCACCAGGCCGGAGGCATTAATCACCAGCCATTTGCCGTCACGCAGAACCCGTGCCTGTTGGGCAAGTTCCTTCTTGAGCGCCTCAACCGCGTTACCGGCAGTAAATTCCTGCCAGAACCCCACTCCGGCATTAAAGAGCAGCAGGGCCATGATAATGTAGAAATCCACCCAGTGTTGAACGGCCGCGGATAGAACGGCCGCCACCTCAATCATCCAGGGGATAGGCCCCCAGAAATAACCAAACAAAAGCTTGAACAGAGAAACCTTCTTGGTTACCAGGGCGTTGGGCCCGTATTGCTGCAGGCGCTGCGCAGCTTCCTCTGAACTTAACCCTGTGTACTGCCTGTCCGCTGAGGTGCCTGGTTGTGATTCAGTCATGATAACCTCTGTTATTTAGTGCTGTCCGCTTAGAATTTTGTCTTGAATCTGGTTGGTGGGTGGGGTTGCCGGAAGACAGATTGAAATCGTAAATCTGCTTATTTCCTGGCCCTGAATGGATGGAAGGTGAGTACCGGACAGATTGCGGTATCAAGTACCTTCTTTGCCGTGCTGCCCATCAGAAGCTCTTCCAGTCCCCTGACCCCGCGGGCTCCTATAATAATCATTTCAGCATTTTCCTGGGCGGCGAAATTTACAATTTCTTTGGCCACATTGCCGATAATGACTTTACCGGAAACACCACCTTTGAGGTCCTGGTGATTCTCTACAAGATCCGCTATTTTTTCTTCGGCCTTCTCTTTCAGGTCGTTTGTTATGACAGAAAAAGACGGGTGGACAAGCAGCATGTCATAGCCGTGGAAGTCATTGACTACGTGCAGAAAAATAACATGAGCGTTCATTTTGTCCGCTACGGAGACGGCGTACTTGACTACTTTGTCCGTGGTGCTTGTAAAGTCAATGGGGACAATAATCTTGTTTGTTTTATCCATTATCTTCGAGTCCTCTTTTAAGATTAAGGGTAAAAAGGAACGGCAAAAAAGGATACTTTCCTGCCGTTGTTATAAATCATTAATAATGTGATATACATCACCTGTACTCTTGTCAATGGTTATGACCAAAGTTCAAAAAAACCAGATTTGTAACTTGCTCAGCCTGGTAATCGGCAGGGATATATGAGTCGCAAAGGAATTTGCGGAAAAAATAATGGATTGGTTATGAAAGAAAAAAAGAGAAGGGGAAAAATATGGCAATGCCATTTTGAGGAGTGTATAACCTTATCTGACTTTTTTGTTGAAAAAGTCATAAAACATTTCTTTTTCTTGCTCCGAAAGAATATCATTTTTTATGTTTTTTCCAATTCGTCGTTCAACGTTACGTCTTTCATCCCGGCGTCTGGCGCCCTGACGTTTTGCATGCGTTCTTCTTTCGTCTTGCCGTCTCCCTGTTGTTCTCTTGCTGTTAATCAATAAATAGTATTCAAATTCACGCCGGTCTTTCTGGCGCCTTTCCTGCTGTCTTCGATCTTTGCTTCGCCGCTCTTCTAAACCGCGTCTTTCCTGTTGTCTTCTCTGGATTGTTCTCACCGCTGTTCTCCGCATACAGTTGCATTTTGAAAAATATAAAATCCCCAGGTTTTCAAGATCCTTGTTTAAAATATAATGCAATTAGCATACCGATCAATTAAAAAGTTATATTTTGTGCTGTAGCCACAAATCATCATAGGAATCGTATAGTTAGTCTTTGTTCAGAGATGATGAATTTCGGAGTCCATCAGGTTCATTTACCTGCTTGAGAACAAGGAAGGCGAGGAAAGTTCCCGCAGGCATATAGTTGATATTCTGAGGGAAATTCTCTTCGTATAACGCAGATGTCGGGCAAGAAAAAGAAACATCAGGCCTTTATGAATTTTATCTTGAATATTAACCCTATTGCAAATAGACTGGATATTGTAATTTCGGTAAGGCACTGAGGTTGAGTTTCGGCCTCCAGTATTTAAATTAAATAAAAAAATGACGCGCTATTTTTATGCGTTTTAGCGACAAACTTACCAACATACTTTTACCCGACCGTCAGTTCCAGATTATGGTGGAGCATTGTCGGCGCAAATTAGAGGGCCGTTACCTGGCTCATGAAATTGAGGAGCCCAAGGCCTTTGGCATTCTGGGAGGCCGTGTTGATCGCCCGCTTCTGACCATCGCCCATACCATTCCTCTCCTGAAAAATGCCCGCCGACAACTCGATAAATCATTCATGGACGATACCATGGCAGCCCATGCCGTGCCCTCAGAGACCCCGCTTAAGCAGAGAGGCTGGGTTGCCGAGCCCGGCGAAATCGACTCGGCCCTGAGCGTCCTGCGACGTAAAGGGATGCGGATGGTGGGAACCTACCATATGCACCGGCTGGCCTGGAATCATGATAAAATCCGTGACACCCCCACCGAGTTAGATACTGTTCTAGGCCGTCAGAGCCGGATGTTTATGTTTGTTATTTCTATGGTTAATCCTGACAGGCCGATAATCAGGGCTTTTTATGAGGGCGATAAAGCTCAAGAGCTGCCAATAGTTATAAGTTGAATAGCCCTCGCTGAATAATTACTAAAATGTTTATCCAAAATCTCATTATTCTTATCCTCGTTTTCTGTCTGCCGTCTATCTCGGCAGCCACGGCGGTTGATGGTATTGTCTTGAGTCATAACGGCCCGGTATCAGATGCCAGGGTCATGGCCTATCACAGCGCCATGGATATGATTAAGGGGCGGGCGGCTGTCATTGCCAGGAAGAGCAGAAAACCGGGTGAGTATCATTTTGATCTGCCGGCGGGTAAATATTTCTTTATCGCCCGGGATTCGAAGAGTCAGCTTTATGCCTATCATGGCCGTAATCCCATTGAGGTACACGGCAGCAGGCAATGGCTGCCGCTTTTTGCCCTGCCCGCGCGTCCGGCCCGTTGCAAAGCCGGATTTCAGGGGCTTGGCGGTCAGGTTATATATAAGGGGAAGATCCTGCGTCAGGGCAGTGTCTCTGTGTACAACACCGGGGATGTGCCATATCGGGGCATGGGGGTACTGACCAATACTATTGGCAATGACGGCCGTTTCTGGTTTAATCTGGAGCCCGGCCGTTATATGATTTTTGCCCGTCAGCGTCATGCCGCATCAGCCATGGGACCTTTAAAACAGGGGGATTTGTTCTGTTTCTCGGCGGCCTCCCCGATAACAATAAAACCGGCTTTGGATTGTCAGGTCGATTTGTACTGCTATCCCCGTGATGATATTGATTCTTTTTTAAATGCCAGAGCCCTCGACCCCAGGGCGGGCCATGAACGTCAGCGCCGCCGTGACTCCCTTGAAAATACCACTGTCATCAGCCCCGGCCGCCAGGCGGGAAACCGGGATTTCGCCGTTATTGCCGGTAGGATTACCAATCTTGCAGACCGCCCGGTCGGCGGCCTGCTCATATCGGCCTATAGCGCTGACGACCAGCGGCTCTTTGAGATGTATATTGTCCGCTTTAAATCAAAATACATGACCCGCAGCAATAAACAGGGCTTTTTCCGCCTGGAACTGCCGGCTGGTTCTTATTATCTCGTGGTCCGTCAACGTATGGGCGAGGCCCCGGCTGCCGGGGAATATTACGGCCTCTATGAGGGTAACAGCAACCACTGTATCAAGGTTGGAACCGGTAAATTTCGAACCGGTATCCAGATCAAGGTCAGTCATATAATGCCATGATGGACTCGTAGTTAACATGCTTGTCATGAAACGAAAAGTCCATCACTAACTAAAGACGGCTAAATCAGCTAAGTGAAGACTGCGAAAAGTTCGATATACAGGTAAGCGAATACAGTGAGACTCCGAGGCGTGGTGGTTAGGCAGGGCTTCGGCCATACATATGGTATGCCGAAGGTCTGCCGAAACGCCACAACGCCGTAGATCGGACTTTTTACGACTCCATCATGCTACGACGCCATTATGCCATGAAAATCCCCCTGAATAGAGTTGTTTTAATCCTGCTGCTATTATTACCACTTAACGCCGCAGGGATGCCAGGCATGGAGATCGGTAATATGGTAATTCGCCAGGATACCATCTGGTCCGGTCGGATTATAATTAAGGGCGTGGTGGTGGTGGGCCGGGGCGTTACCCTTTCCATATCTCCAGGTACCATAATTGCCTTCCGCCGTCTTGATCAGAATGATGATGGAGTGGGCGATGGTGAAATCAGGGTTCTGGGTCGTCTGCTGGCCCAGGGATCAGCGGCCAGGCCCATCATTTTTCGTTCCGCGGAGTCTAATCCCCAACCGCGGGACTGGTCTTATGTCCTGTTATTTACCTCCGGTCAGAAAAGTGTTATTGATTATTGCCACTTTCAATACGCCTTCAGCGGCCTGCAGGTTCAATTTTCCACCGCGACGGTGACAAACTGTCTCTTTATGCATAATAACGAGGGGTTACGTTTTGGACGAGTCAAACTCAAGATTGATCATAATGAATTCAGAGACAACAATATTGCTATCCGCTTCACCCGTATGGAAGGGCCGGTGGAAATAAAATTTAACAATATCAGTCATAATCATGTGGGTATTTTGCTGGTACCTTCAGGGCAGAATATTGTCGATTTCTTTGACCCCGGTCATACCGGCCGGCCCTGGAATGAAGGGCATCTGGAAATTATTAACAATAATATTTACGCCAATGATGATTATAATTTGAAATTAGGTGCTAAACAGAAGTGGAATCTGCGGATAAGCGGCAACTGGTGGGGCGGGGATGATCTCAGGATTATAAGAACCGGAATATTTGACCATCAATGTGATCCAGATCTGGGCAGAGCCCTTGTCACCCCTCTGTCAGCCGCGAGAATAACCGGGGCGGGAATAAAAAAATGCGCGTCGCCAAGACCATGAACCAGGCGGATACTCCAGCCTTGATAATTGAATATCTTGATCCGCTGGAGCAGTTTCGCGGCTGGCTGGTGATTGATGATTTAAGTTTCTCCATGGCGGCGGGTGGTATGCGGGTGCAGAAGGGGTTGACCCAGGATCATCTTATTAAAATGGCCCGTAATATGACCATGAAGATGCGGATTATCGGTCTGCCCATCGGCGGGGCGAAATGCGGCATTGATTATGACCCGGCCGCCCCCGGCAAGCTTGATGCCATGCGTCGTTTCATGGCTGCCATTAAACCCTGTATTGAGCAGAATTATTCCATGGGGCCGGATCTCAATACCAGTATGGCGGAATTAGAAGAAATCGCCGCCCGCCTATGTATTCCCTCCGTTAAAATGGCCATTGCTCAGGCCCAGGGTATGGCGCTGCCGGACTTTCTTAAACGCTATGAGGTATTGAATCAGGAGGCCCTGCCAGGCTGGTCACTGGGGCGGATCAGGGCCGGATACGGGGTGGGGGCGGCAGCCCTGGCCGTCTTGGATGATCTTGAAATTCCTTATTCCGGGGCCACGGCCGCGGTGCAGGGGTTTGGTACCCTGGCCCGCGCCACTATTGCCACTCTCCTCGCCGCCGGGGTTCAGATCCGGGCGGTGGCGGATGTCCATCAATGCCTGCGGGCCGCGGATGGCTTTGCTCTTGATACCGCGGCTCTTCTCGACCATGCCGGTACTATATTACCCCCTGATTTCAGCGGCCCTGGAATAAGCAGTCTGCCCCGAACAGCCATTTATGATACTCCCTGCGATATTATGATCCCGGCCGCCATTGAAAATACCATTACCAGTGCCAACGCCTTTAATATTCAGGCCAAAGCCTTGGTGCCGGGAGCCAATCTGGCCGTAACCGAGGAGGCGGATGCCATCCTTTTTCAGCGCCGGATACCGTGTCTGCCCTCTTTTCTGGCGGGCTGCGGCGGCTCATTATCCATGAACGGCCTCTTTGCGCCCGGCAAGACCCCCAGCGCGGCGGCGGTGCTGGCCTATATGCACGAGGCTATGAGCAGAATAGTACGAGAGACCATCAGCATTGGCCGGCGCTTAAATATTCCTTTAAGTGCCGCAGCCTGTAAATATTGTGAGCATATAAAACGGAGCGGTAAACCTTACCAGTTGGAGCCGAGCATAAGATAAATGTTCCTCGTGCCGAGATAAATCGCAGAGCCTTCGGAGTCTTCACGTACGGGTCTGTGGGGGGAGCGCCGGGTAACCGGTGCTTCTATCCGTAATGAAACATCCTTGAAGCGTGTAAAAAAATGCCAATTCATCCCTTTGATTTTAAGTTGCAGGCCGATGTGTTCTCCACCCCGAAGGGACGGGAGATATTCGCGGAGACCAGTCGTATTCAGAACTGGCTGGATTTTGAGGCTGCCTTGGCCCTCAGCCAGGCCGAGCTTGGGATTATTCCTGCTGCGGCAGCCGGGATAATTCAGGACAAGGCCCGGCTTGACAACCTTGACCTGGCTGCTATTGCCAAGGAATATACCCGCAACCGCAATTCCCTTATACCGGTTATCAAGGCCCTGCGCCGGGCCTGCGGTTCGGCCGGTGAATTTGTCCATTATGGTGCCACCACCCAGGATGTTATTGACAGCGGCCAGATAATCGCCCTCAGGCAGGTTCTCAAGATAATTAAAGATAATCTGCTCCAGATCGAAGATTTACTCCTTGATATGGCCCGGCGCTACCGTAATCAGGCAATGATCGGTCGTACTCACAGCCAGCAGGCCGTCCCCATCACCTTCGGACTGAAAAGCGCGGTCTGGCTCAGCGAGTTGGGCCGCCACTGCCGGCGCCTCGAAGAACTCAGGCCCCGTCTGCTTAAGGGCCAGTTAAGCGGCGCGGTGGGAACGATGTCCGCCCTGGGCAGACAGGGGCGGGAGGTGGCACGTCTGACCATGGACAGATTAGGTCTTGGGGTCAGCACCATATCCTGGCATACAGCGCGCGACAATATAGCCGAGGCCGGCTGCTTTTTTGCCATGCTCAGCGCCACTGCCGCTAAAATCGCCAATGAAATATTTCAACTTGGCAAGACCGAGATTATGGAGCTGCGGGAGTCGCCCCCCAGCGGCCAAACCGCCGGCAGCAGTACCATGCCCCATAAACGTAACCCGGTAATCTGTGAACGGATTGCCGCCATGAACAGTCATATCCGCTCCCTGAGCGGGGTTATTATGGAGGCCATGATTCATGAAGATGAGCGCGATCCCCGGGCCCTGTGGTCGGAATGGCTGGCAATACCCCAAATATCCGTTTACATCCTGACTTCTCTTCAATACCTGCAAGAGGTATTGAGCAATTTAGAGGTCAACCCGGATGCCATGCGCCGAAATCTCCTCAGCCACAAGGAAATGATTCTCTCGGAATGGCTTTTGTTCCGTTTGAGCGCGGTCATGGGCAAAAAGCGGGCTCACGAGGCCCTGAGCCCGCTTATCAAACGGGCTCAGGCAGAAAAACAATCATTAAAGGATTTATTGAGCGCCAGTCCTGAAATCAAGGAGGTTCTCAGTCCAGTTGATCTGAATAATCTCGATCACCCGGAAAATTATACCGGCCTGGCAGCTCAGATTGTGGATGACGTTATTATGGAGACGACTGCCCGCCGCCAGGGAAACCGGGCTGGAGAAAATCATGAGCCCATGTGATATTCGCGCCCATATCACTGATTCCGCTTTTTTCAGCCATGGATACGCCACGGAAGAGGCCCGGCGGATATTCTGTGATAAAAGACGTCTGCAGCGCTGGTTGGAGGTGGAGAGCGCCCTGCTGCGCTGCCAGGCCCGGCTGGGTATTATCCCGGCCGCCGCCGCTGAACGGCTGCAGGAGACCGCCAGCTTAGATCAATTTGATCTCCAGGCAGTAAAAAATGATATTGCTCTCACCGGTCATTCTCTGGTGCCGCTTTTACGGGAATGGCAGCGGGTAACCGCTGACAAAACAGGAGAATATATTCATTTTGGAGCCACCACCCAGGACATTCAGGATACCGCTCAGGCCCTGGAGTTAAAAGAAATATGCGCCATCATTCAACGTGACCTCGCCCATATAATCCAGCTGCTGGCGGGGCTGGCGAATAAATATAAAGATCTGAGCATGATTGGCCGCACCCATGGCCAGGCGGCCCTGCCCACAACCCTGGGGCTCAAAATAGCCGGCTGGCTGGATGAAACCCTCCGCAACCAGCAGCGGCTGACGGAGTGTCAGGGGCGTCTCCTGGTCTGCCAGTTATTCGGCGGTACCGGCAGCATGGACTCCTTGTCGGATAACTCACTTGAATTATTAAATATGTTTGCTCTTGATCTGGGGCTGGGGGTGCCGGACACCGCCTGGCATGCCTGCCGGGATCGGACGGCCGAATTCATCTCCAATCTGGCCCTGACCACCGGCGGTCTGGGCCGAATTGCCAATGAAATATGCCAGTTAACGAGAGAGGAAATTGGTGAGCTGGCCGAGCCTTTTAAGCTGGGGCAGATTGGCAGCTCCACCATGCCCCATAAGAAAAACCCGGAACTCTGTGAACAGGTCGTAGTGTTAGCCAAATTAGTCAAGAACAATGCCGCGGCCGGCCTTGACTGCCTGCTTAATGAACATGAACGTGATTACCGGGCTGTCCGCCTGGAGTGGGCCGTCCTGACTGAGGCCGCTCTCTATTCCTGCGCCTCCCTGAATCTGATGAAAAAAATATTAGGCGGCTTAAAGGTTAACAGAGAAAGAATAACCAGTAACCTTGATAAGGCCGCCATTATGGTATGCTCTGAGGCCCTGATGTTTGTTATCGGTAAAAAAACAGGCAAGCAGTCTGCCCATCAGATTATCTACCAGGCCGCTATGGACTGCACGGGTTTGGCGAATCTTGTACAGAAACTGCATGAGGTGCCGGAGATTAATAAAAATTTTTCAATCCACGATCTTGAAGAGGCGGTGAAACACCCGCGGCGCCATATTGGCCAGGCAATACGTCTCGTTGACCTGGTTTTAGCACGGGTGTATAACATGAAACTTGAACAGCGGCGTAATGTTCAAATCCCGCTATGCCCCGTAAAGGGCTGCGGCAGAAAAAATTAAACTTGTAACCGTCAACAGTAAGCGTCTAAAAAGTATCACAGGAGATAAAAATGTTACGAAATATCATCCGCCTGCTCGTTATCATGGGTCTCTGTCTTGGGGCCGCTAATTTTGTTCAGGCCTGTGTGGGACGTACCCTCTATATTGGGGCTTTGCAGTCAAACCATGACAAACTCATGGCCGAGATGGTCTCTCTGTTAATCAACGAACGTACCGGGACCACCGTTCAGATCCGTTATTTTGATAATAACGCCGCTCTTTATAAGGCCGCCGCCTCTAATAAAGAGGAGAGCAGGGTTGATATTATGGTTGAAGATACCATTGACGCCCTGCGGGTGCTGAAAAAAACACCCAGTGGTAAGCCTGATGAAGACTATCTAACCGCTAAAAAAATATTTGCCCGAAAATTAAACATTATCTGGCTGAACCCATTCGGTTATCAAAATACCCAGGCTGACGGTCGTCATTCAGAGAGCGCTCCCCTCCTGCGTCGTGATGTCTTAAATAACTTCCCCCTGCTGCCCAGGGTGTTGAATAAACTGTCCGGCGCGGTATCCAACCGCAGCTATAAGAGCCTGATGAAAAAAGTCGAGGATGGTAAAAAGCCCCGTAATGTGGCCAGGGATTTCCTGAAACGCAAAAAACTAATTTAACATAGAGACCCTGAATAATGAGACATATTGCCATTATCATCTGCGGCTTTTTGCTGCTCGCTTCTTGTACCTCCGCTCCCAAGCATAGTTCGTCTGCAAGCAAAAAGCTCGGCAACAGCCAGCCCTCCGCCAAGCTGCCGACCTATAAGATAGGGTACATGATATGTAACAGCCGTAAAGAGACAAACGCCCGTTTTAAACCGCTTACCGCTTATCTCAGCAAAAAACTGGGTGTAAATTTTGCAATGGAGGCCATTGATACCACTGATTTTGGCAAGAGGGTTGATGATCTGGATTTTACCCACACCAATTCACTGCTTTACATTATTATGCACCGTTATCATGGTATCAGGGTTCTGGCCACCGAAAAAAAAGACTCCCTCGGTTCCATGTCTCAGGGGGTAATTATCACCCTCAAAAACAGCCATATCAAACGAATCGAAGATTTGAAAGGCAAAACCATGATTTTCGGCCCCACCCTGGCTCCCACCGGTTTCATGAGCCAGATAGATATTCTGCAGCACCATGGCATTAATCCCGACAAAGATCTGGCCTTTTACACGGTACCCAAAGGTTCCGACAAACACGAAAAGGTGGCCTATGCCGTTCTCTTTCATCGTTATGATGCCGGGGCTCTGCCTCTCGCTGATGTGCAGAGAATGATCGCGGAGAATAAAATATCCAAAGATGATTTTCGGATTCTGGCTCGCGGTGAGATTATCCCTTATTGTAATTTCGCGGTTACTCAGCGGGTGAGCGCCGCCTTTGCCAAAAAGTTTAAGGAAGCCCTTGTCGGTATCAACAAAAAGACGACGGTGGCTTATGACGGTGAGGTATTGAAGGTATTGAAACAGGCTGGAGACGATGGCTATGAGCCGGCCACGGATGCTGAATTTGATGTGGTAAGGGCGATGGCGAAACGTACCAATATGCCGCCATACCAGAAATATTAAATTTTTTTACAGCACCCTGTCCATCATAATACCAACTTCCTGCTGGAGATTAGCGAGCAGGCCGCTCAGGGCATCAAAATCAATGGCCATGTTGTGGATAATCCGGCACTCGACACCATCGGAGCAGTCATAGATATCCAGTCCCCAGTCATCATCACTTCTGGCGATTACGAGATGAATCATGATACCGCAGGCCGAAAGATTATCATTCAGGCGCTGTACCAGCAGCCTTATCTCCCGTATTGAGGTCGCCTGAGACCTGGAAACCGGCCCCTTATGCCTCTTGGCCTGATTGTGGTTCTGATCCCGGCGTAAAAAGAGGCGGTCAATTGCCCGTATAGTGCTCACCGGCGTAACCGGCACTATCTCTTTCTTTATGGGCTTTGGCGGAGCAGGAGTCTGACCCAGTGGCTTTTTGATTTCCCAAACCGTCATATAATCCTCCTGAACTATTATACTATGGCGGCAGCATCAACGTTGATGCCTCTCCGGTGATATTACTACCTATCGGCATTATTTGCTGAATTATTAACTTATCGGGGTACGGCTCAAAGTTTAATTTCCATTCCCTCACGGGCAAAAAACACCTCCGGCCCGCCATTCTGAGCGCTCAGGCAATATCTCGCACTCAGCTCATCCATTTCGGCATCGGTACGCATGGGATCATGATGAAACATTGCCATTTTTTTGATTTTGCAGCGTCTGGCAACCTGAATGGCATATTCCATGGAAGAATGCCCCCAGCCCATCTTTGATTCCTCGTACTCCTTCCTGGTATATTGGGCATCATAAATGACCAGATCCGCCTCTTTTAGAAAATTCTCCATTACTTGGTTCTGCTCCATGGCCACCAGCTCGCCTTCCTGGGCCATGGCCTCATCATAAGAGGGATCGTCGGGATCGGTACAGAAAATATTATTATAGGTCTCCGTGTCAAAGGCGGTACAGAATACCTTGCCGCGATATTCAAAACGATAACCGAGACAGAGAATGGGATGATTGAGATATTTAGTGGTCAGACTGAGGCCGCCGCCAAGGTCGAACTTACCTTCCTTAAGATTGTTATACTCTAAATGGGCCGCCAGTTCGGCATCACGTACTGGAAAATAGCGATAGGTCATCTGACCGCCGACAATGGTCTCCAGGGTGTCGGCTTCATGGGTGACGGGGCCGTGAATCCGCATTGTGGTGGTAGGCAGATAGAGAGGAACGAAAAAGGGAAAGCCC